>DYEQ01000068.1 GCA_020725645.1 Candidatus Fermentithermobacillaceae bacterium | reverse complement strand
TTTGACGCATAGGAATGAATCATGTACAGGGCATTCTACTCACTTTCTCAGAACCCGTTTACCAAGGACATCCGACATTTCCCTTCGAGGGGCTTCAAAGACGCCCTGGCCCGCATCAGGTACCTCATCGAAACAAGGGGCATGCGCGTGATTCTCGGTGAACCGGGCTGCGACAAAACCTAAACGAGCATTGACAGGATGTCCATATGTACGGACAACATAGGTATAGTGGTCTCCGTCTACCGGTCCCGGTGCGAATTCGGTTCGCGTTTATCTTGTCCCCATCGATCAATGGTTTCGGACCCGGACTGGTAGCTGGGGTCCAAGACAACAATGAGATTCGAGGAGGGTAACCGTGGCCAGGCGCATAGCTCTAATTGGCTCAAGCGGCGGAAACCTCTACAACCTGGGGGTAAGGATCCGGTCAGCCTCATAGACGAGGTGGTAAGACAGGCCTCCGCCGCCCAAATCGAGGTTTCGGACGTCCTGTTCATAGCTGCTACGGCATCGATGGATCAGGTAAAGTCCGATACCCCGGCAGCTATCTATGTGTTAGAAGGTGGAACGCCTAAGGTTGCTTTCGAAGGGCCTCTTGAGCAGGTCAACCAGAAAGCCACGGAAATGGATGCTGAGATCGCTAAGAAGATCAGCGCCGGAGAGATAGACGGGTTATTCCTCGTAAGCTGCGACCCGGATGGCGTCAACCAGAAGAGCCTCAGAGCAGCGGCTCAACAGCGGCTCGTAGTTGTGGGTACGGGAGGTACCTCGATGGCCAAGGCCCAGTCTATGGGGACAACGGTGATCTCGGTATCGGGGACTACCGGTACCACTAACAGGACAAGGGCGATTGCGGGTATTTCCGCTTTGGCCAAGCACTGGGGTCTTAAGTACCGGCCGGTGATAGGCAAGGCCTCAGCTCCGGGGGCGGTCTCTGGGAGCCCCTTGCAACGTGTGAACTTCCGCGGGATCATGATGGCCTCGTTGCCCGGCTTCATCGCGATGGCGTTGACCCTTGCGATTGGAAAGATCCCGGCACTCGGCGTGTTCAGCACCATCTTTGATACGATGATCGCCGCGCTGCCGGTAATCGTCGCGGCGGTAGCTGCAAAGCAAGTGTCCGGGATGGACGAAGTGGCCATCGTCGCGGGAGTGGTCGCCGGTACCCTCTCGGTAAAGGGAGGCATCATAGGCGGAATCATCGGCGGCGTTCTTGCGGGTATTCTGGTTCCGTATCTGCTAACTCTGTCTCTTAACTGGCGTTTTCCGGCTACAACTGCGAATATAGTCGCCGGCGGGATTTCGGGTTTAGCTTCCGGCTTGGTCGTGTACTTCCTCATAGCACCGCTGGCTCTTTGGGCTGGAAATGGCATCAGAACGCTAATCGATACTCTTGTTGGACTCAACTCGGTGCTGGCAGGGGCGGTGGCTGGTCTTCTGATTTGGCCGGCCATAATCGGAGGCGTTTACCACGCGGCAATCCTTCCTATAGTGCTCCTGGAGATGGAGAAGACGGGCTCGAGTTTCTTGGGTGCCATCGATATGACCGGCCTCGTCATGGTGTCCGCGGGGATAACTCTGGCGAACGTGCTTTACCCGAGGACGAAGGATGAAGCTACGGT
>DYEQ01000067.1 GCA_020725645.1 Candidatus Fermentithermobacillaceae bacterium | reverse complement strand
TGTCACCCACAATGTGCACCCTGGCTCCAAAAGCCTTGATCTTCTCAACCTTCGTCCGGGGTGTCGCCCTGGGCACGTAAACCTCGACCGCCATGTGCCACAGGTAGCCACAGTAGCTGGCAGCGATGGCATGGTTGCCCGACGAGACCACAACGACGCCTTTTTCCCGCGCACGGTCGTCCAGCGTCAGGACCTTATTGACAATCCCGCGGATCTTGAAGGAATTGAGCTCCTGGAGGTTCTCTAACTTGAGGTAGATCTCACCTTGAGCCACACGGCTCAAAAAGGTCGACCTCAAGAGCGGGGTCCGCCGGACATAGGGAGATATACGCTCTTCTGCTTCTATTATGTCCGTGAACCCCAGGGTATCTTTTTCCGTTACGACTTTACACACTATCGACACTCCGTTTTCACTTTTGCTCCTGCGTTCCGGTGCCAACCGCCCACGATGTTCTTAAAGCTTGCGGAGGGTTTCTCTGCCGAATTTGCAACTCATGAGGACCTGTGACGCAGGAGTTTACCCGGCATCAAGCCGGTTGGTTTGCCATTTTTGACGACGAACTCGCCGTTGACCAGAAGGTGGACTATACCTTCTGAGTAATGATGAGGATCTCCGAAGTCCGATGTATCTTTCATTTTCCAGAAATCAAAGACCACGATATCTGCTCTTGCACCGGGTCTGATGGCTCCCCTGTCTGGCAGGCCAAGTTTCCACGCAGGAAAACCTGTCATCTTATGTACGGCCTGTTCGAGGGTAAGAAGAGGTTCATCCCTGGCAAACCTGGAAATGACCCTCGTAAATGCGCAATAGGCTCTTGGGTGAGGCATGCCGAAGCCAAACTCGGTAACGCTGCTGTCGCTGGAGATCATGCTCAGTCGATGAGCCAGTGCCGCCCGGTTGTCATCCTCGCTCATACCACCGGCAACCATCGACATATCGATGTCTTCCTCTGCAAGACTCAAGATAGCATCGAGAGGGTCTTCTCCGCGGATCCTGGCTACCTCAGAAAGAGTTTTGCCCTGGTACTCCGGATGAACTCTTGACAGAGTGATCATCAGCCCGTCCGGACCTGCATCAAAGTATATGTTCTCCCAATCAAACGCCGGCCGCTGGAGCTCGGCGCGGATTCTGTCTCTGGTTTCAGCATCTTTCAGTAACTCGAGAAGACCATCTTTTCCTCTGGACCTTGCCCAGCCCGGGAACAGAACGAAGAGGCTTGCGCCTGAGGGGGCAAAGGGGTAAACATCGCAGGTGACTTCGACGCCGAGCCGTCGCGCATATTCCATGATATCCAGCACCGTACGGACGGTGCCCCAGTTTCTCTTGCCCGAGGCCTTGAGATGGGCGATTTGCACTCTACACCCGGTCATGCGGCCGATCTGGATAGCTTCCATAGCCGCATCGATTTCAAGGTCAGCTTCGCTCCTCAAGTGGGTGCAATAAAGCCCTCCGAACTCAGCTGCTACCCTGGCCAGCTCCGTTATCTCAGCTGTGCTGGCATACATGCCCGGCGAGTATATGAGCCCTGTACTCAGTCCAAAAGCTCCGCTTTCCATGCCCTCGCGGATGTGGTTTTTCATCATCGCGAGTTCTTCTTGACCAGGTGCCCTGTCGGTCAGTCCCAGCACAGCTTTCCTCACCTGCCCGTGTCCAACCAGGGCGCAGATGTTAACGCTCTTCGGAAGCTTGTCCAGTTCGTCCAGGTACGCACCAAAAGAGCGCCACTTCTTTATCCTTTCAAAGTTGTTGGAAAACCCGGTTTCCCGGGACTCATCCACGCCAACGGGAGCCGCGCTTGACCCGCAGTTGCCCACCACAAGTGTGGTTACGCCCTGGGTGACATAGTTGAGCGCTTCCGGGTGAAGAAAGATCGCTGTGTCGCTGTGGTTGTGGATGTCGATGAAGCCAGGACAAAGGATCAGCCCTGAACAGTCGACGGTCAGGCGCGCACCGGATCTAATCCCGTGTATTCTGCCATGACTAACGAAAGCAATCTCGCCCTTCCTGACGCCCACGTCGCCGAAAAAATACGGATTACCGGAACACCCATAAGCAGGCAGAGGAAGTACCCTCGCGGAATATTCAAACATGGCATCTGACTAACCGTTCGACATAGTCGAACGATAAAAGGTCCTGCTGCGTGCAGCTGGATGGCCGCAGTGTAATGAGGAATACGAGGAGAAGCTTCGACTTGCGCTGCTTGCACTGACGAGGCCATCACCCGAAGCTGCCAGTGCGGAGGTCGAGAGGCTAGAGGGTAGGAATCAGATCGACCTCACCATAGAAAGCGAATTCTCGTTCCTTGCGCAACCAGTGTGAGATCTCCTTGAGAGTTTGGGCGTCCTTTCGAACGGGCTCGGGGAACATGCGGCTGTACTCGACGATAAGGTCTCCGACATCATGAACCTTGGGGGGTTTCGGAGCCGATCGCAAAGCTCGCCGAAAGCTCTCTGCAACATGCCCCCCGAACCGCCGCAACCCACTGTGCATCCCTCATTTTACAGCAATTGCAGGGTGTCGCCCCTCATCTTACCATATGGACGCGGCAGATGAAATGGCATGGGGACCGGGCCACTTTCGGCCACGCGGGTTTTTCCGGCGATTCGCGAGGAAGGTGTTCTTCAGGAGCTTCGTGCTAAGACGCTTGTCTGCTCTGGCCATACACGGAAGCCGGGCGCCCTCCCGTCCGGAGCAAGCTGCTCACCAGGTCGCCGTCAACACACGCCCCGGGCCGAATGCCAGCTTCTCCGACCTTCTCGGCGCAGGTCCTGACTTCGAGTCCGTACGCACGCCCTATCTCAGCTACGTGGAGGGCGAAACTCAGAAGAGCATGCCTTTTATCGGGAGAGGTCACGTCGACGATGTCACCGGTATGGGAAGCTGCGGAGGCACAAAGTCGCTTTCGTACGTTGCCGTAAAGATCCAGGAAGCTTATGGGAAGCCTTCTGGTATAGCCCTCGAGAACCCGAGCTATCCGGTCAGGCGCTCCTCGTGATATTCGAAAGGCAGGACCGAGCTCACGATCACGGGGTCGTATCTCCAGATGACCCTCGACGGCCCTATCCTGTCGGCGAGTCTGCGGAACGTATCAAGTCGCGTCTCGAGAGCGGGAACGCCGGGTTAAAAAACTCGCGGGTAGTGGTTCAACGTAAACTGGAAGTAGTAGATGTATCCCCTGGAATCGAGTTCCTCGAGGTAGTCCAGCATGGGAGCTGGATCCTTGCTCCAGAAAACGATGGCCTCAACGTCGGCGGGGGCGAGGCTCGTGCGTCTTACGTCCGCGGGGTTGAAGGGATTTCTCGAACAGAAAAACCCTTCTCTCACCCGCTGCATGAACCAGCCGGTGAAGAACCTGGGGATGTCCGTGCGCCGGCTGGCGCTGATGATCATGGGACCATCCTCCCGTTCGCGCCCAACTTCTCAGTGCGGAACCCTGCGCCGGTCGAGCGGCAGAAAAAAACCCCTCACTCTACAAACTGCTCCTGTACCCCCACCTGGCCGTGTCGCACCAGCGACTTTTCACGCCAGGTTCCCCGCCTGTACCAGAAGTAATTGCACGCGGCTCCGAGGATCCAGCTGGTGAGCAGCGACACGAAAAGCGCATCCGGAGATCCCGCAGGGTAAGTTTCGCTTCGAGTGAGATACGCCAGGAAGTACGCCAGAGGAACGCGGAACAAAACCGTGGTCAATATCGAGATCCACATGGGCGCCACGGTGTCGCCAGCGCCACGCAAAATGCCGCCGAACACCTGAGAAACGGCCATGGCGATGTAGCCGGCGGAGAGGATCCGCATCTGCCGTACGCCGAGCCTGATGATCTCCTCCGTCGCGGTGAACATCCGCAGTAAGTTTCCGCCGAAGGCGAGCAGCAATGCGACCAGCACGAACGCCGTGCTTAGGCTAAGTTTCAGAACTTCCTCAGCGCCCTGCTTGACGCGGTCGAACCGGCCAGCTCCCACGTTCTGTCCAACAAAGGTAGCTATGGCCATACCGTAGGTGAAATTCGGCATCATCGCGAAGCCGTCGATCCTCATCACCGCGGTGGTACAGCTAACCACCCGGTAGCCCATGCTGTTGGTGAGAGCTTGCATGAGCAAGGGAACCGAGAATCTCAGGAGGTTGACCACCGGTCTGCCCTCTGTCATGTCCTGTGCTCCGAAGAATGCATCGAGGTTTTTCAGCATCCTCGTACCCGCCTTCTGGTCAAATGATTAAGTTACCATGTAACGGAAATGCATTTGCAAAGACCAGTATAGAACATCTTGCTCCTTTGTGCCCGCACCGGGTCTATCCGGTTCTCGGGTGACCCGTCATCGACGGGGCGTCTGCCAAACGAGGCGGGTGCCGGTGTCAAGAGACAGGGGCATAGGTTCTCACCCGGAAGTACTTGACAGACACCCATTTTGCTCATACTTTGACCCGTGCCGGAGCTGGGTGATAGAATCTCTTCGTTTCGCGACTCCAGGCGTCCAGTGTGCCTTCGAGTGAAAGGCAACGACCAGGAACGTTCTTATGGCCCGGTAAGTAAGACAAAAGCCGGAAAAGGCGAGGCTGGGACCCTGCAAATGCTGTTGACTGCGCCTTTAACCAATCTCTCATTAAAGACTCGAAAGTACTGGGTTCTTATGTCCAGAGGATTCCTTCAGAATCTCCAGTACTCGGCCTCGCACTTGATAAACGCGGTCGCGAGCGCCGTTTTCGGGATAATCTATATCTACCTCTGGAAGAGCGTTATGCCCCCAACCGGGTTTGGCGACTATAGTTACCCTACAATGGTCTACTACGTGTCCTTCAATGAAACGACGATGTGGTTCACGCAGTTCGGAATACGATGCCATGTCAGAATAAGGGATGCCGTTCGGTCGGGGAACATAGCGCAGGAGCTCGTCCGCCCGATGAGCTTTTTCTTGTACACCGTCGCTTACGAGTATGGCTCCATGATCTACGGCCTGATATTCCGGGGGATTCCGGTCGGGCTCATGCTTTCGACCATTGGCTTCTACCTGCCGAAAAACCCCGCGACCTGGTTCTGGACTCTTCTGGCGCTACTCCTCGGGTGCTACATCGGGATCGTCGACCTGTATCTGGTCGGTATAACGGCATTCTGGACCACAGAGATTCGCACTGTCTACTGGACGGTGGCGATGCTGAGCCTCGGTCTCGGCGGAGCGTCAATGCCGATTGAGGTTTTGCCTGCCCCCGTTTACGGGTTGGCCAGGTGGTCCCCGTTTGCGTGTCTCAGCTTCAATCCGGCCCGGATTTATCTTGAACTCTCAGGCGCCGAGCTCATCTGGCCCGCTGTAGTCTGGTCGGTGGTCCTGACTCTCTTCGCTCACCGGGCGACCGAGCTTGCCCGCAGAAAACTGGAGGTGCAGGGAGGATGACGCGCCAAAGACCGTTCTCCGGGGAAGCTGCGCACGGCTCTTCTTCGAGGTTCCTTGCGGCCGGGAGGCTTTACTGGCTCCTTCTCTCGGCGGGCGTCCGGGCGAAGATGCAGTACAAGTTCAACTTCATCTCGTCGACCTTGATCCAGGTTGCCGGCGGTCTTTACGACTTCTCCCTTATAGCGGTCCTCCTCTGGAGGTTTAAGTCGATTCACGGATGGAATATCTACGAAGTCGGAGTCCTTTACGGGGTGTCTCGCGTCGGGTATGGTCTGTACAGAATCTTCGGTAATGAGCTCGAACGTTTCGAGAGCTACATCGTGAGAGGAGACTTTGATTCGGTGCTCGTAAGACCCTGGCCCAGCCTGTTCATGCTGCTCTCAAGAAACGTCGAACTCTCACAGATATCCCTGGTAATCGAGGGAGCAGGGGTGGGCGGAGTCTCAGCTATGTCTCTGGTCAGAACCGGCGCTCTTCGCTGGACGGACGTAGGCTGGCTCCTTTATGCATCGCTGGCCTCGGCATGCCTTTACACGGCGGTCGCGATCGCCACGGCCAGTGCTGCCTTCCACATCGTGAGGATCGAGGAGCTTCAGGTTTTCACCCAGAACGCACCCTCCACCGCCGGGCTTTACCCGCTCGACATTTACCCGGCCTGGCTCAAGTACACGCTCCTCACGGTAATCCCCCTCGGGTTAGGCAACTACATCCCTGTGAAGTTCCTGCTGGGAAAAGGCGGGACGTGGTTCAATCTGGCGGTGCCGGCGCTGGCCTGCGTGCTGAGTTTACGGGTCGCAAACCGGCTGTGGCATTTGGGAGAGTCCAGGTATCACAGCACAGGGTCATGACGGGCGAGTCCGAAAGGAGAGCTTGCGGTGAGCGAGAGCGCAGCCATTCTGACGAGGCACCTCAGCAAGTCGTATTTCGTACCGGTGCGGAAGTCAGGGTTTTTCGGCGGCCTTCGCACCCTGATATCCCAGGAAAAAAGAGAGGTGCGGGCCGTAACGGATGTGTCGTTGAAGATAAGACCGGGTGAATTCGTCGGGTACATCGGTCCCAACGGGGCGGGCAAATCCACTACGGTGAAAATGCTTACCGGGATTCTCCATCCTACTTCGGGAGAAGCCTGGGTGGACGGGCTTTGCCCCCAGCGCCAGAGGCAGGCGCTGGCCCGGCGCATTGGAGTGGTCTTCGGCCAGCGGAGTCAGCTCTGGTGGGACCTTCCTACCATAGATTCTTTTGAGATTCTGTCCGCGATGTATGAAGTCGAGCCCGCCCGGTATAGGGAGTTCCTGAAGGAATTCGACGACCTCCTGGGACTCGGCGAATTCCTGGATACCCCGGTGAGACGCCTTTCGCTGGGTCAGAGGATGCGGGCGGAGCTTGCGGCAGCCCTGATCCACCGGCCTCCGGTACTGTTCCTGGACGAACCCACCATCGGGCTGGACGTGGTGGCAAAGACCCGGATGAGAGAGTTTTTGAGGCAGATAAACACAAGGCACCGTGTTACGATCCTTCTGACCACCCATGATCTCAGGGACATCGAGGAACTGTGCGAAAGGGTGGTCGTGATCAACCATGGACACGTCATATACGATGGTTCACTTGATTCCTTGAGAGATCGGGTCAACCTTCCGACGCTTCTCAAAGTCAAGTACAGCGGAGTCCCGGAGGACTTCCGGCCGGGGCAATATCTCGGACCAGAGGGAGAGAGACTGGACCGGCCCGCAGAAGGCGCCTGGAAGATCGTTTCGATTGATGTGGAGTCCCGCACCGTAGAGGTTCAGTTCGATCGGCGCATCTCGCCGGTACCGGCAGTGCTTGTGGCGATGCAATCCCTGGGGGAGATAAAGGACATTTCCCTGGTAGAGCCGTCGATAGAAGATCTCGTCAAGCGGACACTCGAGACACCGGAAACGGTTTCAGGTGACTAGGGTTCTTTGCTAAGTACCCGGCGGAGGCCTTCCGGCCTCCGCCCACCTCGGTTCTTGTGTCTGACTAGAGATCATCTCACTGCTCGCGCAGTCAATCACGGTACCACGATCGTCTTCAGAACGCTTTCTGGTGCCGCCCCTCAGCCCCGTTGCCACTCACCTGTCAGGGCGACCGTCCTCCGGTAGATCTCCTCCGGATCCACTTGTATCCTCGCTACCTCCGACTCCATCGCCTCCTTTGCGACCGCCCGCGTCACCGAAAAGGCGACTCGGGGGTCAAACGGGTCCGGGATAACTCGGTCCGCCGATAGCCTACTTTCGTCTATTAGATGTCCTATAGCTCTTGCCGCGGCCATTTTCATGGCATCGTCGACAGTCGAGGCCCTTACGTCGAAGGCACCTCTGAGGATCCCCGGAAAGGCGACGATGTTGTTAACCTGATTCGGGTAGTCGGACCGGCCCCGTAGCTACTGAGTACCCAGACTGGCAGCAGCAGAACATACGGTCAGACTCTATTGTTCAACCGATTGTTCAACCGGCGGTCCTCCCGGAGTAACAAGCAATCCTTCGACCCACTTCAAAACAGGCCGTCCACACTCAGGTAACGCTCGCCGGTATCGGGGAGTATCGTCATCACCCGTTTTCCTTCGCCGAGTTCCCTCGCGAGGGACAAGGCGGCCACGCAAGCCGCTCCAGAGGAGATACCGGCAAGGATACCTTCCGCCCTCGCCAGCTCACGGGCGGCTTCAAAGGCGTCATCTGATTTAACCTGCATAATCCGGTCTATCAGTGTCAGGTCAAGCACTTCCGGCACAAAGCCGGCACCTATACCCTGTATACGATGAGGACCAGGTTTTCCGCCAGAGAGCACCGGTGATTCGGCGGGCTCCACGGCAACCACAATTATCCCGGGGATCTCCCTTTTGAGCACCCTGGCAACCCCCGTAATTGTACCTCCTGTACCAACTCCCGCCACGAAAGCATCGAGATTTCCCCCCGTGGCCTCAAGTATCTCCAGAGCGGTGGTTTTTTCGTGTATCGCGGGGTTTGCGGGATTTTCAAACTGAGAAGGCATGAAGTAGTCCGGGTGCTGCTCTAATATTTCCCGAGCCTTCTCAACTGCTCCACGCATACCAAGAGGACCACGGGTCAGGACTATCTCAGCACCGTAAGCTTTCAAGAGCCGCCTCCGCTCGATGCTCATTGTTTCTGGCATGGTTAATAGCAACCTGTATCCCCTGGACGCCGCGATCATGGCAAGGCCTATGCCGGTGTTCCCGGAGGTAGGCTCCACGATGGTCGAGCCCGGCTTCAGGATACCCCTCTTCTCGGCATCCTTGATCATAGCCAGCGCTACCCTGTCTTTCACGCTCCCTCCCGGGTTAAACGACTCAAGTTTCACCAGTATTTCCGCACGGTTTCCTCCGCCAAAACGCCTGAGTTTGACGACCGGAGTCTTTCCGATAAGCTGTGTAACATCAGATGCTATAGTCACGAGCTGCTTCCTCCTGGAGTTTATCCTTGTCAGCTAACATCTTGCTGTTGGCCTCACTTTCGGGGTCCGCTGCCTCAAGCCGTGCCCTTAGCTCTCTGATCTCACCTTCAAGAAGCCTGATCCGCAAAGTCAATAGGTCCAGAGCTTTTCCCACTGGATCCGGAAGTTCGTTGTGTTTCAAGTCGACTTCATTGATCTTTACACCCTGTCTCGCCACGACTCGCCCTGGTACTCCCACCACTGTCGAGTAGGGAGGAACTTCTTTCAACACCACTGCACCCGAACCGATCTTCGAGTACTTCCCTACTGTGAAGGAACCAAGCACCTTGGCACCGGCAGCTACCACAACCCCTTCCTCTATCGTAGGATGTCTTTTGCCCTTTTCTTTTCCCGTTCCACCCAACGTCACTCCCTGGTAAATCGTAACGTTATCTCCCACTTCAGCCGTCTCTCCGATAACCACTCCCATCCCGTGATCGATGAAAACGCCTTTTCCGATCTTTGCGCCTGGGTGTATCTCTATGCCGGTAAGAAAGCGACCTACATGAGAGACCAACCGCGCCGGCACGAACAACTTGTGTTGGTATAACCAGTGAGCCAGTTTGTGAATTATGAGTGCGTGGACGCCCGGGTAACACAGGAGAACTTCCACCACATTCTTAGCGGCGGGGTCTCGCTCCATGGCAGCTCTGACATAAGACTTAATATCCTCGAACATAAACCCCCTCCTTAAAACAGGGCATAACGAATACACGCCGCCTCGTGACAGAGACGGCGTGACCGTGGTCCCACTCTGCTTTGGAAAGGCCACCCGTATCAGATCCGTCGCCCGCATCCACGCAGGCTCTTTCTACGGGTTGACTTCTTTTTAACCTTTCCCTCATTTGGCACCCTGTCCGCACCAGGTATAGCCAGTGCTCCTCGTCGAAGAAAGTCATAGGTGCCCGCGCTGTAACGGGCGCAAACCGTGAAAGCCTACTCTCGCTGGCGTCAAAGATTTCGGCTCCCATGCTCAGGGGTGCACTTCAGAAAGAACCTGCTCAAGGCCGCTTCCACCCGGTGACGGCCCCTCTCTGAAAGCCTGGCTCTATCCTACTCTCCCCTTCATCGCCGGACATATGTTTTCTGGTATTCTACGGGCTAGAATCCGGTAATGTCAACGTTGTACGTCGAACAGGCCATGAGGACCAGTCCCCAACGGTCCCGTACCCGACAATCCCGGAAAGCGGTGAACCCCCCGGCGCAGCCGCATGTGCAAGCCGGATCTTGCTACTGAGCGCTTTTCAGGACATATACCCAAACGCCGTCGGGCGACCATCCCACCGGCGCGCCGGGAAGCTTGGGCCAACGTGTCCAGTCGCCCTCAGGCTGTTTGAGAAAAGCCCCCATGTCGGCTAGCGTCTGTCCTGCCAGGAGAAATCGTCCGCCGGGCGAGGGCAACAAGTGCCTTCCAATGAACTCGCCCGCCCACATGAAGCTCACCGAACCTACCGGCTTCCCTTTGTCGAGGTCAATTACGTGAACCCTCTCCGGCGTTCCTGGGAAAGTAATTTCCTCCTCATCGTGCAAGTTTACAAACGCCAGGTAAGTGGGGTTCTCACCGAAAACCGCCAGCGCGTCGCGGGGGCTGCGGGATGCGTACTCCGTTCCGGGAACCGCCGAAACCGTCCCGCTTTCCACATCTACCTGCAGAACACGGGTAGGCCCATCTTTGAGCCTGTCTACGAGAAAGATCGTCCCGCTAATTCTTGCCGCGGATTGCGCTCCTTGCGATGCCGGTGTTCCGGGTGTTCCGGCCTGGGATCCTCCGATCTTCGCAGTGTAGAGGACTGGGATCAAGAAGCGGTAAAAGTCACGCCTGTCGGTGCCGGTGACCCCGGGCCAGCGCTTGAGCACGTTGCCTTCGAGGTCGCAAATGAGAAGGTCCGCCGGTTCGTACGAGTGGGTGTTCCTCTTACCTTGGATGATGGCTAGAGTCTTACCGTCGGGCGACGGGCACAATCCAAATAACGAGAGCCCGGGCTTGTCTTTCCACTCCGTCCTCATCACCTTGCCGGATGGAACTTCGATGACCTCCCATCCGTCCCAGTCCCAGGTGATTACGTGCTGCTCATCGAGCCACTGGGCATTCCAGAGCGGCTTGATATCCGACCCCAGGTCGGTCCACTTTCCGGTGGAAGAAGAGTAGAGCCACGGGTGGCATTCGTCAGGCCCTTCCGTATCATGCGGTTCCGCCACCTCGAAGCCGAGCATGTACTCTCCGCCGGGCGAAGGGATTACCGCGCTTATCCCCGGAGGAAGCTCACCGACGGTTTCAGGTGTCCCGCCCGGATCTTCGGCACGAACCCGGACTTGCGTCAATGGAATAGCAAAGCGGACCACCATTGGCTCGAGAAACCACAGCGGCAGCCCTTCCCTGTCGAAGGAGCCTGTGACGTTTATCCGGTATGTCGCTCCGCCCCAGGGTCGAAGATCGGGAGGCGTAATCACGCACTCAAGCTCGTCATCGCTCTTCCAGTCAAAAGAGAACGAAGGAAGCGGCCCTCTCATCATTACCGACGACACCAGGGCACGTTCTACCGAACCTCGATCTACCGGCTTCGTGAAGGTCAAGGCAAAACGGTGAGGAGCGGCTTTAACGCTGTGGACGGTCCGGAATCCCTTGAACGGCACCGTCACCGCCGCATCCTCGAGACTTCGAATTGAATAGCTTGAGGGCTTCGCCCGCAAGACAGAGACTTTGAAGACGCCGTCCATCCCCGAAACATCCTTGAAGACCGGAAGTTTTTTTGCATCGATGGAGACCTGCATTTTCAAGGCAAATCCGGGCGGCGCCGATGTGGACTTCGCGACTTCGGCGGGGTCCACGACGTCCGCTCCGGAAGCCTCGACTCCCGGCCATTCGATGGTGAGAACTAACCAGCTCTCCCCGCCGGGTACGAAGCTATGGGAATGCCGAAATGCGGTCCGCACCCCTTCCGAAGGCGTGAAAGTGACGGCATCGCGAAAGGGCCCTTCGGCCAGGGCAGGCAACGCCCACACCGGGACCCTTATCTCGACGGCGACCGAACCGAAACCCGCCCTGACACTACACCCGTCGTTCGCCCCCAATGCCAACGGGTACTCCTCGGACGAACCTCCTCCGCCCGCTAAGGAGCGGGCTCTTCTCTCAACGATGTTGACAAGAGGCTCGTTCTCCTGAGGCTCGGGCCGCCCTACGAAAGCTTTCCCAATTTCCTTCCCGTCCCGATTCTTGAGCGTTACCTCGTACGGCGGCTCGTCCAGACGGTCCAGCATAACGAAAACTATCTGCCCGGCGTAGCCCAGGGTAAACGGTACTCCCGGCCTGACCTCCGCCTCGAGAGACCCTTCGACGGGCGGATCACGGAAACGGAAGAATGCCGTCCGGCCCCAACCGGCACCGGTGCCGGCCACGGTCTGGGCCTCTTTCTTCGACGGCCACGCCCACAAGAGACCCTCTTTACCGCTCTGCCCCTCGCACCCGGAAACGCAAGCGGGAAGAACGATCAAAACTGCACACAGCATGATGCTTAGAACTCGAGAGGTTTTCATATCTTGCCACCTCCTGGCACACCTTCTGTGAGTCGCATTTTCCGCGCTCAACCTGCCGGGCCCGC
>DYEQ01000066.1 GCA_020725645.1 Candidatus Fermentithermobacillaceae bacterium | reverse complement strand
CCGGCCAGCCACTGGGCCTACAGGTCCGTACAAGCGGCCTCTCCATACATGCCGCCATTAGACACATCCACCTTCGGCATGGGAGAACCGTGCACCCGCGAGACGGCGGCGTCGGTTTTGGTTCGGGTTCTGCTTTCCCGAGGTCTTCAGTATTCGTCTTCTGCGGAACCTGAGTGGTGGTTACAGTTGATAACCGACGCCGAGTCAATCACCCCCTCACTTAGGCCACTCATCGGCACATCCATAATGTTGGACATCATCAAGGGAAAGCCGGATGGGCGTTTCGACCCGCAAGGCGTACTGGACCGCGCTCAGGCCGCAGTGCTGCTCGACCGGGTGCGCACGAGATTCCGATACTACCTCTCAGTCAAACAACCCGAGCCCTTTGTAGTCCCTGCCGAATACCTTGGTAAAGGAGTCGCCTCGGCCCCTCCGTCCGTTTTCGATAACGAATTGGTTTTGACTACCTGGTGGAATGTGCCAGTCGATACACTCATCTTGTCGCCATTTGACGGCACCGCAACTCGAGGGTCGAGCACTTACCATAGAACCGGTGAGACACTTATGGTCGTCGAGGTCTTCCAGGCGGACGAACAGGGCATCTACACCTTGTCTTTTGCCGCAGAGGCTCATTCCCTCGAAATGCTGGTTTCAGTAGGGGAAGAGGTTAAGGCTGGGCAAGCGGTGGCCCGCGTCACTTCCTCCAAACTGATTGAAACCTTCAAGGCCCTCGGCGATTTCGACCTTCTCTTGGAGTTCCGTTCCAAAGACCTGGGAGATGAACGTAAGCAGCAGTTCAACGAGTGGTATGAGTTGCTAGTTGGAACTGCATATCAAGAATAGAACAGAGCAACGCGGACCCTCAAACCCGCCGGATGCAGATGCTGAAGGCGGGTTTGCGTTTTCCTCCCTTCAAGGCATTCATCGCGCCATCTCTCTAAAGTACTTGTGCTACGTCCAGCACCGCCTCCCCCTGAATTTGACCTCTCTTCAATCGTAAAAGAGCTTCGTTGGCTTCTTCAAGGGGAAATACCTCCGTCGAAACCTTTACGGGTATTTCCGCCGCTAGCCGTATAAATTCCCGAGCATCTTCTCGTGTGGCGTTGGCCACGCTTTTCACGGACTTTTCCCAATACAGAAGGGAGTAATCGAACGCGGGAACTCCATCGAGGTGTACCGCGTTTACCGCGAGCGTACCTCCTTTTTTCAAAGCTCTGAGGGCCGGGGGGATCACTGAACCCGCAGGCGCAAAACTCACCGCCGCATCGCACGAACCCGCCGGTCCATCCTCAGCCTTCCCCGCCCAGCTGGCCCCGAGTGCGCGGGCGAGATTCTGATGCGCTTCGCTCCTGGTAAAGACGAGGACGTCACAGCCCCAGTGACGTGCCACCTGAATCGCCAGGTGCGCCGAAGCCCCAAATCCAAACAGCCCCACCGTATCTCCGGGTTTCACCCCAGCTACCTTCAGCGACCGGTATCCGATGATCCCCGCGCAAAGGAGGGGTGCAGCATCCAGATCGGGAAAGGCCGGAGGCAGTTGGACCACAAAGTCCTTTCTGGCGATGACGTACTCCGCGTAACCTCCGTCGTAGGAGTAGCCCGTAAACCGTATCCTCTCGCACAGGTTCTCTTGGCCTTTCAGACAAAACGAGCATCGACCGCAAGCACTGTAAAGCCAGGGTAAGCCTACCCGGTCACCGACTCTGACCCTGCAGTTTGCGTCCTCCGCAGCGTTGCTAGCAACGTCACTCTCAGCATCGCCTCCAGCGTCTTCCGCAAAGTAATACGCGCCATCGCCGGCGCGCCGGCCGGTATTGCCCGCGGTGTTACCCGCGGTGCCGGGTGTACGGTCGCTCGCCGCTTCGCCCGGGGCTTTCGTCCCGGCATCACCCCCCGCGTCGCCCACGGCGTCAACCACGCCTACGACCTGGTGCCCCGGTACAAGGGGTAAACGGACCGGCGGCAGCTCACCCTCAACGATATGGAGATCGGTGCGGCACACGCCACAAAACCGCACTTTGATGCGAACTTCTCTCGGCCCGGGGACGGGTTCGGGGACATCTTCGAGGGAAAGAGGCTGGCTTTCCACCGGCGCGGGCCCGCGTAGAACCATCGCTTTCATGCGGCATCACCCTCACCTCAAGGACAGTCCGCTGCGTCGCGGGTCTCGGATTGCTCCCGTTTTTCCACGGTCACCCTCCCCTGCAAAATCTCCTGGATGAACCTGGCAGGTCCGTCGTCGTCGTTGGGGAGCGCGATATGGGATGCTTCGAGGCACAATTTGGGACTTGCATTAGCGACCGCAGCCCCAACAGCAGCCTTCTTTACCATCTCAATATCGTTGTCTCCGTCTCCGATGGCCGCCACCTGACCCATGGAAAGATTCATCCGGGAAGCGACGGCAGTCAGCGCTTCTCCCTTGTTCACCTTGACACTCATGATCTCGAGAAACGTCCTGTCGGTCTTGACGCATTGAAGCCGGCTAGGGAACCGCTGGAGAACCCCGGACTCCACCTCGGCGATGAGGTCTTCGGGTCCGTTGGCACAGATCTTGGGGATGAGAGCTGCGTATTTCTCGGTCGTTCCGTCCCGCAACACCTTCGGACGAACCATCCGGTACCCCCCGAAAGCGGTCCAGAGAAACCGCCTAATGGAAAAATGATTCTTCGGAATCCTCCGAAGGTTTCTCGCCTCCAGGGCCAGCGCATCCTCGAGGTGCACGTGGAAGTAGACGTCCATGTCCCGGAGAATCGATGTTACGCCCAGCACCTCTTCTTCCCCCATGGGCACGAATCCCCAGAGTTCCCGCTTCTTCGACCCAGGTTCCCTCCCTGAAAACACCCTCGCACCGTTGCAGCAAATGAGGGGCGTGTGAAGACCAAGCCATCCGGCAATCCTATCAGCTATGTCTCTGGATCTACCCGTCGCGATTACTACGGAAATCCCCGCTTGAGAAGCTTCCCGTATCACCCTGCGAGTAAAACGGGATATGGTCCCGTCGCTCCTCAAAAGCGTGCCGTCGAGGTCCACCGCAACCAGGCGGACATCCTGTTTCACCCCGGTCTCTCCTCTCGAGCCGTATAAATCCGGCCCTATTTTACCGCAGACGGAGAAGACTTCACGCACCCTGACACCGCTGCGCCAGTTCATCCGCCACCGGTCATAAGCAGTTCGTGGGAGGTTTCAGCACGCGGCATTGGCGTACAGTCCGGGGCACCGTTTTAACGTGGCACGTTCCGGATGGTCACTCTCGGTGACTTATCTGCCCGGAGCGGATGCCTTGACGAAGTCCCGCAAGCGACCACACGCTCATGATGGGGCAAACGCTTGAGACCATGCGTCTTTAAGGGCACGGGTTTCGATATCGAGAAGGGTCTTCACCTGCGCTTCTTCGCGGGCCTTGATCACGATGCGGCCGCTTTTGACCCGGCCCAGGACCGTCAGAGGCAAACCGAGCGACCGGGCCAGATTCGTCACTTCCGGAAGGTTTGGTTCAGGGAACGAGACGACCGCAGCTGCAATTCCTTCTCCGAAAAGTACCGCATCAAGACGGTGACCCTCGCCTGTTGAAATCTCGATCTCCGCCCCGCCGACTGCGGAAGACGACACGAGGTCGTTCGATGGCCCAAAGGAGCTTTCGGCCAACGCCGCCAGGATCCCTCCCTGAGACACATCGGTAGCTGACGAATAGAGTTCGTTTCCCGCCCCGCGGACGAGCGCCTCCACGAGATTTCTCGCCAGTACCAGATCGGGTTCGGGAGGCCGTCCCGCCACCAGCCCGAAGCATCGTTCCAGGTACTCGCTTCCGGCGAGGTGCGACGGGTCACCCGGCATCTGGCCGAGGATGGCAACTATATCCCCTTCCCGCTTAAACCAGGGTGATACCCGCTTTCCGATATCGTCGAGAAGCCCGACCGTTCCCACGACGGGTGTGGGATATATGGCCTCTCCCTCGGTTTCGTTGTAAAAGCTCACGTTCCCACCGGTGATCGGCGTCTCGAGTCGCCGGCACGCCTCGGCCATCCCGGCGACGGCTTCTTTGAACTGCCAGAAAACCTCGGGGTCCTCCGGATTTCCGAAATTCAAGCAGTTCGTTATGCCTAGGGGCCTCGCTCCGGTAACCGCGACGTTCAGAGCTGATTCGACCACGGCCCACATCCCGCCGGCCCGGGGGTTCAGGTAAGTGATTCGTCCGTTGCCATCCGTGGAGACGACGACCCCTTTGCGGGTCCCCTTCACCCTCAGAACTGCCGCTCCCGAACCTGGTCCAGCCACCGTGTCGGTCCTTACCATGTAGTCGTATTGTCTCCATACAGGAGCTTTTGAAGCTACTGTCGGTGCGCTCATCACCTTGAACACGGCGTCTAAAATGCACGGCATGGGTAGAGATTCTAGCTTGAAGGAGGAAGTCTCCCTGAGGTAGCGAGGTTCGCTGGAAGCCGGCTCGTAAACGGGAGCACCCTCCGCCAGAAGCTTCGCAGGGATCCTCGCCACTTCCACGCCGTTTTCTTTTACCACCAGGTCCCCGGTATCGGTGACTTTCCCTATCACCGCCGCGCAAAGCCCCCATTTCCGCGCGGTCTCTCTCACAACTGGCGCTTTATCAGGCGCAACTATCAGGAGCATCCTTTCCTGACTCTCGGAAAGCATTACTTCGTAAGGGGTCATCCCTTCTTCCCTGGTGGGAACCTGCCGGACTTCGATCTCCATACCGGTGCCGGCCCTTGCAGCTGTTTCCGCGCACGAAGAGGTGATTCCGGCGGCACCCATATCCTGGACGCCTACGACCGCACCGGTCCTCATCATTTCAAGACAAGCTTCTATCAAAAGCTTTTCCATGAACGGGTCCCCCACCTGAACGTTGGGCCGCTTTGACTCGGAGTCCTCCCTGAGCTCCTCCGATGCGAACGTGCATCCGTGGATGCCGTCCCGTCCGGTGGAATGGCCGACGACCATCACCAGGTTGCCCGGCCCTGAGGCGCGCCCCTGAAAGAGCTCATCGTGCTTCATTATCCCGAGGCACATCACGTTGCAGAGGGGATTCGAGCGGTATGAGCGGGAAAACTCGACTTCGCCTCCGACCGTCGGTATCCCCAGGCAATTGCCGTAAAACGATATTCCCGAGACCACTCCCTGAAACAAAAAGGCCGAACGCGGATCGTCAGGAGGGCCAAACCTCAAAGGGTCCAGAAGGGCGACGGGTCTTGCTCCCATAGCGAGGATATCCCGAACTATTCCGCCGACGCCCGTTGCCGCCCCTTGAAACGGCTCGACGGCGCACGGGTGGTTGTGGGATTCCATCTTGAAGGCTACCGCAAGACCGTCACCGATGTCGAGAACACCGGCGTTTTCCCCAGGGCCTACGAGAACCCTAGGGCCTCTGGTGGGAAGATCTCTCAGTACAGCTTTGGAATGCTTGTAGGCGCAGTGCTCCGACCACAGAACTGCGAACATCCCGAGTTCCGTATAGTTAGGCTCGCGGCCCAGTTTTTCCACGATCAAGCGGTATTCGTGATCCTTGAGGCCCATTTCCCTCCAGGGACGCGAATCTTCAGCGGATTGGGTCTTCAACACAAATCCCCCCATCGCACAAGACACCCTGTAAGACACCACGCAAAAACCGCCCACCAGTTGGGCCGGTCGGGCGCGGGTCAACTGTAGTACCGGACTACCGACCTGAACACCCGAAGGCCGTCCGCTCCACCGAGAACTTCCTCGGAACAGCGCTCCGGATGCGGCATCATCCCCAGGACGTTCCCTCGTTCGTTGACTATGCCGGCGATGTTGAGGAGAGCGCCGTTGGGATTGGAGTCCCTGGTCGGTCGGCCGGACTCGTCCACGTAGGTAAAGGTTATCCCGCAGTGCTTCTTTACCGCCTCGAGGGGATCTTTCTCCAGCACGTAATTACCTTCGTGGTGGGCGATGGGCATCCTCACCACCTCGCCCCGGTGATATTCCAGGGTGAACGGCGTATCGACGTTGTCAACCCTCAGGTTCACCCATCCGCACCGGAACTCGAGGCAATCGTTGGGGAGCATAGCTCCGGGAAGAAGCCCGGATTCAAGGAGAATCTGAAAACCGTTGCATATCCCCAGAACCAGGCCTCCATCGTGAGCATACTCTTCTACTCCACGCATGACCGGGGAAAAACGGGCGAGGGCCCCCGCCCTCAGGTAGTCACCGTAGGAAAAGCCGCCCGGCAGAACGATGCACTGGTATTTAGAGACATCGGTTTCTTCGTGCCATACGTAGTCCACCGGTTGGCCGAGCACGTCGCGGATGACGTGGTAAACATCGGAATCGCAATTGGATCCAGGAAAGACCACCACACCGAACCTTACGGTCACCGTCAATCCGGCACCTCCACCAGGGAAATCTCGTAAGTCTCCGTAACCGGATTGGCCAGAAGTCGCCGGGCCATGTCCGCGAGTTTCTCCCGGGCTTCTTCCTCGTTCAGAGCTTCGAGGTACACGATGATGTGCTTACCCATGCGGACTTTGGTCACGGACGAAAACCCCATAGCCACGAGAGAATTCTTCACAGCTTCGCCCTGAGGATCGAAGATAGTTTCCTTTAAGGTCACGACCACGGTACCCCTGTACCTCACGAGCAACACCCCCTGTACCTCGCCGAACCGCATCTCCTGTATCTCACGGGCAGCACCCCCTGCACCTGACAGGCCGCACCCCCTGTATCTCTGGAGCAGCAGCTTCTGTGCCTCACGAGCAGCTCTTGTCGCCTCAGCCGGTTTGACAAACTCTTCGATAGACTTCCGCGTAAGCTTCCTCCACCTTGCCCAGGTCTCTCCGGAACCTGTCTTTGTCGAGCTTCTCACTGGTGCCGGCGTCCCAAAGACGGCATGTGTCCGGAGAAATCTCGTCACCAAGTATGATCCGGGACGCGGCGGGGAACCCTTTTTCGCCGCCAGCTCCGGAAGCTTCGGTCACCTTGAGCTTCCCGAACTCCAGTTTAAAATCAACCAGCTCGAGGTCGCGTTCGAGGAGGTATGGCCTTAAAACCGAATTGACCTCAAGCGCAAGCTCCCTCAAAGCGACACACTCGTCCGGAGTGGCGAAGCCGAACGCTATGGCGTGATCCGCACATATCATAGGGTCACCCAGCTCGTCCGACTTGTAATAAAACTCGACTATGGGCGAAGGCAATCTCTCTCCTTCGGGTCTTCCCAACCTCTTCGAAAGGCTTCCGGCGACTATGTTCCGCACGACCACTTCCACCGGGATTATGTCCAGGGCCCGGACCAGCATCGTCCTGTCATCTACGAGCTTCACGAAGTGCGTGGGGATGCCTTGCCTTTGCAAAACTTGAAAAAGCTTCGCCGAGATTTGAGCGTTGTAAAACCCTTTGTCCCTGATGAGCCCTTTTTTCTTCCCATCAAACGCAGTGGCGGTGTCTTTGAAAACCATCAGGTACTGGTCGGGCTTGTCCGTTGTAAGGACGATTTTAGCTTTGCCTTCGTACAGTTTTTGAGCGTGCGTGCTCAAAAGACTCACCCCCATGGATCCTCCCTGTTATTTTTACGCCAAGCGGTGTTCCCACCATGCCGCCCGGCCACGCTAACGGCACTCGATGCTTCTATTGTTTGAGCAGTGCCCGCCTGCTTGACCCACGCGGTTGCCGGTTGCTCCACCACCCCCAGTTGTTTTAAGTTAGGCCCAGTCGCCGCAAGATCTCATCCGCCCTGGACGTCGCCTTTTTTAGGTCAAAACATTTCTGGATCGATTCGAGAGAAAGGCGTTCCCTGATCTCCGGAGACTGTAAAACCCTTTCCATGAAAGAGGGTGGTCCTTCCCATGCTTTCATGGCAAGGTCCTGTACGACCCGGTAGGCATCTTCTCTCCGCATGCCCGCTTCGACCAGGGCCAACAGGACTTCCTCGGAGAAAATCAGTCCTCCGGTGAGCCGCAGGTTCTCCGCCATTCGTTCCGGATAAACCCTAAGTCCTCGCAGAATCCCGTTCATCCTGTCGAGGGCGTAGTCCGTAAGGATGGTGGCGTCTGGGAGAACAACCCTTTCTACCGAGGAGTTGGAAATGTCCCTTTCGTGCCACAGGGCGTTGTTTTCCAGGGCGGACAGGGCATATCCCCGCAAAAGCCTTGCGAGCCCGCAGATCTGTTCTAGCCCCACCGGGTTTCTCTTGTGGGGCATCGCCGAGGAGCCTTTCTGCCCCTTGGCAAACGGCTCCTCGATTTCCCTCACTTCCGTTCTGGCCAGCCCCCGCAAGCTCACGGCCATCTTTTCGAGGGTACCGAGCACCACCGCTAAGGTGGCGACACACCACGCATGCCTGTCCCTCTGCACGATCTGGTTGGAGATGGGGTCGGGCCTAAGACCCAGCTTCGAGCAAACGTACTCCTCCACGAACGGGTCAACGTGAGCGTACGTCCCGACGGCACCCGAAAGCTTTCCCACCGAGACGTCTTCCCTCGTTTCCTCCACCCGGTGGCGGTTCCTCTTCATTTCCTCGTACCAGATGGCCAGCACCAGACCGAAAGTCGTCGGTTCCGCATGTACCCCGTGGGTTCTCCCTACGATAGGGGTGTCCTTGTATTTGACCGCCAGCGTTTTGAGAGTATCCAAAAGCGCATCGATGTCATCGACGATGTGACAGAGCGCTTCGCTTAACAGCGAGGATAAAGCTGTGTCGACTACGTCGTAGGAGGTCAAACCGAAGTGAACGTATTTTCCTTCCTCGCCCACGGTTTCGGCGACCTGGGTCACGAAAGCTATCACATCGTGGCGAACCTCGTTTTCGATCTCGCGAATCTTAGCTAGATCGATCCTCGCCTTTTCCCTGACTTTCTTCGCTACGCCAGCGGGAACCTTACCCAACTTCTCCCAGGCCTCCAGCGCCAGGATCTCGACTTCCAGCCAACGCTTGAAACGGTTCTCGTCGCTCCACAGCTCCCCCATGATGCGTCTCGTGTAACGAGGAATCATCCGCCCGCACCTCCCTTTCCCCAGCGTGTTCCAGCCCTACTCCCACTCGATGGTCGCCGGCGGTTTGGAGGTGATATCATATACCACCCTGTTTACGCCGGGAACCTCGTTGACGATCCTCGAGGATATGCGCTCCAGAAGCTCATAGGGAAGCCTCGACCAATCCGCCGTCATAGCGTCCTCCGATTCCACAGCCCGCAATGCTACGAGTTCCCCGTAAGTTCTGGAATCGCCCATCACCCCTACCGTCCGAACACCGGGGAGAACCGCAAAACACTGCCAGAGCTTTTCATAAAGGCCAGCCCCGCTCACCTCTTCGTCGATGATGCTCTGAGCATGTCTCAGCATGTCGAGCTTTTCCTGCGTCACTTCTCCAAGGACTCTCACAGCAAGTCCCGGACCGGGGAAAGGATGACGAACGAGCATCTCGTCGGGAAGCCCAAGTTCCTTCCCCACCTTCCTTACCTCGTCTTTGAAGAGCATCCTGAGAGGTTCTACCAGCTCCAGCTTCATCCGGCGGGGCAGTCCGCCCACGTTATGGTGGGTCTTAATCTTCGCTGCGACCTTGGAACCCGACTCGATGACGTCGGGATAAATCGTCCCCTGGACCAGGAAGCGCACCTCCGGGAATTTCAAAGCTTCTTCCTCGAAAACCCGGATGAACTCGCGACCGATGATCTTTCGCTTCTTTTCCGGCGCGCGGACCCCCCGCAGTCTATCGAGAAAACGCCGGGACGCATCCACAAAATGCACTTTTATCCCCAGTCTTCCCAGGACCTCAACGGCATTCTTCGCCTCATCCTTTCGCAAAAGACCGTGATCCACGAAAATGGGATGGAGCCGGTCTCCGATGGCGCGGTGAACCAGGACGGCGGATACGGTAGAATCAACCCCACCCGAGACTGCTGCCACGGCGTGCCCTTGGCCTACTTTGGCCCGGATCTCTTCGACGGCAT
>DYEQ01000012.1 GCA_020725645.1 Candidatus Fermentithermobacillaceae bacterium | reverse complement strand
CCTACGAACAGCCGGAGGGACTGACGCCCGTCGCTGGCCTTTGAAACTTTGGCGTTTCTACCGATAAGGCTATCCTCGATTCTCCCGACGTCTGATACACGGCAATTCTCGAGGATTACCGAGTGCTCCACCGTCACGTTCTTGAGGACGCTCCCGTGCCCGATGGCAGTGAACGGCCCTATGAAGCAGTCTTCGACCACCGCTTCTTGGCCGATGACGGCGGGCCCCCTGATGACGCTGCGAACCACCTTCGCACCCTTATCCACTTCCACCCTACCGGTTATCTTGCTCTCTTCGCAAACGGTCCCCAGGACGGAACGTTTAGCGAACTCGTCCAGAACCACCCTGTTTGCCTCGAGGATGTCGTCCTTCTTCCCCGTGTCCAGCCACCAACCGTCGAGTATGCGGGCTTCCACCGTTTTGCCCATGTTCAAAAGTTCCTGTATGGCATCGGTGATCTCAAGCTCCCCTCTAAACGAAGGCTTGATCCGGGATATGGCCTCGTGGACCTCGGGGGAGAACATATATACTCCAACCACGGCGAGATTGCTCGGCGGGTCTTTCGGCTTTTCAACCAGTCTCACCAGATGGTTCCGCTCATCGAGCACCGCGACACCGAACTGGCGCGGATCGGATACCTCCTTGAGAAGAATTGACGCTGCGGACGGGCTCTTTTCGAACTCCCGCACCATTTCAGAAAGGTCGCCTTCAATGAGGTTGTCTCCGAGAAACATCAGGAATCTATCCCCATCTAGAAACTCTCTGGCCGTCATGACGGCGTGGGCGAGACCCAGCGGCTTCTCCTGGATTATGTACGTGATCGCAGCTCCCCACCTCGAACCGTCTCCCACCGCGTTCTTCACCAGTTCCCCCGTTTCGGGCGATATCACGAGTCCGATATCGGTGATACCCGACCTGGCTATCTGGTCTATTACGAAGAAAATGATGGGCCTGTTGGCGACAGGTAGAAGGTGCTTTGCGGTAGTGTAGGTCAACGGCCGCAGACGTGTACCCTTTCCCGCAGCAAGGACTATGGATTTCACAAATCTCGCCCCCTAAAGGATGGATGAGGCCTCGCGAGCAACACCCGCCGGCGAAAAGATGGTTTTCCCACAGCTCACCGCTGGAAATCGTAAGGGCGCCCAGAAGACACCCCGAGGTTTACCGGACGGTTCGGCTCCCAGCAAAACGATGACAACCGGCGCAGGCTCGAGGTCTGCGCCGGAAGTCGTCTTTTAAAGGCCTCTCTTATCTCTCTACGATGAGAGTTATTCCCATTCCTCCACCGATGCACAACGAAGCGAGACCTTTCTTTGCGCCTCGCTTCATCATCTCGTGGAGCAGCGTCACCAGAATCCTGGCTCCGCTCGCCCCTATGGGATGGCCGAGGGCGATGGCCCCACCGTTTACGTTGACTTTTTCCACGTCCCAGCCGAGCTCCTTTCCCACCGCCAGACTGGTCGCGGCGAACGCCTCGTTAACCTCCAGGAGATCGATGTCTTCCAACTTCCACCCGACGTTGGCCAGGGCTTTCCGGGTGGCCGGGACAGGCCCGATCCCCATGATCTCGGGGCTCACACCGGCTGACGCGTAGGTGACAATGGAAGCCACCGGCTCCAATCCTAATTTGGCCGCCCGCTCCTCCGCCATCACTACGAGCGCTGCCGCACCGTCGTT
>DYEQ01000011.1 GCA_020725645.1 Candidatus Fermentithermobacillaceae bacterium | reverse complement strand
GGCACTTACGAGTGGATGGACGTCTGGCGGTTGCAGAGGATTCCCCGAGGTAGAGGGGACTGAAAGGCTTAATAGAGCTGTCAAACGTCAGTTAATTCACCCGGGTGTGCGCCAGGTAATTCACCCGCCCCAGTGACCCGCGTGCCGCGCTTCAATCTCGGTTATGTGTTCGTCTCATCTCCTTGAGTAACCTTCTCAGTTCCGGCGGCATTCTGAACAGAAGGACCGTTATCTACACCAAGACCAACCGCCTTCTTCAAGACCAGGGCGGAGGGCATGCCGACGGCGAGATCGCGAATGAGCGGAGCCGGGATCTTAGGGTTGTAACGCCGTGGCCCTTGAGGACTGAGAACATGCAGACACACCAGTTGGAGCGAAAACTCAAAGCCCTCAAACTAGGGGGGAGCCGTCGTTGCCGGTGGAGCAGTCAATGAACAAGGCTCAACGCCGCCGCTGAAAGGGCTCTCGCCTTCGGACACCCCGCCCTTCGGACTATCAAAAAGGTGGTCCAGTGGACCCTGCGGCCCGCAACTTCCAAGCACCACCTCACCGCCTCACCCTCCATGTGACTTGAACTGCTGAACTGTCGTCTTTTTGGGGAGATACGGCTGCGGAGGAGACTGTACAAGGACGAAGTCACTGTATCGGATTCGGCTATTAGTTTCAGCCTGTTGCCCAGACGCATTCGAAATCGTTGAGGAGTAGATAGCCAGGCAGCTCCAAGTGGGACAATCAACCTCTTGCCGCTTCTACGTAGCATCGAGATCAATGTCCCGTGAATTCAGTCGTGCAGATTGCGCCAATTTCCGCCTGACACGATCCAACTTGCCATATTCCCTGAGGGATGTTACAGTGGTTGGAGGACAGCGAACATTTGATCGAAGGAGTGCTTGAAGTGGCGAACAAGAGGTTGGACATGATTGCTCCGTGCGGGCTGGACTGCTCTAAGTGCGATATCTATAGAGCGAAGTCGGAACCAGAAACCATGCAGCGTATTCTGGACTGGTTTAAGAGGGAACGCAACATCGATCTCAAGCCGGAACAGGTAGCTTGCCAGGGGTGCCTGGGCGACAGGTCGGCTCACTGGTCGGCGGACTGCGACATCCTGCGTTGCTCAGCTGACAAACGCGGCCTGACGTCCTGTTCGTCCTGCGACGAGTTCCCTTGTGTAAGACTCGAGTCCTTCGCCTCACACGGCCCGAAATATGCGGCGGCCCTGGAGAGGCTCAGAGGGATGAAGAAGGGGAAATCAGTGGGTTAGCGGAGGTCACCGCCATCATGTTCGACTTGAGGAAGTACGTCCCGCGGGGCCGGGTCAGTACCGGGGCTCTGCCTGGGATGCAGCCGAGAGAACGCCAGCTTCATGTTCCCGTTTTGCAGGGACTGCGCCGTGCGGAAGTGCGCGTCGGCGAAGGCGATCCAGAACTGCGACGAGTGCGAGGAGTTCGACGCTTGTGAGAAGACCCAGAAGCTGCTGGCGATGTTCTCCGCTGACGGGATCAGGAAGATGATAAAGCTCATGCACGAAAAGGCGACGGCAGCTAGCAACGGAGGCTGCCGTGGTCAAGGCTTAATAAGCTGGAAACGGGGTCACAGGCACCGATGCCGGGCCTTGTGGTCTACAGAGGCGACCGCGGGTATAAGTGGTACGCCGAGACAATAAGGGGCCAGAAACTTGGATGTACTAACTGCATCTTTTGGCGATAGAAAAGAGCTTTCCCGCGCCGACATCCAGGTTGTCAAGGATCTGGGTCTCTCTTGTCGAAAGTCACAAGCAGTGGCCTCAGTTTAGGAGCCAGCGTCCTTGGCGTCTTCCGTGGTATCTCACCGGTCACGAGGCCAGATTCTTGGCGATTGCCCTGCTCCAGGCCATTGGAGTGGCCATAAGGCTTGGTAGAGGAGAACCGTTACGGGCAAAGCGAGGCGGAAAGATCCTCGTGAGAGAATTCAGCGCACGTCCCGAGATCCTAGAACCGC
Source organism: Candidatus Fermentithermobacillaceae bacterium (assembly GCA_020725645.1). Lineage (GTDB taxonomy): Bacteria > Bacillota > Sulfobacillia > Fermentithermobacillales > DUSS01 > DUSS01. The sequence continues at coordinate 10,578 of DYEQ01000011.1, read as the reverse complement.
TTTTTGCACCGAGTTTGCCACCGGCATCGGGCAAGGCTGGTGACGGGATGTCAACGTCGCGCCAGGTAGCGGACGAAATAGCAGCGGGCCAGGCGGGTGCTTGGATTGATACCTGGGTCAAGCCGAAAGCTTATGAGGAACCAGTACCGGAGATAACGTATGACGCAAACAAAGCTCGGGCCATCGCCTCCCAAGCCTCAAAGGGTGGGTCCTGGGATGTCGATATTTTCTCGCTGGAAGCGAGTCTGGCAGACGAGACTGTTCCCTACCGTCCGGCCATGTTGCTTGTGGCCGACGAAGAGACAGGCTTTCTCCTACATACCGAGTTAGCGAAACCATGACAGGTGGAATGCCCTGACCGACAGTTTTCTTTTCCGCTTGACGGATTCCGCAAATGTAAATTCGGGCGGTAGAGCGTTCTGAATCGGCTGTCGTTTTGGGATGCATTGATCGTAGTTAGGGCCGCCAGTGCCTTGTGCGCCAAGACTGTTACCGAAGACCTCCAACATGGCCAGATGATTTGTGGCGTGGAGATCGCAAACCCGTTTGTGTGAGGCGCTATCTTGGACGGCCATTTGCGGACAGGGAGGACAAACCCCGCGGTGTGGCTAAGTGATTAGACCGAGGCATTGGGAGAGGAGGAAAGGGATACAATGCACAAAGATCCCGGAGAATTGCAAGGCCTGCTCATGGCAGCGCAACTCATGTGTTTATCCGCAAGGACGGCCCCGAAGGCAGCAGGCAAGGACTACGTCAGCACGAGGATACTTTCGGGCGAGATACTGAACCGCCTTGCCGACGAGATGATTGCGTACGGACAGGATTCCCGCAAGAGGAACTTCGACCGCGACGGGGAAAACGTAAGGAATTCCGGAGCGGTGGTCCTTATCGGTCTCAAGGACGCAGAGACGATGGGACTGAACTGCGGCGCCTGCGGCTATAGTACTTGCGCGGAACTCAAGAAGCGGAAGGGGCCGGAGTTTGACGGGCCCGTATGCGCCTGGCGGCTGATCGATCTGGGTATTGCGATGGGCTCTGCAGTGAAGACCGCTTCGTTGCTGAACGTGGATAACCGGATCATGTACCGGATCGGAGTGGTAGCAAGAAGGATGGGCCTCTGCGATGACGAGATCGTGGTAGGGATTCCGTTAAGCGTAACGGGAAAGAGCATCTATTTCGACAGGGGACGTTAGCTGGAGCGTAGCGTGGCAACCGGTGCCCCGGCACGATTTGGCGGTGATGGAACTATTCCTGACTCCGGCAGGCATTTGGTGACTTCAGGAGGCCATTATTGAGCTCGGGAGGTATTTCCGTATGTCGTGGCTTTCATGGGCGGTGATTGCGGCGGTGTTCTGGGGTCTCGGTCCCGTCTTTGCCAAGCTAGGGCTGGTTAAACCGGACCCTCTGACGGCCCTGACGATTCGAACCATGGCGGTCATGGTCATCCTCCTGGCGTGGGGTGCTGCGAGAGGTGGATTGCTTGTTAAGCTCAGGGAAGTCGACCCCAAGACCTGGCTGCTTCTTTGCCTTGAGGGGGCATTCGCTTCGGTCATAGCTCACTTCGCATACTTCAGCGCTCTGAAAGTGGGAAACGTCGCAAACGTGGTGCCGGTAACCGCGTCGTATCCGATGATCGCCGCCATCCTCGCAGCCATCGTCTCAGGCGCGAAGATCACCCCCGTGAAACTCGTAGGCATCTTGCTGACGGTGGCCGGGGTATACATCCTGCAGCGATACTAGCTGATCTATCGCGCAGCAAAGACGGCAAGATCCCGACTACCGAACCAGCTTTCCCGTTTTTGGAAGCCGCAGAGGATCATATAGGAGCCATCAGGGCTAGGCCAAAGAGGCAGGTTAAACTGGCTCAAAAAGCTCTGGCCATTTATTCGAACGTGAGCGCAACTGGAACCAATGGGAGGACGGTTTTTTGACCCGGTAAGCCTCGTCTTGCCCCACCAGGACATCCTTACGTCGACAGCGGAAGTTTTATGCTGTAAGCTGATGGGGGAGGGGGTTTTGAGATGGACGGATCTTGCTCTGCGCAAGAGGTAAGGGAACGGAAACAAACAAAACAGGTATTCACAGTGGTCACGGATAGCGCTGCCAGTATCCCCCGGGAAATGGAAGAACGATACCAGGTGTCGGTGGTCCCGATTTGGATCCAGGCAGGAAACAGAACTTATAGGGAACGTGAGGATATTTCGACTGAGGGATTTTACGAGATGATGCAGGGTGAAGAGATACCCTGTACCTCAAGTCCTCCTCCCGGCGAGTTCATAAAGATATACCGGCAGCTCGCTGCCAGGTTCAAGGAGATCCTTTCGATTCACATTACAGCGAAGGGAAGTGCCACTTACCAGACGGCCAGAATGGCAGTTGAGTTTGTGAAGGAGGCAAAAGTAACGGTTTACGATTCGGGGACGGTATCGATGGGAACAGGGTTTTTGGTGCTGGAGGCGGCCAAAGCGGCTATGGATGGACTCAAGGTGGAGGACATCATCCCCAGGTTAGATGCAATTAAAGCCAGGATGCATGCCTTTGTGGCCATACCGACGCTGCAATATCTTAGAAAGAGCGGGAGAGTAAGCCAGGGTCAAGCTATTCTCGGCTCCGTTCTGTCGGTAAAGCTTGTGTTAGAACTCAAAGACGGCATCCTCAAAGTAGTGGATAAAGTAAGGAAATACCCCAAAGCACTTGAACGAATTCTCGATCTAGCTTGCGCGGCCGTAGGCAGCGCTCCTTCCAAAGTAGCGGTTATGCACGCCAATTGCCAGGAAGAGGCGGTTAAGCTTTGCCAGAAGGTGAAAGAGCGAATCAACGTGAAGGAGCTTGTTGTGGGTGAAGTGGGAGCTTCCCTTGCCGTACACGGGGGTCCGGGTATGACGGGCATAGTCCTCTACACGGTATAGGGAGCTAACGGTTGAGCCTCGGCTAACTTGCCGAACTCTAAGGCCATACGGGACCTAAGGTCGACGTAGATTCTGGTTTCAGCAAGACCAGCTGTCAAACGGCTCCACAGCCCTTTCCAAAATCCCCATGGCCCAGGCTATGGTCATACCGTAATTGGTTATAGGTACGCCTGCCTCTCTGGCCATACTGATTCTAGCCTGGAAGCGCATCAGTAGGTTGACCAGCGTCGTCTTGCCAGCTCCCGTTCTTTGCTGTCCCGAAAAGTATTTCTGAGATTGCCTGGCTATGCCGGCTGTTACCAGGGCGGACAAAGGTATCGTTATGAGGGTAACCAGAGTGAGCATGGGGCTGATGCTCAGCATCATGACCATGACGCCTACAAGGGTCACTGCTGAGGTTATGATCGAGCTATAGCTAGCCTTTGCTTTTGAGCGGAATCCGGTGCTACAGACCGAACTTTAAGGTTTGATGGGCCAGGTCGACGAGGTAGAGATCAGTTTTTTACGACCGGAATGGTCCGTCTGCGTAACTCAGTTTGATGGGCCAGCTCAAGGAGGTACAGATCACATGCTACGGGCTATCACATACCGGATTCCCGTGAAAAGCGGGACGGTGCTCGCGACGGATGTCTATTTGCCACCTGGAGCTTTGCCGGGCTCGAGTCCGACCGGTACTCGGGAATCCGTCTTGCCGGAACCAGTCTCGGCGGAACGCCCTCCCACCAAACCTGTGCCGGAATCCCCGTCCGGTCGAGAGTTTCCCGCTCTGGTGGTAAGGACTCCTTACGGCAGGAAAAATCTGTCTGCCCTTGGTGATTTCTTTGCGAGAAACGGGTATGCCGTAGTCATTCAGGATGTCCGGGGCACCGGCGAATCCGGCGGGACGTTCGGCTTCCTGTCACAGGAACCCTCCGACGCCGAAGAGACCGCCCGGTGGATTCTAAGTCAGCCCTGGTGCGATGGGACTCTGGGAATCATCGGGGTTTCCTACCTTGCTTCGGCCAGCATAGCTCTGGCCTCCGCTCTTCCCGAACAGGTGAAAGCTGCCGTCTGGGTCACCATTCCGGTGTCCGCGGATACCCTCACCTGGCAAGGGGGGGTTTTGAGGCTCCACCACGCTCTGCCGTGGGTGCTCATTCAGGAGGGGAAAATGCAGGACTTCCAGTTTCCCCAGGTATACTCGACGTTGCCCGTCGCCAGTATTTTGCCGAAGGGGACCAGTTCCCTGTGGCAATCTTTGATAGCGGATGGTCCGGGGTCCCGGTTCTGGCAGGAAAACGACCTCTGGGGCTACGTAGTAAAATGCAGAGTTCCCGGCCTCCACTTCGGGGGCTGGTTCGACTTTCTGCTCGATGCCACGCTGAGGCCGTACGAGGAGATGTCAAGATCGGGTGTGCCTCAGCGTCTGGTCCTGGGACCCTGGAGCCACAACGGGATACTGAGGCCAACAAAGCTCGCCGGTGGAGTTGATTACGGGCCCGGTTCCGGAGCTTCCTTTGGGATTGAGGCGCTGACGTGGTTCGACAGGTGGCTTAAGGGGAAGGAGAGGCCCATAGATTCGGATAAAGACTGCTATAGAGACTGCCATAGATACCGGGAAGGGGAGAACTGCGTTCGCTGCTTTTTCACGGGTTCGGAGCCCGGGTGGCGTGAATACCGGAAATGGCCGCCTGAAGGAGCTCTTTTAACGCGATTCTACCTTTCCGCACACGGCCTGATCCGGGACCCGGGGACGAATCGAGACGAGAGTTGGGCGGTTCAGGATGGAAAGCAGACGTACATATACGACCCACTTGACCCGGTGCCCACCGAAGGCGGGGCGTTGTGGGAATTTCCCCGGGCCGGGCTGGTGCCCGGACCTGTGCAGCAGCACAGCCACCTGCGAGAAGACGTCTTTGTGTACGACACGCCCCCGCTCGACAACCCCCTCCGTGTGGCGGGTCCGGTAACCCTGGTGCTCTATGCAGCTTCGTCATGTCCGGATACGGATTTTACCGGGAAACTCGTCGACGTAGACGAAAAGGGTATGGCTCGGGTCGTAACCGATGGCATCATTCGGGCCAGGTACCGGAACGGGTTCGATAGGCCGCAACTTCTCGAGCCGGGTAAAGTCGCGGAGTTCCGGATATCCCTGGGTGCTTGCGCCCACGTGTTTGGGAAAGGGCATAGAGTGAGGTTGGAGATATCATCATCCAACTTTCCCAAGTACGACCGCAACCTGAACACCGAGAGATTCCCCTGGCTCGAAGATCGCCCCGTAAAGGCGAGGCAGGAGATATATTTCGGCACGAGGACTGCATCGCGCCTGGAACTCTATTGTGAGGACTAAATCGATCGCCTGGATTTACGTTCTACACCAGGATGGACATGGCCTGTACAAAGCATTCCTGTACGGGTTATTCTGTATTGAAGCATGAACGTAAACGTATTCACGGGCAGAGTTCGGAGTGGGAGCCCAATCCAAGACTACCTCCGTGCCAAATACAGTGGCCGAGTGTTCGAGGGGCAGTAGGAAAACCGGGCTTTCCGCAAATAGGAGCAGATTCCGACTTGACCGCAAAGAAACTTCGGACAAAGGGCGGATGTACGAGTGAGCGAGAAAGGATCTGCCTTATCCAAGCCACAACTATTCGATTCCATCCTGAAGCGGGCACTTGGCGGCATGGGGCGCGGTGAAAGCGGGCGAGCAGCGGACGAGGTGCAACAGGACGCAGGTCAAGGGCGTCAAACGCGGCCCCCGGTTCTCCTGTTCCAGCGACCGGGTTCTACCGGCATTCGTTTCGTTGAGTCAACCACCATGGAGATGGCCAACCTCGCCGCGCGGATGAAGTTCAAATCCCCCGAGGAATTCCAGCGCTTCTTCGACTCGTACAGGAAAGCCGGCAAGATCCCTGCTACAGAAGCAGCTTCTCCGTTTTTTAAAGCGCAGAGGATTATATACAAGACAGTCGGTGCCAGGCCAAAGAGGCAGGTTAAGCTGGCCGAAAAAGCTCTGTCTATTTACCCCAACTGCGCCGACGCGTACGCGATACTAGCTGGCTTCGAGGACGATCCGGAAAAGAAAAGAGAGCTTCTGGAGCAAGCTTGCGCTGCCGGAAAAGCTGCTTTCGAAGACGAGGGGATAGTCACCGAAGAAGAACAGGATCTCTGGTCTGTGCTTCCAGGTCGTTCGTACTTACGGGCCAAACTGGCTCTGGCCAACTTCCTCTATGAGATGGGGGAAAAGAAGGAAGCGCTTTCGCAGTACGAGGAAATCCTTCGTTTGAATCCCGGGGATAACCAGGGTGTAAGGAATATTCTGGTCGGCCTGTATTTGGAGCTCGATATGCTTAAGGAGGCCGGTGAGTTCCTGCAAGAGCGACGGGACCCCTTTCCCGTTTGGGACTACGCCGAAGCTTACCTGATATACAGGGAAAAGGGAGACTGCCGTGCGGCGAGGGGGGCTTTGCAGAGGGGTTTTTACAAGAACCCCCGCATCCCCCGTTATCTCCTGGGAGAAGAGCGGTTGCCAAAGCGGCTGCCCGAAAGCAGCGCAGTCGGAAGCGATGAGGAGGCCCAAATCGTATCCTCGCTGATCATTCCTTATTGGCGGCGGACGGCAGGAGAGAGCTCCTGGACAGCGGACACCGTCGACGAGGAAAGCGGGTTTTACCCGAATCCATACTCGTGGCTCAAGGACGTCATCGGGGAGATCAGGGCGGGAGTCTGGCCAGTTGAAGCCCTGGACACGTTCGCCGTACGTGACAGGATTTCGGTCGTGTGGGATAAAGTTCTCAAGAAGCGACCCATCAAGAAAGGCGAGCGGCTTATTGCCGAAATCCTTGAAAAGCACTGGGAATTCGATCCACTGTTCCCTTTAGCCACCTTACCACTTCACAAGAGGTTCGTCATCGGCGGCATGGACCCTATCGCGCACGTCTTGTTCCATTACGTTGTCGAGGACCTTCTCAGTCGCGATAATGATGCTCTGAGCGCGGAGTTGCGAAGAACCCTGAACGTCCTCGGGGATGCCGGCCTCGGGAAACACGAGGGCGTTCACCTACTGACGGACGTTTACCTGCATCAGTGGACTGCAGCGGCTGCCAACAACGAACCGTTCAATGCCGAGTCTTTTGTTTGGAAACTTCGGTTTGTCCAGAATGTAGCTGCAGGAGGGTTTTCCGTCGTGGCGGCGGGCGGACCTTCCCGGAACGACCGATGCCTCTGTGGTAGCGGGAGGAAGTTCAAGAAGTGCTGTGGCAGGGATGATTCATGGCCCCGGGACACGCTCAAGGCACTCGCAGAGAGAATGAATACCGCCGGTGGAAAACTGCCGTTCCCCGGTTGCCCCGGTTTGGCACTGACGCTGCCAGAAGACCCGGTGATTCATAACGTCCTGGCTGCTCTTGGTGAGGATAATCCGGTGATACATTTTATCAACGCTGCCGATCTCATCAGGAGGTTGGGCGAGGAGGGCGATACTGCGGCGGCGGCGCTTGCTGCCATGAGACATCTCGAACGGGCGCAAGCAGCCAAGATGCCCCAATTCGTAATGATGATGGCTCTGCTGGTGCTACTGAACACAATGAAGGATCCTTTTCTTGCAGTCCTCGGAGAGGAACGCGCGGTGGAAGCCGTCCGGCAGATACAGGAGGGGTCGGAGGACACAAGGTCGGTGGAGGATTTCTGGAGCTTGATCGCCGAGATAAGACTCGCCCGGCGTGATGTGAAGGGTGCCGAGAAGGCCATCGAGGAAATCCGGGCGACGCAGGGAGAGCAGCCGTCTCAACCTACGCCCTCTTTGACGTTCTTGGCCGCCAAAATCCTGGAACTGAAGGGTCGTTTGGACGAATCCAGAGAGCGGTATCTCGAGCTCCTGGCGCTCTGCGATCAAAACCACGGGCGTGAGGAGTTTGATACCATTAGGCCTAAGGCGGAGAAGGGCCTTGCTCAAGTCGAGGAGCGCCTCAGGAAGAAGGTGACTCGTTCTCGAGACAGGACCTAGGACAACTGCTTGACACTCCGGTCTTCCGCCCATAGACTGAGCTCGGCTCCGAGATGTGCCTACGGGGCGGGAACGGGGAACTTCCGTCTGGAGCAACCCGATGTAATCAATGGAAAGGAAGTGATCCCCATGGCATTCACGGTCAACGCGGCTGGATGGGAGAGAAGGACAGAGGTGAAAGCGGAATAGATCGATGAACAGCCGGAACCCGGATCTGGAACGCGGGTCCGAAACTCGGAGCCGTTCGTAGACCTGCTGGCATAGGTTAACCGCTTTTCTTTACCGATTTTCCTCGACCTCCTGCTTCCTCCCTCCGGTCATCACCCCACAACGTCCTGAAACGGGAGATTGGGTTTGACACCCTGGCGGGCTTCGATCGTCCGCGGGTCGTCACGAAGAACGCTTCCAGCAAGCAGTTCGCGTGCCGATGGCATTGCACTACCTTTCCCCCGAAGGGAGGATGCTTTGTTGAATAGTGCTTTGATGAACCGGGGATTGTCCCACGCTTCCCGGCCCGATGAGCGCGACCCCGTAATCGTCGTAGAGGAACTCACCCGGCACTACCGGGTGAGGCTCGACGGCGAAGGGTTTGTTGAGAAGGTCTCTCGTTTCTTCAAGCCTCGATACCGCTACGTGAAGGCCCTGGATGGCGTGTCTTTCACAATTCGCGCAGGCGAATCTGTGGGGTACATCGGTCTCAACGGAGCGGGGAAGTCCACAACCATCAAAATCCTGTGTGGCGTGCTCGTTCCTACGTCCGGCAAAGTCAGCGTTTTAGGGGTCGAGCCCTTCAGGCACCGGACCCGGAACGCCCGACGCATAGGGCTCATGATGGGCCAGAGGACGCAGCTTCTGTGGGACCTGCCGGTGCGGGAAAGCTTCGACCTGCTCGGCAGGATATACGACCTGAGTAGGGAGACTTACCGGGCAAACAGGGACAGGTTGGTTGAAGCTCTTGATATCGGAGACCTCATGGACACCCCCGCCAGGATGCTGTCGCTGGGACAGAAGACCAGGTGCGACCTGGCCCTTACGTTCCTGCATGATCCCGCGGTGGTTTTTCTGGACGAGCCCACCATCGGTTTGGATATCCTGGCGCGGGAAAAAATCCGCGACTTTCTCAAGGCGGAGAAGAAGCGGGGCGTGACCATCTTTCTGGCCAGCCACGACCTGGACGACCTCGAGATCGTGACAGACAGAGTTATCTTGATCCACCGGGGCAGGATCTTGTTCGACGGGAGCCAGGAGGAGCTCCGCCGGGTCACCGGAGACTCGCTGGGGACTCTGGAGGATACGGTCAAGCGTTTCTACAGGGAGGCGGAGCTCGGATGAAATACCTGGCGTACACCCGCTGCGAGTTTCTCCGCGGCTTCCGGTACCGCGCCAACTACTGGGCCACCCTCGGCGGGGCCGTGATCCTGGTGGTCATTCAGTGGTCTCTCTGGACGGCCGTTTACAGGAACACGGGCCCAATAGCTGGGATCAGCCTTGACAGCATGATTTCATATGCCATGATGGGCAGGGTTGTCTCGGGGTTTCTTAGCGAACCGGTAGCTTTGCCAGCGGTAAAACGCGTATGGTCAGGGGAGATCGTGCACGATCTCGTAAAACCTGCGGACCTCCATTTCCAGCTTCTTTTCCAGAACCTCGGGAACGCTCTTTTCAAGCTGGTTTCCACGGGTCTGCCGCTCCTGACCGTGCTGGGGTTGATGGGTGTGCTAAAGGTGCCCCGCCTCCCGGTGCTGGCCGTCTTCGTAGTGTCGATGTTGATGGGGTACGTGACCGTTTTTTCAACGTCGTTCCTGTCAGCGGTGATCACGTTCCATACCAAAAGCCGAGTGGGGATAGACCACGTCTACACGGTTGTGGAACTACTTTCGGGCATGTACTTCCCGCTCGACTTCTTCCCAGGCTGGTTGAGGATGGTAGCTGACTTTTTGCCGTTCAAGTCCATCCACTATGTGCCTCTGGGTATCTGGAGCGGGATCATCGCGCCGGGCGCGGTCGCATCCTCGCTCCTCCACCAGCTCATCTGGACCATCCTCATGGTTGTAGCATCGCGAATTCTGTGGTCGGGCGCGGTCAGAAGCCTGACCATTCAGGGAGGTTAAGCCGGTGGTCGAGAAAGCAAAGGCTGTAGCCAGGCATCTCTGCCTGTATTACTGGTATCTCAGGGCAAACTGGCTGTCTCTCATGGCCTACCCCGTCCCGTTTATCACCATGAATCTTGCGGGGGTGGTATACTCCCTGGGTTCCGTCGCCACCGTATGGGTGCTGTTCTCAAGGATTCATGCCATCGGCGGCTGGACGTTCCCGCAGGTGCTTCTCATTTACGGCTTGAGCATCTTTTCCCGGTCGCTGTTTCACCTTTTCTGGGTAGAGCTCATGTCCATGTCGTGGATGGTACGGACGGGTCACATCGACAGGCTTCTCGTACGGCCCCTCAACCCGCTCTATCAGGTCGTGGCCGGATACCTCGATGACGATGCCTGGGGGGAGCTTTTGACCGCCCTCATGCTCATATGGACTTCCCTGGGGATGCTCGGACGGAGGACTGTCTGGAACATCCTTTGGATTTTGGTGGCGGGGATGTCCGGGTCGCTCATCTTCGCATCGATGCACATAGTAGGGAACGCCATGGCGTTCTTAACCATCGAGAGCAGCGGATTTACCAGTCTCGCGTGG
>DYEQ01000065.1 GCA_020725645.1 Candidatus Fermentithermobacillaceae bacterium | reverse complement strand
ACTCAAATATGCTCAAAACGGACCCTCCTCCCAGCATTCAACGACCTCTCCTTTGCATCGAGTGCTAAGGAAAGGTTTCTTGGGAGGGGGGTCAATTTCATTCCGGCGCTACGGGGTCAATTTACCACCGGCGCTCACACTGCAGGTGAATCAGGAGTACCAGTTCATTTCGTACTGGGAGATCTTGGCTTATACTGGCACCACTTTTGAATGGAATAGTCAACTGAGCGAGACGGGGCTGTTTGCCGAATACAGCGTCGCTTATTATGAGCCCCACTTTAGTAAGACATTTCCGTGGTGGAGGTGAGGCATATGGTTAAGGCAGGCCGGATGACATGTGTGCTCATCGCGACCATGATTTTTGGCTCCTTAATGCAGAATTGCTGACGATATTGATCACGTGGTACGAGCCCTTCAGAGAGACGTTGACCCGAGCTTAACAACCAAGGATTTGAGAGCGGTAGCACTCTTCGGCACTATCAACCCGGCTTCGGCCTTGCAGTTCCGAGCCACCTCAGACGTTCTTGCCATCGACCCTTCTGGGGACACGCGGATTTCGGGTGCTCAAAAGCACAGACGTGCTCCTCACTTGTTCTGGACGCTACCCGACTACCGCCACAAGTAGTTGTGACTATACCATACTCCGTATCCCTGGCGGGCTGGCATCCCTCCCAGCGGGAGGCTGGAATGCCAGCTCCAACTTTTCGCGGAGAGTAGCCTCCAAGGTCTTGGCCCATTACTGGAACCTAACTAGATCTTAAGTGAGTCTATCTTTATAGACGACTCAACGATTGTGGGGACGTGTTCCCGAAAGGAGGTCTCCCTCATGGTGAGGAGGCTTTGTCTCGGGTTTCTATCCTTCGGTGGCTTGTATTTCCTGCTGGCAGTGCTTGCGATGATGAATGAATCATTACAGCAAGCGGTCGGACCACTACTAAGACCAATGAACAATCTTGTTCAACCCATCTATGATGCCTTTCTCCTCCATGACGACGATCCAAGGGTCATCTACCCTGTCATCCTTTCATCCCTAATATGGGGCCTTTTTGGTGGAGTAGCATATCTTTTGATAGGTGCACTCTACACACGTTTGAGGCATAGATAGCGCGTAGACTTTGGTACTAGGGGCCACCCCATACATCTGAGAGGCACTCCGTCCCATTGCCTTGGAAGAGGAACAACGGTGCCTGGCATCACAGCTTTCGGATGGACCGCAACTCGTACCCCGGCTGAGTACACCTCGATGTGGCAGCTGTTCTCTCGCACTTCAACCGTCCTGCCCGCTAAGGCCCACGGTACACCGTACCGGCTACCGCCGAAACTCAAGAAACCGTCCTTGCCGACCTTGCGCTCCTCAGTCAGGAAGGGAAGGAAAGCAGCTATGTTCGGAAGGGAACGCAGGCCTTCCTCTGCGAGCAAGTCACACGGCCTTTTCTGGGTGGTACCGTGAACGCGCCTGTTCGCGACTGCGTCGCACCATGCTTTCGCTTGCCTGTTCAGGACAGGTCTTCCGTGATCGTCTCGCCCCAACACGACGGCTTTGAGGTTGTCGTAGAGTATGCATTCGGGCACACCTCTGAAGTACTCGAACGCGTGCACGTGGCACCTTATCAGGGTACTGATATCCTGCCTTTCCACGAATTCCACGTACATGGCGCGCGAGTAACTCATGACCATTACCAAGGCATACACCCGCCGCCTGTGCCCGCCTTCCTCGTACCGGAACAAACCGAAGTCGACCTGGGCCTGTTCTCCCGGCTTCGTCTCGAATCTCAGAGTCGCGTTGGGTTTCCCGAGAGGGCGGAAGGGTTTGACGAAATCCTTTAGAATTGTCTTACCGCCGGTGTACCCCAGAGCGCGGATCTCAGCGAGGAGCCGGTTGGCGTTGAACACGCCATCGGCCATCCTGGCCTTGAGGTAGTCCTTGTAGTCGTCGAGTTTGGATGGCCTGGGGGGCCTCGGTTTGTACTCGGGCAGTTCTTTGGCACGAAGATACTTCCGGACGGTCTTACGGTCGTGTCCGGTCCGCCTCGCTATTTCCCTGATGCTCAATCCTTCAGCGTAAATAACTTTGATATCCAAGATTTCCCCACCTCCGAGCAAGCTCGGCACCTCCGAAACCCGGCAGATTCCGGAGTGCCACTTCGAGGGGGTGGGGGACTTTTCATCCGACCCTAGATGGGGGATTTTACAACCGGCCGTGACACTTGCGACCCATGCGGATTTCGTGCAGAAAAGCATACCGTGCCGATTTGCAGCAGAACTGTCGTCTCAAGCTTCTCGTGGCCTAGCAGCTCTTTCACCGTTACGAGGTCGGCCCCCGCCTTCCTCAGGAAACGGGTCGCAAGGGTGTGCCTGAAGATGTGAGGTGAAACCTCAACCCCGGCTGCTCTCGCGTACTTGTGAAGCATGCGCCAAACGTCCGGGGGCGTCATAGACCCGCGCTGGCCGACAAAGAGCGGTTCGCCGGGTGCGGCCCTGGGACGCGTCGAGAGATAGGCTGCAAGGGCCCTGCGGGTTTCGACGCTCAGTGTGGTACTTCTCTGTACTTGTTCCCTTTGCCCCTGCGAACGGTCAAGACGCACTGCTGGCGAGAAAAGGCGGCCCGATTCTGGACGGAAGAAGACGGTTTATGCTGGGCCTTTATTTGCATAGACCACTACAACCTGGATCCTGTCGTGACAATGAGCAAGTCCGGGACGAGATTTGACGCACTAGACCCGGTACTGAAGGCGGTAAGAGATAGGTTTGGAGGAGTGGGGAAGGGAATCTATCAGGGAGTTGCCCTAAGACCCGACCATGGTTCCCAGTACACAAGCCGAACGTGATGCGGTTAATCAGCCTCTTGAAACCGCCATGAGTGACCAGCCCATTTCCGTTCTCGTCGAAAACAGTGAGCTGAACTTCCATGGACACGTGGAGCGGGGAAACAGGAGCAGCGGGAATGAAGTAGGTGGCAACGGCAACCATGTTTCCGCCCGGCGATCCTAGCAGTTCAATGTGTGCATCGGAGTTGTTCTTAGCGCCTTTCGGGAATT
>DYEQ01000064.1 GCA_020725645.1 Candidatus Fermentithermobacillaceae bacterium | reverse complement strand
TATCGTTGGGCCAGATCGAGGTCGGGAGGTTTTCCAACGGGGAAATAAAGGTGATCATCGAAGAAAACGTACGGGGGTCCGATGCCTTCGTAATCCAGCCCACTTCGACACCGGTAAACGATAACTTGATGGAGCTTTTGATCATCATCGACGCTTTAAGGAGAGCTTCCGCAGAAAGGATCACCGCCGTCGTGCCGTTTTACGGATATGCTCGACAGGACCGAAAAACCAGGGGTAGAGAGCCGATTACCGCGAAGCTGGTGGCCAATCTCCTTGTGACTTCCGGCGTGGACCGGGTAGTGACCATGGACCTTCACGCCGGCCAGATTCAGGGATTCTTCGACATTCCAGTGGATCACCTGACCGCCGTGGGCATTCTCGCCGATTATATGGCCAAGAAGGATCTCAAAGATGTCGTAGTGGTTTCGCCGGATCCTGGCGGCATTGCCAGAGCTCGCGATATGGCCAAGAGGCTTGGCGCACCGGTCGCCTTGATAGACAAGAGAAGGCCCGAGCCCAACGTTTCCGAAGTCATGAACGTAGTAGGGAAGGTTTCGGGCATGAACGCCATACTCGTCGACGACATCATCGATACAGGTGGCAGTGTAGTCGAAGCTGCCCGTGCCCTCCGCGAGAGGGGCGCTACCAGCGTCTTCGTCTGCGCGACCCATCCCGTTTTTTCCGGTAAAGTTGCGGAGAGACTTAGGGAAGGGCGTTTCGACGAAATCGTAGTGACCAACACGATACCACTTGAACCGGAGATAAAGTCTATGGTAAAAGTTCTTTCTGTGGCCGATCTTCTGGCCCAAGCTATAGTGAGGATTCACGAAGAACAATCCGTGTCCGAACTTTTCTAGTCCGGGCGTTCTGTGAGGAGGTTTTGGAAGATGCCACAACACATCGCGGCGATTCCTAGGGAGACCGGGAAAAGGGTTTCCAACAGGTTGAGAAAGCAAGGTCTGGTTCCGGCGGTAATTTACGGGAAGACCCTCGAGCCGCTTCACGTAGCTCTCAATAAGGTCGCCGTCGCACAGGTGCTCGGACCAAGGGCCGGGCACGTTCATCGCATCGTAGTCAAGGAAAAGGGTTTCGACGGTACCGTGGTGGTTAAAGAGGTGCAAAGGGATCCCATATCTCGACAGGTCCTTCACGTAGATTTCCACCACGTCTCCATGGGAGAACGCATTCGAGTTGAAGTTCCCATCGCGCTGGTTGGGGAGGAACAGGTGGAAAAGCAGGGCCTCGTCGTGCAGCGACAGATGAGGGAAGTCGAAGTCGAATGCCTCCCTGCATCCATACCGGATGCGCTCGCCGCAGACGTATCCGGACTTGCGCCAGGGCAAGCTCTTTTGGTTAAGGACCTGGTCGCTCCCAAAGATGTGGAAATCCTAGCTCCTCCGACTGAAGTCGTGGCTGTCGTGGTGGTACCCAGAGCTGCTGCTGAAGAGGTAACCGAGGCTCCTGCAGGGGAAGCTGCGGCTCCCGAAGGCGAGCAAGCTACCGCAGAACCCGAATAGTCCGGGAAAGAACCGGAAATCCCTCGCGACCGGATCGGGAGGATGGGTGTGATTGCGCTGTATCGTTGGACTGGGGAATCCGGGGAAGAAATACGAGAACACCCGGCATAACTCCGGTTTCATGGTGGTGGACCGCCTGGCCGGGCGTTTGGGTGTATCCTGGGATCCCAGCTTGCGGTACGCGCTGGTGGCTACTGTCCCGAGGGGGGCCTGGGGCGATGGTTTTCTCCTGGTCCGCCCGCTCTTTTTTATGAACGAAAGCGGAAAAGCTCTGGCTTCCCTTAGTCTGGACCGTCTCATCTACCCCTGGGAATTCATCGTAGTGCATGACGACATGGATATCTCGTTCGGCTTCATACGGATAAAGAGGAATGGCAGCTCAGGAGGTCACCGGGGGGTTGAATCGATCATCTCCTGTTTGGGGACGGAGGAGTTTATTCGCGTAAGGGTCGGAATAGGAAGGCCGCCGAAGAACATCGAGCCCCGCGATTACGTGCTGTCCCCGTTTGAAGAGGACCCTCGAGCCGTAGAAATGCTCCTCGACCGAGCTGCAGATGCCTGCCTCGATATCTTGACCCTCGGAGTTGACCCGGCGATGAGCCGTCACAACCGCAGGGCGACTCTTGGGGATTCGGGCGTCTCCGAAGAGGGAAACGAGGGACCCTCCGAAAACGCCGGGGGGATTTGAGCATGTCCTCGGAAAGCCTCCTCCAGGCTGCCGCGGCGAGCAAAGCAGTCCGCGCCGTTCTCGAGGCGCTACACGGCAAAAAGTCTCCGGTCTACATCACCTGCGACGAACGATACGGGAGGTCCCTGTTGACGGCGGCCGTCCACAGGGCGCTCAAAAGACCGGCGCTCCTGGTCGTTCCCGAGCCCGAAGAGGCGGTGGAAGCTACCCGGGATCTGAAAGAGCTTTTGGGAGAGGGGCGGGTAAAACTCTTTCCGCCCAGGGAAGCGATCCCTTATGAAACCGGAGGACCTGACGAGCGGCTTTGGCGGAGATTGGAGGCCCTTGGTATATTGGCGTCCCCCGGTGAACGGGAGCTTCCCCTGGTCATAGCGCCTCTGACTGCACTCATACGGAAGCTTTCGCCCCCGGCATGGTTTCGATGGGGTTCGGGTACGATTTCCGTAGGGGACAGGCTTGAGCCCATTGCTCTTGTGGCGAAGCTAGCCGGTGCGGGGTACGAGCGGGTTCCCATGGTTCGGAACAGGGGAGAAGTTGCCCTTCGCGGCGGCATCCTTGACTTTTTCTCTCCCCACAGATCGCTTCCGGTCAGGGTCGAGTTCAGCTTCGATGAGATCGTCTCCATGCGTACGTTTGATCCCTCCAGCCAGGTGAGTCAGACTTCCATCGACAGGGCTGGTTACATGCCCGCCCGTGAAGTGGGGGAGGCGACCGTTCCCGGGGATGCTCCTCTTTCTTCCGGTCTATCCGGTCCTGGCGGTTCCCAAGCGTGGGCAGGGGCGGTATCTTTCGTCGACTTCCTGCCCGAAGACGGTATGCTCATCCTCTCCGGTCTTGCGCGATGCAAGGAGATCGCGCTGGAAATGGAGAGGATGGCCCACGAGATCGCCACGAGCCGTCTTCTGGCGGGGACGATGCGACCCGAGGAAGCTTCCGCTTATTTTACCTGGGAAGATCTGTGGGGGCGGATGAGATCCAAGGTCAACCTCTTTTTCGAAGGAATCCTTCGGCCGGTCGAGGGTCTCGATCCCGGCGCCATCGTCGATATCGATCTCATATCCCAAACGAGGTTTCATGGCAGGTGGACCGACTTCATCTCCAGGCTCCGGGAAATGACGGAGCACGGTCGCAGGGTGGTTTTACTGTTTTCCTCAGATGAACGCCGGGATCTGATCCGCCGGAGACTGGAGGAAGCAGGGGTGCGGGTTCTCATAGATTCTGCCAGGGGCACGCTCGAACCTGGCAATCTTTACCTTCTAAAGGGGTACGCCCAGGCCGGGGTCTCCTGGCCGGGAGAAAGACTTGAGATCTTCAGCGAAGCTGAGATATTCCCCAGGGCCAGGCTTACGCCCGCCCGGAGAAGAGCTGAAGGAAGGGTTCCCCTGGACTGGCGGGAGCTTCGCCCCGGAGATTACGTGGTTCACATCCACCATGGCATCGGGCAATACGTCGGCCTGAAGACCATGACGGTGGCCGGGGTCACCCGGGATTACGTGCACGTTCGATATGCCGGTGAAGATGCGGTTTACGTTCCCTCCGATCAACTCCACCTCCTGGAAAAATACACGAGTCGCGACGGACACGTACCGACCCTGTCCAAGTTGGGATCCAGCGAGTGGCAGAAGACCAGGGCGAGGGCGAAGCAAGCTGTAGAGAAGCTGGCGGCCGAGCTCCTCCGGACGCAAGCTGTTAGGAAAACCCGTCGCAGCTACCAGTTTTCTGAAGATACGGTCTGGCAAAAGGAGTTCGAGGAAGCCTTTGAGTACGAAGAGACGCCTGACCAGGCCAGGGCAGCCCTAGAAGTAAAGCGGGATATGGAGAAGCCTGTGCCCATGGACCGCTTGCTTTGTGGGGACGTGGGGTACGGTAAGACGGAAGTGGCCATGCGCGCAGCTTTTAAGGCGGTACAGGAATCCAAGCAGGTTGCCGTGCTCGTTCCCACGACCATTTTGGCTGAGCAGCACTATGCCACTTTTACGCAGCGGTTTAAGGGATACGCCGTCAACATCGAGGTGTTAAGCAGATTTCGGTCGAAAAAGGAGCAAAAGGCCATCATCGAAGGCTTGAGGATGGGCGTTGTTGACATAATCGTAGGAACCCACAGACTCCTCAGCAGAGACGTGAAGTTTCACGATCTCGGTCTCCTCATCATCGACGAAGAGCACAGGTTCGGAGTGGCCCAAAAGGAGCGTCTGAAAAAGCTCAAGGAAACCGTCCATGTGCTGACTTTGAGCGCCACTCCCATTCCGCGCACGCTCAACATGGCACTGGGGAAGCTCATGGACATTTCCTTGATCGAAACTCCTCCCGAGGGACGATTCCCCGTCGAGACATACGTCATCCCTTACAGCCGCCCCATCCTCGCCGAGGCGATCCGGAGGGAAATAGATAGGGGAGGACAGGTTTTTTATGTGTGCCACCGGATCGCAGGCATGGAGTGGGCCGTGAAAAGGATCAACGAAATGGTGCCAGAGGCCTCCGTGGCGTGCGCCCACGGGAGGATGAACGAAGGTGAGTTGGCCCGGGTGATCAGGGACTTCATGGCTGGATGCTATGACGTGCTCGTTTCCACCACCATCATCGAATCCGGGCTGGACTTTCCCAACGTAAACACCCTGATCGTGGAAAACGCCGATAAGCTCGGCCTGGCCCAGCTTTATCAGCTCAGGGGCAGAGTCGGACGGCGCAACCGGATAGCTTACGCTTATTTCACCTTCAGGCCGGACAGGTATGTCACGGAGAAAGGTGAAGAGCGACTCCGAGCTCTCAAGGAGCTCCAGGGTTTTGGCTCGGGCTTGAAACTCGCTATGAGAGACCTGGAACTCAGGGGCGCCGGGAACATCCTCGGCCCTGAACAGCACGGATTTATCGAAGCAGTTGGGTTTGACCTGTACATGAGACTTCTGGACAAAGCGATAGCTGAGCTGGAAGGTCGCAAGGAAGAGGAAAAGCGCGTCATCCTCGCGGAAGTGAACATCCCGGTGGACGCGTATCTGCCTGCGTGGTACATGGAAGACGAGCGACAGCGCTACACAGCTTATAAGAAGATCGCAGGATGCGAGTCCTGGGAAGACGTGGACCGGGTCGAGCGAGAAATCCGGGACATTTACGGTAACTTGCCGGGTGAGACCAGAAACCTCTTGGACGTGTCCAGGTTGCGGGTCGCGCTGGGCTCGCTGGGTATAACATCGGTGAACCTGGACCCACAGCGTAAAGCCCTTTTGTTCAAAGTGGAAGTACCTCACCTTTTTCCCGAGGATAAGTTCGTGAACCTGGCTCGAGATTCGAGGGGGAGAATCCGCGGGAGTAAGGAACGAGGTCTTATCGAGATTTTCCTCTACGACGTATCTCCCAAAAACGCTCTCGGTCAAGCTCTCAGCTTCGCAAGAGAGCTCCTGCCGTCGCTGGCAGTAGCTACCGGTGCCACCAGAGGCCAACCTGAATAAGGATTCCAGAACCCCTATATACTAGCACACGACAGGCACGGTTTGGTCGAAGGGGGTGGTACCGTGAAAGCAACCGGAATTGTGCGTCGTATCGACGATCTCGGGCGGGTGGTCATTCCGAAGGAGATCCGCAGGACGCTGAGGATCCGCGAAGGAGACCCGCTGGAGATATTCGTCGATCGCGACGGCGAGGTGATTTTGAAGAAGTACTCGCCCATTGGAGAACTAGGGGATTTTGCCAAGGAATATGCGGACTCGCTGGCGGAAGCTACCGGTCAAATCGCGATGATAGCTGATCGCGATTCCATCATCGCCGTTTCGGGAGCCCCTAAGAAGGAATTCCTGAACAAACGCGTATCTCCGGCCCTGGAGAGGATAATGGAGGATCGCAAGCCCGTGCTCATCACCAAGCCGGGAGAGGAGCGGTATTGCAAAGAATGCATCACGGAGGACGAGGCCGGTTGTACTTTTACGTCTGAAGTCATCGCTCCAATTATAGCGGAGGGCGATCCCATCGGCGCAGTGATCATCTGCACCAGGGACCCCGGAGTTACCCTGGGGGACACGGAACTGAAACTGGCCCAGACGGCGGCCGGATTCCTTGCAAAGCAGATGGAGGAGTAAAACACCGTCCGCTCCCGGCGAAGCGTCCAGTCCCTTTCGTAGGTTTAGCAGGATGGTGCCGGACGGAGCAGAGTTGATACAGGGTTGATAAAGAACGGTGGCCCACGACGCCACCTTCTTTTGTGTTGGAACGCCTCGGAACCGGAATACTCTTGACTACAGGGGAAGCGTTTTGCCTATTGTGCGCTCTTCCGATTCGACTTTTCTGAAAGGTGCCTTCATCCTTACCCTCGCCGGAATCGTCGCGAAGGTGATCGGGGCCATTTCGAGGATACCCCTGTACTCGCTTTTGGGAAGCGAAGGTATGGGTCTGTTTCAAATGGCTTACCCGATGTACACGATCCTCCTCATCGTCTCTACCGGGGGTTTAAGCGTCGCCATTTCCAAGGTACTGGCGGAAAAGATGGCGAGAGGAGACCTTGCGGGTGCCCGGGCGACCTTTCGAGTCTCCTTTGCCTTGCTTCTGGTGTCGGGCCTGGTTTTTTCCAGCTTTCTTTACTTCCTCGCTCCCTGGATAGCGTGGCACATGGCCAGGGATCCCCGGGCCGTCCTTCCGATAAGAGCCATCGCTCCAGGCCTGTTCCTTGTAGCTATAATGTCCGCTTTTCGCGGCTTCTTCCAGGGTTTAGAGGACATGGCTCCGACCGCCGTATCACAGGTCCTGGAGCAGCTCGGGCGGCTTGTAAGCATGCTCGCGCTGGCCTGGGTGCTCCTGCCCCGAGGTATCCAGTTTGCTGCGGCGGGAGCGACTGCCGGAGCCTCCATCGGCGCCCTAATCGGCCTATTCTATATAAGTGGCGCCTATCTTTTCCGAAGGCACGCGACGGACGAAGGTGTCCCCCGGAAACCGAAAACGCCGGGGACAGTAGATCTCCTTAGGGAAGTAGTCTCAGTCGCGGTCCCGGTTTCCTTGGCTTCGGCCGTGTTCGGTCTCACCGAGCTCATCGATTTGAGTCTCGTGCCCTCGAGGCTTCAGGTCTCCGGTATCAGCCCGACCGAATCCACCGTCCTTTACGGAAGGCTGTCAGGAGGCGCTTTTCCCCTCATAAACCTGCCTACGGTGTTTACGGGAGCGCTAGGGGTGAGCCTCGTGCCTTCTATCACCGCGGCATCAGTGAGGCGGGACTTCCCGCTGGTCTCAAGGCGCGTAGCGAAAGCTCTTACCCTGACCTATACACTGGCCCTTCCAGCTGCCCTCGGCCTTTACGTCCTCGCCCAGCCGATCCCGGACCTCCTTTACGGTGATCCCGGGATCGCCGTCGCGTTAAGACCGATGGCAGCCGCCGTGTTGTTCCTCGCCCTTCAGCAGGTGAGTACGGCCATACTCCAGGGGCTTGGGCTCCTGACCGTCCCCGTAGTCAACCTGATATGTGCAGCTTTAGCCAAGGCCGCTCTCACATGGTTTCTCGTAGCCGACCCTTTTCTCGGTATAAAAGGGGCGTCGCTGGCGACCACTGCCTACTTCTTCATAGCTGCCTTCCTTAACCTCATCGCCGTCAGGAGAAAAGCGGGAGACATCATCGATGTTGGTCCTTTCGCCGGAGCTTCCGTCGCCGGAGCTGCGATGGCTTTCAGCACCGCTTTCGTCTACCGCATTCTGGCTTCGCACATCGCCCCGAAAGCAGCTACCGTGGGGAGCATCGTATGGGGTATGCTCGTCTACGGAGCGCTGGTTCTCCTCATGGGGGTTATTAAGGAGGAGGATCTGGCGGCGGTTCCCGGTGTAGGACCTCTAGTTACAAAGGTTTTGCGAAAGCTTCGACGCAGATAAGCTACTGGTCAGTGCCTGCGGACATAGCGATATGTGGTTTTGCGCCGGGCAGATCATAAGGGGTGAAAAAGTTGGAGGCAGGTAAGGGAAAGGCGAAGCTGGTAGTAGCCGGGCTTGGTCCCGGGGCTCCCGAAGAAGTCCCACCGAGAGTCATCGAAGAGTCCTTAAGAGCTGGAAAAGTCTTTTTGAGAACTGAGAGGCATCCGTCGGTAATGGTCCTCAAAGAGCATGGGGTTTCGTACATAAGCTTTGACTTCCTCTACGAAACCGCTCCCGACTTTTCCACTCTCTATTCCAGGATGGCCCAAGAGGTCCTATCTGCGGTCGCGGAGGCTAAGTCCGGGCCGGTGGTCTACCTCGTTCCGGGCAATCCTCTGGTGGCAGAACGATCCGTGGAAATCCTGCTGGAGAAAGCCGGGCCCACCCTTGAGGTTATAGGCGCCCGCAGTTTTGCGGAGGTCGCTCTTGAAGCTGCCAGGGTTCCAGCGCCTTCGGGGTATGTGGTGCTCGACGCGTACGAAGTGTGCGATAAAAAGCATCCGCCCTATTACGCTCCGGATGTTCCTTACGTCATAGGTCAGGTGCACGACAATCTCACTGCGTCGTGGGTTAAACTCTACCTCATGGAGTTCCTCTCTCCCTCGGCGAAGGTGTTCGTCGTTAAGAGCGCCGGGATCAAAGGCAGTCAGACCGTTACCGAAATCGAGCTCTCTTCCCTCGACATGGTCGAAGACATCGACCACTTGACGGCGGTTGTCGTGCCGGCTGCCCCCGCAGAGGAACAAGCCCGGTCCCTCGGTACGTGGGTGGATTTCCTCTCCGTGGTAGCCGAGCTCAGAAGCGAGCACGGTTGTCCTTGGGACAGGGAACAGACCCACGAAAGCTTGACCCCTTTCGCTTTAGAGGAAGCATACGAGCTCAGCGCCGCGATTCGCTCTGGGGAAACCGAACACATCGTCGAGGAGCTCGGTGACCTCCTGCTTCAAATCGCCCTTCACATACAAATTGGGCGGGAGCAGGGGAGGTTCAGCGACAGGGACGTGATATCTAGGATCACTCGGAAACTCATATCCCGGCATCCGCACGTTTTCGGACACGAAGCCATCTCGGCCCCCGAGCTTGTGGTGAGGCGTTGGGAGGAGATAAAGAGGCGGGAGAAGAACGGTGACCGGCCCGGCTCTCTCATGGACTCCGTCGCTAGGGGTCTCCCGTCGCTGCTTATGGCGCAAAAGCAGCAGGTCCTCGCAGCTTCTGTCGGCTTTGACTGGAAACGTCCTGAAGACGTCCTGGAGAAAGTGAAAGAGGAGATCGGCGAACTGGAAAAGGCGATGAAGGAGAGGTCGGAAGCTTCCATCGGTGAGGAAATCGGCGACGTGCTTTACGCCCTGGTGAATCTTTCACGCCACCTGGGGCAAGACGCGGAAACGTGCCTTAGACGTAGCGTTGATAAGTTTTCCGCTCGATTTAGGGCTATGGAGGAACAGGCTCGCGCTGCCGGGGTAAGACTGGAGAACCTGGACGAAAAGTCCCTCGACGACTTATGGAATGCTGCGAAATCGTGGAAAGATCTAGACCAGAAAGGTGATTCTGAAGGAGGCGGAGAGATTGAATAAGAGCGAGCTGGTCGGGCGCGTCGCCGAGGTGGCCGGTTTGACCAAGAAGGATACGGAGAAAGTCGTAAACGCCTTTGTCGACGTCGTTCAGGAAGCCCTGGCTAAAGGTGAGCCTGTAGGAATCCTGGGTTTTGGCACTTTCCTGGTCCGGGAGAGGGCGGCCAGGGAGGGTAGGAATCCGCGTACCGGTCAACCCATTCAAATTCCCGCGACAAAAGTGCCTGTCTTTCGCCCGGGAAGAAACCTCAGGGTCGCGGTGGGAGGAGAAGAGGCGGGGGAGGACGAGGAACAATAGCTCCCCCCGGGCTTTATGGGGATGCTCGGGCTCGTTCCGGCCTCGAGACCAGCGCAAGGTGCCGGTGAAGTTCCGGGCAAGGATGACCAACGTGGAGACAGGGGATTTGCGAGGGGAAACCGGAGGAGATAAGGTGAGGCTTGACAAGTTCTTACAGGTATCACGACTGATCCGTAGAAGAACGGTTGCGCAAGAGTTCTGCCAATCCGGCAAGGTGCGTCAGAACGGCAGGGTATCCAAACCGGGCGCAAGGGTGAATCCCGGGGACCTGCTTGAAATCGATTACGGGTGGAAGGTGACACGTGTCCGGGTCTTAACCGTCGATAACCGGGGCACCGGGAGGATGTACGAAGAAGTCACCTCTCCGTAACCCCGCCCGGTCCTTTAGCGGGGTTCTGGCCCGTGCTGTCTCGGCCTGTCGCCCTTGGGTCTGTGAGGATATACTGTACCTCACCGGGTTTGACGAGACCCAGTTTCTCCCGGGCCACCTTTTCAATGTACTGATCGGAGCGGAGCATATTGATCTGGTCTCGCAGGTTATCGTTAGCCCGCGTATAGTATTGGATCTCCTGCTCTAACGCCTCGATGTACTTCTCCAGCTGCCTTACTTGGGATTGTCTTACGAAAAACGTGATACCTAGCATCAACGCCAAAGCCAGACCAATGAAACCGCCTAGGCCAAAGCGTCGCTTCCGGGACCTAGTCCGATCCCGGGCGTGAGGCTCTCTGCCCGTAGATGAGACCCTACTCGCCGGCACCCTTGTCCGGTTCAGCATCTTCTCCGCCCTCCTCTCCCGGGCCACCGAATATGTTCAAAGGATCTCCCGAAATGACTATGACAACCTGGTAGCCCTTGACCTTCGCCCGGTTATACAGCGTAGCAACGGTGGCCGGGCTCAAACCCAGGCGGTCTGCTATGGCTTGAGATGAGTAGCCCATTTCTTTGAGGACTACCACCTGACGCTCCCGGTAGCTTAGCCTTTCAGCACCCCTGATTTCTATTTGCACGGGCCAGCTTCATCCCCCGGGATATCCACAAATTATGCACAAATTGTGGACAGATTGAGTACAAGCTTATTCTACATGACCGGAGAGAATCCTTCCAGTGAGCTCGGATGTGAACGCCCTGAAGCTGCCAAGATGGAGGTGTATTGACGACTAACCTCGCTCATGCGGGCGGTAAAAACCGGGAGGTCAACCTCTTAACCAGCGTGCGGATGCTATTGGATGCATAGGGCAAAGAAGACCTGGTCCTTTGGTGAATCCATCTGATGCTCCGGGCCATTAGGCCGAAGACTCCGCGAAATACACGGGATATCGGCTTTCCCACCGCGTACCTGGCAATGAAGAACCCTAGAGCCAAGGCTACCGCCACATAAAGTCGCAGCTCGCCTCCGTTGATAAAAAACAGGGCAAACGCTAGGCCGGACAAACTTAAGCCGGCAATTACCATGTCGGCAATGGTCCGGATCGTTCTCGGCAGCGGGAAAGCGGCCCGGAGCGCGGTGTATATCTCGAAGACTACCTCGAACGCCGTGCCCACGACGAAAAGGGCGCAGAAGCGCCAGAGATGAAGGCCGACAGTGTCAGACATCAGCGAAAGATCCGCGCGAGGAATCCCCGCTCTTTCTGCCGCCTGTCCCTGGCCCGGTCAACCGGGGTGTACTCCAGAGCGGTGATGAGACCCTCCAGCTGGAGATCGCCTCTATCCAGGTCCACGGTGGTGATGTGGAAGTCCTCGCCTTCAATGGTCAAAAGTCCGACCTCGGTCTCCAAAGATACCTGCCGTTCGTCGAAGCTTACCACATGGACCACACCCGTAATGCGGAGTTTTTCCCGGTTGGAAATGACAAGCTCGTGTAAGGTTTCGCCTCCACTGATCTCCTCAGGCATGAGGCACCAGCCCTCCAGCGTTTTTCCTGTCGCGAAATCGGTCAGGAGATACTATGCTTGTCGAGCTCATCGGATGACGTCCCTTTTGTGCGGACGGACCGGTACAGTATCTGGAAAATGCGTTCTTGACACCAAAAAAAGCAATAAGCTATAATCCTCTTGCCGGCCATACTGAAAAGCATTTGGAGGAATGCGCGCATTATGCCGCTCGAAGTCGGAGCGATAGTAGAAGGCATCGTGACGGGAATAACGAGTTTCGGTGCGTTCGTCACACTGCCCGATGGTAAGACGGGGCTGGTACACATCTCCGAGATAGCGGACAGGTACGTGACGGACATCAATCAGTACCTCAAGAAGAACGACAAGGTGCGAGTTAAGATCCTGTCGATGGAAGCCGGCAAGATAGGGCTCAGCATTAAGCAGGCCGATCCGTCGTACAGGCCGAGAAGGTCGCCCGAAGAAATGAGGAGGATGAAGGCGAGTTTCGAAGAGAAACTCCAGCGCTTCCTCAAGGAAAGCGACGAAAGGCAAGCTGACCTACGCAGGAGCACTGACTCCAAACGCGGCGGCAGAGGAACCCGGCGCGACTGGTAACTCGTCCGGTTTACGACCGGCGCCCCGGTACCTGTAGACCTGCCTCCTGGGGGCTGCAGGGGTAGCAATGCATGGCTGCATGCGCCCGGGGATGGCGCGTCCGCCTCCGTCACCAGTGTCGCGATTTCGGGGGTGCCGAGTTGTACGCAAATGTCGTGGTTGCCGGGGTGTTGGAACGGTAGACAATGGGGACTTAAAATCCCTTGGGCGGTCACGCCCGTGCGGGTTCAAATCCCGCCCCCGGCACCAATTGTTAAGCAGGTAAATTTCGAGACCCGCAATGGTGTTCCGGGGATGTCAAAACCACGAATCCCTTAATGTTGAAGCTCCCCCTGCTACACAAGGGGAGGGTTTCATATGGGAAAGGTTGTTGCACTCAAGAAGACTGTCCCCGCCACGTGGCAGGACGCTCTACAACAATTCCTCTGGTTCAAGAACGCCCAGGGACTTAGCGACACGACCATAGCGGATTACCGGAAACACGTCAGTTTGTTCTTCAAAAGGCATCCCGAAGCGTACAATCCGGCGAACCTTAAGGCGGCGGTCCTCTCATACATGGCCGATAACGTCAAACCGGCGACCTTCAACCTCCGCCTGACCTACCTCGGAGCCTTTTTTGACTGGGCCGTGCGGGAAGGCATATTCCCCGAAAACCCGTTGAAAGGCATCAAGCGGAGAAAGGCGGACCCTCGCATTGTGCAGCTGGACGTGGAAACCCTGCGGGAACTCCTCAAGCTCCCCGACACGAACACGTTCGCAGGCTTGAGGGATTACGCTCTGATTCTCCTCACTCTTGACACGGGAATACGCCCGAAAGAGGCGTTCGCCCTGACGCCAGGCGACATCAATTTCCGTTCTCTCGAAGTCTACGTCAGGGCGGAGAACGCCAAGACCAGGGTAGCCCGGTCCTTGCCGATATCTCCGCAAACCGCCAACGCCTTGAGGGAACTCCTCTCTTCAAGACACCCTGCATGGTCAGAGAAAACTCCCGTGTTCTGTACGGCAGACGGTACACCCATGACCAGCCTCGTGTGGAACGACAGGATGAGAGCCTACACCAAGAAACTGGGTGTCAAAGTACGCCCGTACGACCTGCGACATTGCTTCGCCCTGTATTACCTGCGGAACGGCGGCAACGCCCTGGCCCTGCAACGCACTATGGGACACTCAGACCTGGCGATGACGAAACGATACGTCGCCCTTACTCAGAGTGACATTCGGGAACAACATGAGATCGCCTCGCCCCTGAATGCGATTCTCCCCCAGAGGCACAGGGTGAGAGCCAGAAGGACGCCCTAGAAAGCCCCTGGGACGTGAGTTTGAGACGGGGGATGTAGGGAAATAGGGGGGGCACCCGAGAATCGGGCCGAAACCCCCCTATTTTGGCGTCCTCCCGCATCTTTCCTGCTAGAAGGCCTGCGGGATTTCGCTCTGTAGCAGCGAGAACAGGGAATGGGACATGCCGGGGGATGGGTAACCGGGGGTATGTCGCCCGGGCCGCCGGGGAATCGCAGTTACGTCCTCGCCGGGGAGTTTCAAAGCTCTTCCTGGTACGTTCTGGCAGACCCTCCGGGGAACAGTTAGGGGAACGGTTTGGGGAACAGTTCGGGGGCTGTTCGTCCGAACTTCGCCCGAACACTTTGTACCCCACGGGGACGCTACTTAGTAATTTCTCCCCCCTCCGGGGATCCGCTGGCCTGACTCGTGATATCGCCTGATATCATGTGATATCACGTGATTTCACATCGCTGGGGACCGAAGTTCGCGTTGTGTTCGCCCGAATTTCGCCCGAACTTCGGTGGCACCGCAAAATTCCCGTAACCGCCGAGGGTTAAAGTGGTGGAGCAAGTGGCCAAGCAAGTGCTCAAGCAGGTGCTCAAGCATCTGCTCAAGCACCTGCTCAAGCAGAAGCTCAAGCAAAATCCAAGCCCGATCCCGACCCGGCCTGGCTGCTATAATCTTCATGGAACCTCCCCAGAGCTCAGGGAGCCGTCGCCCGAGACGTAAAATCGGTGTCGTTACGGGACGTAAACCCGGTATCGTGGGACGCCACGTAAAACACGGATTCGGCGAAAAGGGGCCGTAAAACCCGCCAATACCGCTTCGCAAAATGCCTAGTGCGTAGGCTTAGGGGTGGTTTTGTCGCCTTCTTGCAGGGGTTTGGGGACCCCAAAATGGCGTATCCGCACACGGGAAATAGACATTACCCTGCGGTTTCTCCCACGAGGACAGGTCCAGGACGCCTTCACATGCCGGTGGCCGCATTATGTTAACAAGGCATCAGAAGAGCAAAGGCAACACGTACCTGAAGGCGAGGAAGAAAGCTACACACTCGCCGAGGGTTAGGAGCACCTCCAGGGTCACTTCACGAACTTTGACAGACATCTCGTTCACCTCGCTTTCTTCTCAGCTTCCGCCTGGGAAGGCTAGCTTTCCTCGTCCATCTCTTGCAGTACGGGCACAAGGCCCGGGCACCCGGGATCGTCCAGGCCACGATCCGGCCACAACGGTGACAGAGGACGGGGACTATTCTCGTACTGACCGCTTCCGTGGACCCTTTCTCCTTCGAGTCTTCCATCTTGTGGTTCTCCCTTCTCCGAAGTTCGTCGGAAGATAGCCTTCGTGACGTCCTCCCCGAGTTTCTCACCAACATATTCCCGTGTGAGCCTCCGCAAGGATGGCCTCCCCAGGGCCTCCCATCGTCGCCGGACCTCCTCGGGAGACGTGGGACAGAGCCGGAACCTGTCACCCCGCCAACCTCCCGTCCCAGGTACTTTTTCGAGGACTCCCAGGCAGGCCAGCAGGTTCAAAGCCCGATTCGCCCCGTACAACGATACCCCGGCTTCCCGTGCGACGAACCTCGATGCTAAATTCATATCGTCAAACCCAGCAAACCCCCGGATTTCCGCTTCCCGCGAAACGACCTCCCACACACGCCGAATGATTTCCCAGTCAGGAATGTCGCCTTCTTCTGTTTCCCCGCTATTTACTACGTTGTTAGCTGATCTTCCGCCGGAAAACCTATCCTGAGCAGCAGCTAACAACGAGTTAATATTCTTAGGGCTCTCTTTTCGGAAATCTGTCTCTTGGAGGATAGCTAAAGCTCCCCCGGCCTGAGTGAGTTTCTGCCGTTGCTCTTCGACCAAGGTAGTTGTATAGCCCAGGCGAAGGGCAAGTTTGGCCGCCCACCGGGAGCATTCGTGGGGCTTCAATTTTCGCACCTTCCCGGTTTCAAGGGCGGCGTAAACCTCCCCGAGGGACAGGAACTCCAGCCGCTTCCGCTTCCCTTTCCGCTTCGCCTTCCGGTCCTCGTACTTGGACGCATGGAAATCGTGGTAAACGATGGTCCCGTTGCGAGCTTCCCGATAGAAGGCGGCGGAAGGCCGGTTCTCCCAATGGCCAGGCAGGATACAGCGGAACGCTTTCCCGAGGGGGACCGGGTTTCTCCCGGCCAGGGCGAGAAGCCCTTGAGCGACTTCCTCGGAGCGAACGATTTCGCCTAACCCCGATACAAGTTTCCCCCTGACTTCCGCCGGTCCTGGGGGCATCCTCCCCCCGAACACCCTGAGAGGCGTTCGATACCTACCTTCGGCCAGGAGTTCCAAAATCAGCGGGGTGTCCAAGGTATCCGTGTCGTTCAGGCTATCAACGGGGACGAAGACCTCGACTTCGCCCGTCTCCGGGTGACGCGAACCCGGCCATTTAAGAAGGCGGGAGTTCGCACTTGAGGGGTAAACCTCGCATTGAACCCCCGCCCGTCTTTGCACATCCTTGGCGAACTGGACGGCCTGTTGAACGTCCAGAGGAGTTTCGGGGAACAGCCAGATATGCCAACCTTTCTTACCTGACCAGGACACTAAAGGGACTGCCCCGGGCGGGAGGGACGCGAGGATCTTCCTCACGTCGCCCGGTTCCGCCGAGTCCACGTCCCAGGCCACGAAGTGGACTCTTCCCCGACGGTCCACAGGGGACACGGCGATGGTCTCCGTGGCCTTCGAGAAGGTATAATCGTGTCGGACGGAGAACCAACGCCCGTGGGGGCAAACGGCGACCCTCGCCGGTGTCCACCAGGGCGGAACCAGGGGGTACCCTTCCGCGGTATGGACGGGGGCGGCCAAGGCCATTTAACAGGTGTCCTCCCGGAAAAGGGCAGGCTGGCGGAGTTCAAGGGCCACGTTACGCCAAAAACGATACGGCAAATACGCCCTCCGAGGGTGGAGGGGACCGACCTGGCCAATCCAGGTCGCCGGATGGCTTAAAATCTCGGCATACCCCATCTCAAAAGGCGTGTTGCCAACGACGTGCCGGATCACCGTGTTCGGCGGAAGCGGTGGGTCGTATTCCAGGTCAACCCCCGCGGCCCCACGGATCCTAAGCACGTCACCTGGTCGAATTTGCTGCACAAAGAGCGGCGGGTCACCGGGGAGGAGGGTACCTACGACCTTCCAGACACCCCGGCATTCCGCCCGGACAGGAACTTCCTTCACAAAATCACCCCCAAACAGGCCGGGCCCCCGCCCGGCTTTTTGTTAGGCAGGCAGCGGGAAACCGCGTTCGTCCAGGATGTCGGCCACCTTGACCCCGAGAGCCTCCGCAAGCCTCTTCCGGTACCGTGGCGGTACATAGGCCAGGCCTCGTTCGGCCCGATACAAGACGTAAGCCGGGATCTTGTGCTTGGCCGCAAATTCCGTAACGAACCTCTCGCCTTGTTGAAGCCTGAGCATGCGAAGTCGTGTGCGGAACACCTGCTTACCCCCCTTTTTGACCTGTGGTCAAGGGCATGGTAACATCAGCATGGACGTACCATGGACATGAGGGGGCTGAGCAGGTGGAAACCACGATGAAAAACTTGCAAACAATCGCAGCGAAGGTACTGTACCAGCCTTCTCCCTGGCCGGACCCGCACATTGAGAGGGGATGGGTTTTCTCCGGATGGGGGACGATATCCGATGGGAAGGTGGGAAGAATGCTCTTCCCAGTCAAACCTCCTGATCCGCCTAAATGGACGGAGATTCACAAGGTGTACTTCGCCCTGGAGGACGGGGATGAAAGAAAGGTCCTGGACTTTTACCGGGGATACGGGACCATTCTGGGGGGAGACCCCGAACCCCTGGACGAAGTAAAAAAACGCCTGGACCAGTTTCGCCGGTTGACGGTTGTCGTTGAATGCCTGAAGAAACCCAATGAGGACCGTTCCCTGGAGAGAATCAGGCACACTTTGGCCCTGGGGAAGCCTGTTGACCTCGAATCGGAGGATGCCGTTGGTTCTTTCAGCCCCGGGGAGATACAAGGACCTTTCGCAGCTTTCCTCCTACCCTCTCCCGCGTCTCATGCTGTGTGGCATGTGGCCCGGGACAAGGCCGGTATTTGGAACGAGGCATGGGAGAGGGTTTCCTGGGCGGCAGCTGAGTTCCTCCGGGACATTCCTCTGGTCCCGCTGGTTTCATCGTCTCCGCCTGTGACATGGGGCTTCCAAGCCTCGGGAGCCTTGCAGGCGGCCTTTCTCCAATGGTTCTTCCAGAACCTCGCCTACGTGAACGTGAAGACCTGCGAAGCCCCCGGATGTAACAACCTTGTTCTTCCGCCACGCCAGAAGTATTGCTCCACCAGGTGCGAAGAAAGGATGAGAAAAAGGAGATATCGGGAGAGACTGAAAAACCGTAAGTCTTGAGAAGGATTTTTCCCTCCCTTTGGCGAACGACACGAACCGTGTCCCTTAATGTTCGGGGGAACGATTACAACCAAAACACGGTTCTAGCAGGGGGAACGAGGGAACGGTAGACAATGGGGACTTAAAATCCCTTGGGCGGTCACGCCCGTGCGGGTTCAAATCCCGCCCCCGGCACCAATTCTTCCTGTTCTTCACGGCAGTTGCTTTGCCAATGCCCCGATTATCCTTACCCATCGTACCAATTAACCGTCCACGTTGTTCACGGATATACTGATCCCGCCGACCTGTGGAAAGATTCCCTGGGGCGTTTGGGACATCTTAAGACACCTGTGGAAACCCGCGTAGAAGAAGGTGCCCCCCAGTGAAGTTTTTCGAGGACGCGGTATGGGCATATTTCGGTTATCCAAACGCGCTGTGGGCGGAAAAATGTGCAATATGCCGGGCAACGGTCGCCCGAACGAGAAAGCCCGGACGAGAGTGTATTGATTGCTGGCATCTGGAACTCTGGGAGCATAGCCCGGTAATGCAAAGGGTATCTGGGTGCTACCCAACGTTCGACGAAGCTTGCCTGAACCTGATAGAGAAGTTGCAGCGCGTAGGCGTTTTCTCTTTTGCAAAGGTATCCCGGGGGCCAATCAGGGTCATGAAAACCGGCGAACCGCCCGATGGCTATCCCTCAATAGGAACGGATCGGGTATTGGTCCTTTACGCCACGTCGGCGGAGGAAAGAGACACCCTGCGAAAGACCGTCGCCGAGTGGGCGAACGCATTAACCGGGGAACGTTTCATCCCGGTTCGTAGGGGATGCTGGGGACTCGAGGATCCGCTGGGCGACTGGCGGAAGTGGGATGCACAGTGGACGGAATTCTGAATCAATCGCCGGCTTAGAAATAAATTACCTCGCAGCCTGCTGGATTGAACCTGCATGAGCCCGGTATGATCTTGCATTAAGCCTAACACTTGAGTCGTCTACAGCGTACTCCCAAGAACAGCAATGAGCTGTATCTGTTGATCCCGGCGCTCGATACTGGCGGGAGGACGGTGCACTGATCTGGGAAGTTCAGCGCAGCTGCAGGTGAAGACGCTTCGGGTCTAGAAACAACAAAGAAAAGGGGTGATTACAGTGAAAAGGCGTCTTAGCCGGTCCGAAGTGCCGGAGGAGCTCACCTGGAATCTTCAGGACATTTTCCGTACGGAAGAAGAATGGGAAGCTGAGCTGAAATCGGTATCGGAGGCGGTTTCCGCAGTAACACAGTACAAAGGCAAGCTGGGCGAAGGGGCAGGCATATTCCTGGTCTGTCTTGAAGCTCAGGAGAAGCTCATGGAGAGGTTTATGAGGGTAGCGTCTTATGCTTCTCTCAAACTTTCCGCGGACGGGACCTCGCAGGAAAACCAGGTTGCTTCAGGTCGAGTATCTTCTCTGGGCGCAAAGATCCATGCGGAGCTCTCGTTCGTTCGGTCCGAAGCCCTCGCT
This sequence comes from Candidatus Fermentithermobacillaceae bacterium, assembly GCA_020725645.1. Taxonomy (GTDB): domain Bacteria; phylum Bacillota; class Sulfobacillia; order Fermentithermobacillales; family DUSS01; genus DUSS01. The sequence continues at coordinate 31,321 of DYEQ01000064.1, read as the reverse complement.
CTCCCCGAGGGCACGCTCCAGCGCCATCTCGCGGAGGAACCGGGATTGTCTTCGTTCCGCCGGAGCATCGAACGGATGCTTGAGGAAAAGCCATATACCCTTCATCCAGAAACCGAAAGAGCTCTGGGGGCCCTGGGGGAAGTCCTGCACGCTCCATCAACTATTTACGCCCGGTCGAAAGCTGCGGACATTTCGTTTGACCCGGTAGTTGACGGAAAAGGCGAGGAGCTTCCTATGTCCTTCGCCATTTATGAAAACAGCTACGAGCGGTCTGCCGATACTGTGCTCAGGCGAAACGCGTTCGAATCGTTTACTAAGGGTCTGAAAGCCTATCAGAACACTTGGGGTGCCCTCTGGGCAACTGAAGTTAAGAGGAACGTTGTGATGGCCAAACTCCGTGGCTTTCCGTCGGCCACGCACATGTTCGTCCATGCTCAGGAAGTTCCGATCGAGGTTTACAATAACCTGCATGATATCATTTTGAAAGAGCTGGCACCTCACATGAGGCGATACGCACAGCTGCGGAAAAGGGTTTTAGGCCTCGATAAGATGCTCTATTGCGACATCGAAGCCCCCCTCGACCCAGAATATAACCCCGGGACAACATACGCAGAGGCTTCCGAGATAATCCTGAACGGCCTGTCGGTCTTGGGGCCCGAGTATACGCAAATCATCGCCGACGGCCTACGCAATCGCTGGATCGACCTGGCGGACAACATCGGGAAGTCCACGGGCGCCTTCTGCAACTCGGTTTACGGGGTGCATCCATACATCCTCATAACGTGGACCGACAGCATGAGAAACACTCTGACGCTCGCCCACGAACTGGGCCACGCCGGACACGGAGTCTTATCCCAGCGGAATCAAAGGCTTTCCAACTGCCGCACGTCCATGTTCTTCGTGGAAGCTCCGTCTACCATAAACGAGCTTCTGGTAGGAGACTATATCTTGTCCAGGGCGACTGATGTTCGCATGCGGCGCTGGGTCATCATGCAGCTCCTTACAACGTATCATCATAACTTCGTGCGACACCTGATAGAGGGGGAACTCCAGCGTCGCATTTACGCCCTGGCCGAGAAGGGTCAACCTGTCACCGCTGCGCTGCTCAGCAAGGTTCAGGGTGAAATTCTCGAAGAGTTCTGGGGTGGTGAAGTCGAAATAGACGACGGCGCGCGGCTGACCTGGATGCGGCAGCCCCATTATTACATGGGGCTATACCCGTATACTTATTCCGCGGGACTCACTATAGGTACGGCTGTGGCAAGGGCTGTACGCAGCGAAGGCGCTCCAGTGGTAAAGCGGTGGCTGGAGGTCCTAAAGGCGGGCGGGACGAAGAAGCCGCTGGAACTCGCGGCCATGGCCGGGGTGGACATGTCCAAACCAGACCCCATAAGAGAAGCGGTAGCTTATGTGGGTTCCCTGGTAGAAGAGCTCGTCCGGAGCTTTTGATCGTCCGAAACCTTGAGGAGCTTGGTTTTAGGTGAAACTCGAGCGTAGCCTCTGGCTGCTTTTTGCGTCGATGCTCTTATGGAGCTTGGGCGCGGGGCTATACATGTACACCTGGCCTGTATACATCACCGAACTCTGTGGCGGACCCCCTGAAATAGGGCTGCTTCAGGCCATCAGTTTCGGAGTGATGGCGGTTTCTTATCTACCAGGGGGCTACCTGACGGACACGTTTGACCGGAAATGGATTATGGTCGCGGGGTGGGCGGTGGCAGTGCCTGCCCCTCTTTTATACGTTTTTGCCCGGCACTGGTCCCATCTCTTACCAGGAATCGTTCTGTATAACGTATCGATGTTCTCCAATTCCGCCGTGAGAGCGTATATGGCCCACCTCGCGCCCCCAGGGCGGCTTTCCAGCGTTTTTGCGGTACTCGATATGGCCTGGCCGGTGGGGCTGATCGTTTCCCCGGTCATAGGAGGTTTGTGGGCCCAAAAGGCCGGCATGAGGCCTGTTTTCCTCGGATCGTTCGTCCTCTACCTTGCTTCAACCCTCATCCTTCTGGGCTTGCGGTCCCAGAAGGTTGTCGGGGATTTTCGGGGGTTCCGCGACTTTAGCCGCATACTGTGGGTACCGCGGATGCCGAATCTTTTGGCCCTGGGTGCCGGAATGTACCTCGTCCAGTTCATGGCCATTCCCTTTTCAACCCCGTTTCTTCGAGATGTGGGTGGCCTCGACCTCGCTGAAATCGGGTTTCTCGGATCGGTGATTTCCCTCGGAGGCCTGGTGCTCAGTCCGGTTCTCGGGTACTTCTCGGACAAGGTGGGGCCGGGACGCGGATTAGCCGCGTCTTTAGGACTCCTCGGTGCATCTTTCCTTACGCTGGTGGCGACGAGGAGCTTTGGGGGACTGATCTTCTCGATGTTGTTGAGAGGGGTAGCCGGGGTTTCATGGAGCCTTTTTTCGGCGATTGCGGCCGTCGCCATGCCCCCGGATATGTGGGGACGGGGATTTGCGGTAGTCAGCCTGGTCACGGGGATTGCTCAAACTGTCGCCCCGTATCCGGCGGGGTTGATGTATGCTAAGAACCCGCACCTGCCTTTCGTCTTGTCGGCGATTTCTCTATTCCTCCTTGCCGGCGTGGTGCTTTTGGACGATGTTCGTTCGGGGCGGGAAACACCCCGCACCGGTGAGATAGCTGATGAATAACCTGAAGACCGCACTCGCTTTGCGCTCTTGGCTGTGCCAAGTTGGCCTAAAAGATAAATTGACTCGCCGGGTTTTTGCCCTTATAATCAGGATCGTCCGACGGCGGCGTAGCTCAGTTGGTAGAGCATGCGGTTCATACCCGCAGAGTCGCTGGTTCGAGTCCAGCCGCCGCTACCATGGGGTGGGCCATTAGCTCAATCGGTAGAGCATCCGACTCTTAATCGGGCGGTTACAGGTTCGAGTCCTGTATGGCCCACCAGCATATTCCCCAAATCTTAACCCCAAGAAGGACCACCTGAAAGCAGACCGGTGCCAAACCGGTGACGAATACGGGTACGAGGTGTAACAAAGGGGTTGTCCCATGAACCTATCTGCCGGTCTACTCGTAGCGAAGTGCAGAGATCGGATCCATCCGTGAAGCCTTTGCGGCAGGATACAATCCAAAAAAGAGGCCTATAGCAAGAGACACCCCAAAGCCCATTATGATGGCGTTGATGGACGTGTAACTGGGAAGATTCCCGACTCGGGCGATGAGCCTTGAACCTGCAAACCCCAAGAGGATCCCGAACGTCCCTCCTGAACCGCTCAACACGCCGGCCTCGACGAGAAACTGCACTAAGATATCGGAATTCCTGGCCCCAATGGCCTTGCGAAGGCCTATCTCCCGGGTCCTCTCCGTCACCGAAACCAACATTATGTTCATGATGCCGATGCCGCCGACCAGCAAAGAAATACCTGCAATGGAAGCCAAAAGCACGGTGAAGGTTCCAGTTATGGTTGAAACTAAAGACAAAAGCTGTTCCTGGCTGGTTACTATCACACTGTCCCCTCGTCGAAACCGGATATCGAATCTGGTTCTAATGGCCTCGACTATCTCATCGGTCTCGCCAACGTCCTTGGCCTGTGCATATATTGCGCTGATCCGTCTTGTGCCCGCCAATCTTTGTAACGTTGTATAGGGTACGATTACGATGCTGTCGTTATCGATTCCAAAGGACGAGCCTTTCTTTTCAAGAGTTCCTACCACCTTAAAGGGTTGTCCTTTAATGCTGAGAGTTTCCCCGATCGGGTTTTTCCCCTCGAAGACTTCATCGACGACGGTCCGACCCACTACAGCTACGCGATGGCGGTCGGTGAGATCCTGCGGCATGATGAAACGTCCCGCTTCGACCTTGTAGGAGCGGATTTCCTTGTATTCTGGGCTGGAACCGTGTACTTGAACTACTTTGGTGTTGGATTGGAACGCCACCTCGGTAGTCACCTGAACAAACGGAATAGATGCCCCCAAGCTTGGTACTGCCTTCCGTATATAATCCGCATCTGAAGCTTCAAGAACGGTACCTCTGCCAGGGACTATGGTTATCAGATTCGTCCCCAGACTGGTCAGTTCTCCTGAGACCTGTTGCTGGGCACCTTGTCCCACTGATACCAGGGTGATTACGGCAGCGACTCCGATCACGACGCCCAGCATGGTAAGGGCCGCTCTCATCCGGTTTGCAGAAAGAGCTCTCAACGCCATAGAAAAAGCTTCCGTAAATCTCATGGCGCTACCTTTCCTTCCGTCACCGGGGTCTGAAAGGCACTCCCGGTACTTGGGTGGGAAGCCTAAGGGCCCTTGGGTCGTTGATGCGCCCGAGGTCGCCGGTTAAGACCGTTTCTCCCTCACTGAGTCCGGACCTGACTTCGATGTACATTTCGTCCTGAACTCCCAACACAACGCTCCTTTGGACGACCCGTTCGCCTTGCACCACGTACACGTAGGATTTCTTTCCTTCCCATTTAATAGCTTCCAAAGGCACGGTTAGGACCTGATATTCTTTCGATAAGAGGATGGATACCGTAGATGACATCGAGAGCTTTACCTCTTCGGCGGTGAACTCCACCTCGACGTTGTAGTTCGTTATGCCTTCCCGGACCTGACCTTGCTCGGCGATCCTTCTGACTTTCCCTTCCCAGCTTTTACCCGGGAATGCATCTACCGTAATGAAAGCGGTTTGACCCTGATACACCTTAGCTATGTCCAGTTCGTCAACGGGGATCGTGACCACGAGAGGATCGACGGACGCCACCTGAGCGAGGACCTGTCCCGTTGATACGTCGTCGCCGGGCCTCGCCGAAAGGGAGATTACCTTGCCAGTCAAAGGGCTTTTCACCGTCAGGTTTTGAACCGCTTTTTCTTTCTCCTGGAGGTTTAGTTCAGCTTGCCTGACTTTGAGACGTTGCTGTTCCACCTGGTTTTCCCATGACGCCAATTCCTGTCTGGCCGCTTCAACACTGCTTTTTACCTGTTCTAAGGCTAAAGCGATCTGGTCATTCTCCAAACGGATCAATTCCTGCCCCTCATCGACCCAGGAACCCGTGGCACTCAGGACGAACTTAACGGTCCCGTCCACTTCGGCCACGACGTTCTTCTTCGCATACGGTTCCACCTGGCCGGGGAAAGACAGGGAGGTATACACGTTTGGGTTGTAGGTAACGGTAACCGACATCCCGGGTCTCAAAAAGGGGCTGGGGTCTTCCACCCTTACTTTTACTTGGAACTCTGCGCTTTTCCCCGCAACGACCCCTTGGTTGGAGACTTCCTCAATGAGCCCGGGACATGGCCCAATTTCGCCCCCCGCATATATCATCACGTGCTCGCCGGTTTTGATTCTACTCAGATCCTCCTGCTTCACTTTGGCGACGACGACGTAGGATCTGTTATCGACTACGGAAGCTACGATTTCACCTGCTCTTACCCTATCACCGGTGGTCAAATTAAGGTCCCAAAGCTGGCCGGAGATGGGTGCTCTTATACTAAGAGCCTCCGCCCTTTCTTCGGCGGATGCCAGATTAACTTCGGCCTGACGAAGGTTGAGCGACAACTTATCTCTGGCCCCTCCAGGTCCCAAAAGCTCGTTTAAACTTTCTTTCGCCAAAGCAGCTTCCAACCTTGCCTGTTCCAATTGAAGCTGGGCGGTATCGTTGGACAGGAGTATGAGGGTATCACCTTCTTTTACGTAGGACCCCTCGCTTACCAATACAGCGGTTACTGTGCCGGCAACTTTGGCCTTTATTTGGCGCTTATCGGTGGAGTCAACTGTGCCTTTGCCGGTGATCGTAACTGCCAGGTCCCTCTTCTCAACCGTAGCTGTGGCCAAAACAGCCCCTGAAAGGGAACTCGGCCTGGTTTTTAATCCGCGATATATCCGATACCCCAAAGCCAAGACTACGATGACCGCAATCACGGTTATAGGCCACTTACGCGATTTTCTCACGCCCACCGAACCCTTTCAGTCCTAAAGTATCGCTCCGTGAATGGTCCCCAATCTTTTCGGTACCAAGATCCCAACTCCTTCGCTGCACCGGTATATCATATATATCATAACGGGACCCCCATTCGTACGATAGTACGCACCCGTGTCCCCCAGGTCTGACCGAGCTGCACTGGTGTGCATGACGGACCCCCCATTTCGTACTGACGCCACACTTGCCTCGTTCTTTCGACACATCCTGCTGCGGGAAGGGACAAGCCCCGACAAGTTCCCAACTCTGGAAGGCATAGAATCGGCATCAGGGGGTTCGCCATGTTCTCAGGTATGTTCTCGGGTGTTCGCGACTTCTTCACCCGAAAGAACGCGGGACTCACCTTAGCATTTAGCATCACATGCTTTCTTTTGGGACGAACGGTTGTAGCTCGAACCCTATACCCGTTCGGTCCCGCGATGTATGCGGGACTCAGAGTTGCGAGGGCACCGGGGAACCTCTTCTTTGCCATCATCTCCCTTTTGGGTACAGCTACAACCGGGGATACACGGGTCTTCCTAAACCAAGCTTTCGTCATGATCTTGGCGACCCTCCTACTCGATCCCCCGTTCGTGCGTCGCCGGCGGTTCCCTCACGTCATAGGATATGCCCTGTCAGCTGCCGCAGCCTTTGGGGTCAGAGCGGTCGTAGGGAACTTGGGGGGCATCACGGCAGACGCATTCATAATCGCTGCAACCGAGGCCGTCTCCTTGTTTTTCCTTTCGGCCCTCTTCGCGCAGGCATCGGGGATGCTTCTGCCGGATGAGCCCCGCGCATTCGCAAAGCAGGCGCTGGTCGCTGCCGTCGTTCTATCCATAGGAGGTCTACCGGATCTATCCCTATTCTCCGTTAACGTTAAGGCCCTTCTGGCATCAGCTATGACGCTCCTGGGCGCCTGGCTTACCGGTCCGGGCGGCGGTGCGGTAGCCGGCGTGATCGGTGGGCTGATAACCACCCTCACCTCCGCCCCAACGCTGCGAATCGTTGACTATCTTGCGGTTAGCGGCACCGTAGCTGGAATCGGCGGCTGGTTCGGAAGGCCCGAAGCTGTGGCGGGGCACCTGGCGGCGGGGCTGGCGATGTCCTTTTTCCAACCGGGACCGGAGGATATACGCTCACGGCTTATCGAGCAGATGATCGCCGCCGCTCTGGTCATAGCGCTGCCCTCCAAAATGGCCGCATCGATAAAGGGCATCTTGTCTCCGAGGAGTTCTGTTCTCCGAAAAGAGACCCTGCGCGGCGCTTCCGGTTATCAAGCCCCCCTGGCCCGGGTTTTCAAGCAAATGGCGGACTTATTCTCGCAGGCCTCAGCATCCGCCGAGTCCACCAATAACTGGGCGCAAGAAGCTATCTTTACCGTGGTGGACAGGGTCTGCGATGAGTGCCCCAACCGGCTGGTTTGCTGGGAAGAGACTTTTGGAGACACGTTTGAAGCTCTTTGCGGACTGATACGAGGTCTCGGGATAACGGGGCGGGTAAAAGAAGACGACGTTCCTCCAGTGCTAAAAGAGAAGTGCTCGAAACTGCAAGAGATGGTCATGGAACTTAACCACGAAAAGGAGATCCAGAGTATGCATTTGGCCGAAATGAAGTTCTACAACGAAACCAGGGAGTGTCTGGCCGCCCAGTACGCGTACCTCGGAAAGCTTCTGGAAAACTCCAAACCCGCCCCCAGGCAAGGGAGAAAGCCCCACCTTAAGGCGAAGGTGAGATCGGGAGCGGTTCCCGGGGGCGATGGAGAGGAACCTGGAGACAGCTGGGCAGCTTTCGATATCGACCCCACCAGAACCTTTGTGGGACTGGCGGACGGAATGGGCAAGGGAACGCCAGCTGCACGTCAAAGCCGCGACACGCTGGATATCCTGCGGTCGCTCTTGGAGTCCGGGCTTGATTATGAGGCATCCATTTCTTTCCTGAACTCCTCCCTGTATCTCGCCTTCCGGCCTGAATCCTACGTGGCCATGGACTGTGTGCTTCTGGACCTAGCTTCTGAAAGGGCCTACTTTCAAAAGCTAGGCGCAGCTCCTTCGTTCATCCGGCGAGCTGACGGCAACGTGGTGGTCGTAAAGGGCGCTGTACCCCCCGCGGGCTCGCTCACGTCCGTACCGTGGGTGAACTCCAGCGAGCGTATAGAGGACGGTGACGTTATCCTCCTCGTGTCCGACGGGCTTTTCCGGTCTTGTCCTGTTCCCGAAAGGGCGGAGCAGTGGTTGGTTTCGTACCTCGGACGGCTAAAGTCCGATAGTCCTGAGTCCCTCGTACGGAGCCTGCTCCAACGGGGTATCCGGAGGCAAGGGGGCAAACCCGAAGATGATATCACCGTGGTGGCCATCAAAGTGGAGAGGGTTGACGTCGCTGAGGAACCGGAAGAACCGGCGGGATGAGCGTTTGCCCTTCTTTTCTGGTATGTTATAGATGACTCTGTCCTCGGTGGTGGCGCCCGGGTTGACCACTTATTCAGTAGATCCCGTTGAAAACGTGAGGTCCAGCGTGCGCCGGATGATGACCCGCTACGGCATGGTGCAGGCTGGAGAACTGGTTGTAGTGGGGGTATCCGGCGGACCGGACTCTATGTGCCTTTTGGACTGCCTCATCCACCTCGCACCTCTCTTCGGCATACGTCTCTGGGTGGGCCACCTTCATCACGGGATGAGAGGCGCCGACGCTGACCGGGACGCCCGGATGGTTTCGGAGTTCGCGTGCGGGCGAGGTATTCCAGTTACCGTCGGTAGGCGAGATGTTCCTGGTCTAGCCCGGAGCCGGGGTGTCGGCCTCGAAGAGGCTGGTCGAGTTGCGAGGTATTCCTTCCTCAGGGAGCTGGCCGGGAAAGTCGGCGCGGCCAAAATCGCCACAGCTCATAACAGGAACGATCAGGCCGAGACGGTGCTCATGAGGCTTTTCAGAGGGTCGGGTGCCGCAGGGCTGGCTGGAATTCCCCCCGTCAGGGACGGGATCATAAGGCCGCTTCTCGAGGTGGCAAGAGCCGAAATCGAAAAGTATGTCCGGGAAAGAAACCTTCCGGTGACGACGGACGTATACAATTTCGATATGCGATATGCGAGAAACAAGCTCAGGCACGAGCTCATACCCATGTTATCAAAGGAGTTCAATCCCGCCATCGTGGATGCGCTCTCGGATACGGCGACTTTACTCCGGTGGGATGAGGAGTTCCTGAACGAGCAGGCGTCCCGGGCTTTCTGTGACAGCTCCTTTTCGGAGGGACGCATTACGTACGTTTCCACGGAAGCTCTCTCGTTTCAACCGCTTGCGTTGAGCTCCCGGATGGTGCGAAAGGCTATCGCCGAGGTCTTGCGGAAACCCAAAACTCCCGAGTCAAAACGCATATTATCCTTCCTGTACAGCCTGAAGGAGAGAAGCCGAAAGCTTTACGACCTGGGCATGGGGGTGAGGGCGCGGGACGAGGGGGACTTCGTCGCCTTTTTCCCGCCTGCGCCCAACAACGTATCGGTCGAACTGGAGGTTCCGGGTCTCACGCCGGTTCCAGAGTTGGGCGTGATCGTACGTACGTGGCTCGTGAAGCCCGAGGAAGCTTGTCCCCTGCGGGACGCAATTCTTCGAGGCGAAACCCGCTTTAGACGCGAAGTACCTTGGGACCAACGCACCCCATATATCGCGGGTGCTCGTTGCGGTTATTATCCTGTACAAGGTGCTCGTGGTACAGAGGACATGCCCGGCAGGATTTTCCTGGAAAGACGGGTCTTCATCGATTACAATAAGCTTCGGCATGGTCTTTCGGGCGAAATGCGTCTTTTAGTTCGGAATCGCAGGCCGGGCGACAGGATGAAACCCCTCGGAATGAGAGGAAATTCCAAAAAGCTTCAAGATCTTTTCGTATCCGTAGGGCTCTTTCGATGGTACCGAGACTTTATTCCCATAGTCGAGAGACAGGGCGACATCGTATGGGTCGCGGGGATACGACTGGACGAAAGATTCAAAGTGGATGCCGAAACCCAGATTCTGCTGGGTATGGAGATCGAGCCTTCCTTGCGTTACCAGGGGAATTGTGCTAACATCGGGGAGTCTTAGAGTCAGAAGGTTTCACAAATGCCGAACCATCTTAATGGTATTAAGGAGGGTCGAATGTGAACAGTAAAATATGGCGAAGCATCGCCTTTTACGTTTTACTGATCTTCCTTGCCCTTTCGTTTGCACATCAGCTTACGAACAAGGAAAGATATCAAGAACTTAAATACACCGAGTTCCTTCAATTCTTATCCGAGGGAAGAATATCCAACGTAATCATCGTTGATGGAACAGTGACCGGTTCTCTGAAGGACGGGACCAAGTTCACCACCATGATCCCGGACGATCCCAATTTGTACTCGAGACTCGTGGCAGCGGGTGCACAGGTTACGTTCCAGAAGCCTCCTGAACCGCCATGGTGGTTGAATCTCCTTCCCTACGTTATAATGGGCGGTCTGTTGCTGGCGATGACGTACTACATGACGCAGCAAGCTCAAGGTGGAGGACGTCAGGTAATGAACTTCGGCAGGAGTCGCGCGCGGCTTCAGTCGGAAGTTCACGAACGTATCACTTTCGCAGATGTCGCCGGTTGCGAGGAGGCCAAAGAGGAGCTTGCGGAGATAGTCGATTTTCTGAAATTCCCGAAAAAGTATGCAGAGATCGGGGCGAGAATCCCGAAGGGCGTTCTATTGTTCGGGCCCCCGGGGACGGGCAAAACGTACATCGCCCGTGCTGTCGCGGGAGAGGCGGGGGTACCCTTTCTTTCTATCAGCGGGTCTGACTTCGTTGAGATGTTTGTGGGCGTCGGAGCAGCTCGCGTACGGGACCTCTTTGAGCAGGCGAAGAAGCGTGCGCCGGCCATAGTCTTCATCGATGAGATCGACGCGGTCGGCCGGATGCGCGGCGCGGGGATGGGTGGCGGACACGACGAACGCGAGCAAACCCTGAATCAGCTCCTGGTCGAGATGGACGGTTTCAGCGCCAACCAGGGCATCATTGTGATGGCCGCCACTAACAGGCCGGACATTCTGGATCCTGCATTGCTTAGACCGGGCAGGTTCGACCGGCAGGTAGTGCTCGACCGGCCCGATTTGCAAGCACGGGTGGAAATCCTGAAGATTCACAGCCGTGGTAAGCCGCTCGCCAAGGAAGTGGACCTGGAAGCTCTGGCCAAGAGGACTCCGGGATTCACTCCGGCGGACCTCGAGAACGTCATGAACGAGGCGGCGCTTCTCGCAGCGAGAAAGCGGAAGCGGCGAATCGGCATGGAGGAGCTGGAAGAATCGATTCAGAGAGTGGTGGCCGGGCCGAGGAAAAAGTCCCGGATCATCAGTGAAAAGGAGAAGAGGGTGGTCGCTTTCCACGAGGCCGCTCATGCCATCGTGGCGAAAAGATTGCCCAACTCCGACCCGGTTCAGGAAGTATCCATCATTCCGAGGGGCGTCACGTTAGGTCACGTTCTGCAGCTACCGGTAGAAGACAGATATCTCATAACCAAAGCGGAGATCATCGACAAAGTCACCTCCGCGCTGGCGGGTAGAGCTGCAGAGGAGATGGTGTTCGGCGAAGTATCGTCAGGGGCTGCCAACGATCTCGAACAGGCGACGAAGCTCGTTCGCAGGATGATCATGGAGTTCGGAATGTCCGAGAAACTAGGCCCTCTGACGTTCGGCAGAAAAGAGGGCCAGGTGTTCCTCGGCAGGGACCTTGTGAGGGAGCGCGACTTTTCCGAGGAAGTGGCGGCGGCTATCGACAGGGAGGAGCGGGAGATAATATCCAGGTGCTACGAGAGAGCTCGGGAGATCCTCAGCGAGAACAGGGAGACTCTTAACCGGGTCGCCGAAGCTCTTTTGGAAAAGGAGACCCTAAAAGCTGACGAGCTCGAGGAACTCCTGAAAGGGGCACCTCCGACGCGCTCTCCGCAACCGGACGTTCCCGAAGGGGTAAAAAAAGAGACAGGTGGGCCGGATGCGGATTTGCGAGAGGGCTCAGGAGACGATGCGCACTTAGAGGGCGTGAAGAAGGTTAAAGGGCAAATCCAACCGGTGCCGGAAGCTGACTGAAGCTGGGTGAGGAATCGTTTTGCCGTTCTTTTCGACGAAGACCCCTGTATCCGCCGGGACAGGGGTCTTATGCTATTCACAGTGGCGTGACCGTACCCCTCTGAGACCGTTGCGGCTCTCGCTGCGAAGCTCCTATGACGCGCCGAAAACGAGCCCGTGAGGTGGAGAATATGAAGCGGGAGAATCTGAGACCTTATAAGCGGTTCTCCGAGATCTACGATTCAGTGATGGAAGGCGTGCCGTATGATCGATGGTTGAGTTTTATCGAGACGATTTGGTACAGGCATAACGCCCGGCCCCGAACGGTACTCGACCTCGCCTGCGGAACGGGGAATATGACGTTGCTTCTGGCCCAGCGAGGCTACCGGGCGATCGGTCTGGATTCATCCCCATTTATGCTGGAAAAAGCTCGGGCCAAAGCTTCACATCGGGGGCTCGACGTCGAGTTCGTCCTAGCGGATATGAGAGATTTCCGCCTTGAGATGGCAGTGGATGCCGTTGTGTGCGTCTTTGACAGCATCAACTACCTCATCACCCCCGAAGACTTAACCCGAGCTTTCCGCTGCGTCTTCCAAAACCTGGTGCCCTCCGGGCTTTTCGTGTTCGACATGAATACCGAGCATCGCCTCGCGACTATTCCGAAGGAAGTTACGTTAATCGAGGGTGCCGACTACGTTTTGGTTTGGCGCGACATTCCCGATCCCCCCAACAGCTCCTGGGAGGTCAAACTTACCGGCTTCTTAAAGGTGGACGGTGTCTGGGAGCGCTTTGACGAACATCACGTCGAAAAAGCTCATCCCTGCGAATCGGTGAAGGCATGGCTCGAGGAAGCCGGGTTCGAGGCGCCGTGGGTTTACGATACCCTGTCGTTCAATCCGGTTCATTTGGGGACGACCAGGGCCTATTTCGTGGCGAAGAAGCCTAGCTTACCGGTTACACTAGACTAGTAGGAATCAAAGAGAGCAACGAAGCAGAATAAAGCGCCGGCGTGGTATCTTGGCGAAATTGGCGAAGAAGAGGGGCAGCGAATCAGAAAGCAAGGCCGGCAGTTAGACTTACTGAAACTGAACACGAGGCAATATGAGAAGGGGATGTTTGCATGGATCGAGTGGCGGACCCCGAGGTCTTATCATCCGGACCGGTCGAAACCGAGGAATCCTTCGCTTCCACCGATCTTCAGCCCGGACTTACTCTGAGACGTTTGCCCGTCAACCGGTGGAAGACAGCTTCCCTAACGGTGGTCTTTAGAGTGCCCATGAGAAGGGAGACGGTGACGAGGTTGGGCCTCGTGCCGAGACTGGCCTCGAGAGGAACCAGGGAGCTCCCGGGTCTCACAGAAATGGCCCGCTTCCTTGACGAGCATTATGGAGCGAAGCTGCGCTCCAATGCCACCAAGATCGGCTATTGTCAGATCCTCAACTTTTCGGTCAGTTTCCCGACGCCGTCCGCCATCGATCCCGATTCTGGTTCCCGGGGTCGTTGGCTGGTCAAAAAGCTCCTGTCATTCGTGTGGTCCTGTGCGGTCGAGCCGCGTCTCGACCAAGACGGCTACCCCCCGGACGTTTTCACCCACGAAAGGGAGGAACAGCGCCGGGACATCGAAGCTATCGTAAACTCCAGGCCGGAATACGCCATGGTCCGGCTGATGGAAGTGCTTTCCCATGGAGATCCTTCGGGTTTGCCCGCGTGGGGTTCGCTGTCGGATCTCGATGAAGTCGGCCCTGTAGATACATGGGAGGTATGGCGGAAATCGGCCTCATCAAGCCCTGTGGACATCTACGTCGTTGGTTTGGAAGAGGACGTGCTGGCCGAAGCTTGCTCCGCTCATAATTGGACGTTTCCCGCACCGAGAGAGTTTCGCCTTGAATCGGAGATCAAGAGGAAGCCCCCGGCCGTGCCCGGGGAAATGATTGCGGTAGAAGACGAGCTCCCGGGGGCCCAAACCATTCTGTGCATCGCCTTTTACGCGGGCATAGATGCAGCTCACTCCCGGTTTCCCGCGCTTCTCATGTATAACGGCGTCCTCGGGGGATTTCCGCACTCAAAGCTTTTCACCGAGGTCCGGGAAAAGGCGAGTTTGGCATACTTCGCCGACACCGTAATCAACTCGTGGCGAGGGATGGTCATCGCTACGGCTGGCGTCCAGGACGAACGGAGAAAACAAGCGGAAGAATTGGTCGTCGAGCAGACCCGGTCTATAGCTCTGGGTCAGGTGTCCGAGGACGAACTCGAGAAGACGAGAAGAGGGCTATTAAGGCGCCTTATGTCCCAAAGGGATTCTCCGTCGTCGCTCATCCGGCGCTCACTGGATTGGATCGTGCTCGGCGGACCCCGCACCGACGAAGAACTCGCCCGTATGCTCTTGAGAGTTACCAAGGAGGACGTGGTAGAAGTGGCGCAAGAGTCTAGACCCGTCGCCGTATACGCTTTGAGAGCTGTCCCTAGCAATGCCTCCGGAAGGGATGCTTCATGACGGTTTTGCGGCGGTTTGGAGAAGAGATAGCTTTTGCCCACGCGGAAAACGGCATGGCGGTTTTCGTCATGGCCAAGCCCGGTTACCGGAAGAAGTTTGCGCAGGTTACGGTCGCTTATGGAGCGAACGACGTCGCCTTTTCCTTGCCCGACCCGGAGTTCTCGGGCAATTCCGTCGGTCACATGCGCCGGGTTGAAACTCCCCCGGGAATCGCCCACTTTCTTGAACACAAGATGTTCGATAGACCCCGAGGAAGTGCATTCGAGGATTTTTCGGGCCTTGGAGCTTCGGCCAACGCCTTTACCGGCAACGACGTCACTTCCTACGTGTTCTGGACAGTCGATGAGTTCGGAAAATGTCTCGAGCTCCTCCTTGACCTGGTCTGGAAACCGCATTTTACCGAGGAGTCCGTCCGGAAAGAGCAAGGGATAATAGAGCAGGAAATAGTCATGTACGAAGATGAGCCCTATTCAAGGCTAGCCCGGGCGCTCCTTGAATCGCTTTACCGCGTTCACCCCGTGAGAATTGATGTTACCGGGACGAAGGAGTCCATCAGGAAAATCACTCCGGAACTGCTCTATACGTGCCACGCCGCCTTCTATCGACCTTGTAACATGGTCATGTTCGCCGCCGGGGACTTCAAGGCACAGGACGAAGCTCTTAGACTTGTGGAGATCCTTGATTCGACTGCTCCGGACAAGGGCTCCCGGCCGGTAAGGGAACGGCCGGAGGAACCTCCCGAGCCGCGGCAATCTTCGATCACGGTGAAGATGCACGTATCCAGGCCATTTGTCAGCATCGGCTGGAAGGACCGGCCCGCCGGTGATGACGGGAAGAAACTCTTGAGGCGCGAAATAGCGACGGATCTTCTTCTGAACATCCTGTTCGGGAAAAGCTCGCCCGTTTTCGCCAAGTTGTACGAGGGGGGATTGGCGGACGATCTGGGGGTAAGTTACGAAGCTTGGCCGGACTACGCTTTTGCAGCCGTCACCGCGGAAACGGTCGAGCCCGAAAAACTGTTGGAGGAGGTCCTGAAGGAGGTGGACGTAGCGCGGAGAAGTGGGATCCCCGCCTCCGACTTCGAGCGGGCGAAGAATGCCGCGTGGGGACGGTACGTTACTCTCTTCGACGATCTTGACCTCATTGCCGAATCTCAGTGCCAGCTCTACTTTATAGGGGAAGACGTTTTTTCGTATGGAGACGTCCTGAGAAACATCACCCTTCAAGAGGTGGAAGAAAGACTTTCCGTCCTCGATCCCCGGTTTCTGGCCCATGTGTTTTTAATTCCCGATACCCTTTCCTCCAACTCATATACAAGAGAGGATCGAAGGCCCCGGCGCTAGAAACTTATGATTTTGGTGTGAATCATCAAGGGAGTGGGTTCTCCGGGTAGGATCTGGAGGGAGACGAGTGATCCTCGATGGCAGGCCTCTGACGATCGAAGAAATCATCGAAGTTGCTCGTAATGGCGAACAGGTAGTTTTGTCCGAAGCTGCAAAGGAACGGGTGTCCCGCTGCCGGCGTGCAGTGGAAGACATGCTTAAAGCCAGTCTGAGAGCTTACGGAATCAACACCGGGTTTGGTAAGCTGTGCGATGTATCCATACCTCAGGATAAAATCGAAATCCTTCAGGAGAACCTCATCCGCAGTCATTCTTGCGGCGTAGACGACCCATTATCCGAAGACGAGGTGAGAGCGGCGATCCTGCTTCGAGCTAACGCTCTGGCAAGAGGCATGTCCGGGGTGAGGGTGGAGGTGGTGGAGAAGCTTCTCGAGCTTTTAAACCACCGGGTAACTCCCGTTGTGCCATCCAGGGGCTCCGTTGGGGCGTCCGGCGACCTCGCGCCTTTATCCCACATCGCCCTGGTTTTGATAGGGGAGGGTGAAGCGTGGGTTAACGGTAGACGGATGCCAGGGGCGGAGGCGCTGAAGAAGTGCGGAATTGCCCCCTTAAAGCTTTCGGCGAAGGAAGGCCTGGCGCTCATCAACGGAGTACAGGTGTCCGCAGGTATTCTCGCCCTGACGGTAGGGGATGCCGCTCGTCTGGCGGATGCTGCCGATGTCATGGCCGCGTTGTCGGGGCAAGCTCTGGATGTCATCCCCGATGCCTTTGACGAGGGAATCGTATCCGCCAGGCCTCATCCAGGAGCCCGGACGGTCGCTTCACACATCAGGACGCTGCTAGAAGGCTCCGTACTTACGTCCAGGCCGGGCGAGACCCACATGCAGGATGCATACAGTCTCAGGTGCGTCCCGCAGGTACACGGCGCCGTGCGTGAGACTATCGAGTACGCCAGGAAGACTCTGGAGATCGAGAGCGGGTCTTCTACGGACAACCCCCTGGTCCTGGAGGACGGTAGGGTGGTTTCGGGAGGCAATTTCCACGGCCAGCCGGTGGCGTTCGCCGCCGATCTTCTTTCGATGGGTCTTACTACCCTCATGAACATCTCGGAGCGGAGGATCTCCCGGATGCTCAATCCCGACGAAAGTCGCCTTCCGGCGTTCCTGGCCAAAGACAGTGGTCTTGAATCCGGCTATATGTTGCTTCAGTATACGGCAGCGGGTCTCTGCGCGGAGGCGAGGGTACTCTCATCGCCAGCAAGCATCCAGTCGATTCCTACCTCAGCCAATCAGGAAGACCATGTGAGCATGTCGGCGACGGCGGCCCTGAAGTGCAGGCGGATTCTGGACCACCTCGCCCATGTCCTCGCCATCGAATATCTCGTGGCCTGTCAGGCGCTGGAATACCGCGGGCCGGACAAGATTGCACCGCTTTCAAAGAAAGCTTACGACAAGCTAAGGGAACGGGTGATGCCTTTGGACCGGGACAGAGCTCCCGGACCGGATATCGCGGAGGCGAGGAAGATAATAGTGTCCGGCGAGCTCTTCCGGGCGATCCAAGCGGGGTGTGAGAATTGGTGCTGATCGTAGACAACATCGGGGAACTCGTCACGATGGAAGGGCCCACAGGGCCGAGGCGCGGGTCTCTCCAGGGCGTCGTCCGCGTCGTTAAGAACGCCTTCCTGGCTGCGAAAGACGGTAAGGTCATTGCCGCAGGACCGCGGGACGAACTGCCGGCGCTTTTAAGTGGCTTGGAACGGAGTCGAGAACAGGACCAGGAAGAGAGTCACGAAGAAAGTCGGGAAAAGAGCCAGGAAGAGAGTCGGGAGGAAGTCACCGTACTCGACGTGGGTGGCAGAGCTGTGGTCCCGGGTTTCGTGGATGCCCACACTCACCTGGTGTTCGCTGGTTGGCGGTATCAGGAATACGTGATGCGGTGTCAGGGCGCGACTTATCAGGAAATCCTCAGAGCAGGTGGTGGCATACTCGAGACCGTCAGGCAAACGAGGCGAGCTACGGAAGAGGCCCTCTTTCACCGGGCGCTCTCCTTTCTCGATGAGATGCTGTCCCTCGGTACTACCTCCGTGGAGGCCAAGTCCGGGTACGGGCTCGACGCCGAGAACGAACTGAAGCAACTCCGGGTCCTCCGCCGTCTTAAAGCGGAGCATTGCCTCGATGTGGTGCCCACGTTCCTACCAGCTCACGCCATTCCTCCTGAGTATTGGAGGGATCGGGAGGGATATATACAGGAGATAATCGGGTCCATGCTGCCCTTGGTTAGACGGGAAGGGCTTGCCCGTTTTCTTGATGTCTTCTGCGATGAAGGGGCTTTCACTTCGAAAGAGGCCCGGCGGATACTGGTGAGAGGTAAGGAACTGGGATACGAAATCAAGCTACATGCCGATGAGCTGAGAAATACTCAAGGTGCGGAACTGGGGGCTTCTCTGGGGGCGGTTTCCGTCGATCATCTTTGCATGATCTCCCAGGAGGGGGTGAGGGCTCTTCGGGAATCCGACACCGTGGCCGTGTTGTTGCCTGCCACCTCCTGTTTCATGGGGAAAGACTACGGGAAGCTCGGGAGGAAGCTGGTGGATGCAGGTGTACCGGTAGCTCTGGGGACGGACTTCAATCCCGGTACGTCCCCCACTACTTCGATACCCCTGTGTATGACTCTTGCCTGTTCGATGTCGGGTCTAACTCCGGCGGAAGCTCTTACGGCGGCCACCTGGAACGCGGCCTGGGCGATTGGGCTTGGCGGTAGAGTAGGCGGGCTTTTGCCGGGGATGCAGGCTGACGCCCTCATCTTGGATGCAGATTCGTATAACGAGATACCGTACAGATTCGGAGCAAACCTAGTGTGGAAAGTGCTCAAGAAGGGAAAGGTGGTATTCCAAGCGAACAAGGGGAGGGTGGTGAGATAAAGTGAGTCCCAAAGAGCGGCCAGTGCCGGCCCCGCCCAGGGAGTCGGAAATGGAAAAGGCGTTCGAATCGAGCTTCAAAGAGTACGAGGACTGGCGAGCTAGGCAAGCTTCAGGAGAACCGGAACCAAAAGTTAAAGATAAGAAGGACGAGGCGAAAAAGCAGCCCTTTCTGACCAGGTGGGATCTGTTGTTCGTCCTCATCGGTTTTATCCTGGCCCTAACTCTTGGGCGGGGTTGCGGTGCCGCCCAGTGACAATCAATCGCAAAGGGGAGTGGTTAAAGTGAAGTCCGATATCGAAATCGCCCGGGAAGCGAAGATGAAGCCCATCGTGGAGATCGCCAGGGAGCTGGGGATCCCCGAGGACATGGTCGAGAACTACGGCAAGTATAAGGCCAAAATCTCCCTGGACATCCTGGATTATCTCAAAGACAGGCCTCGCGGGAAGTACGTTGTCGTCACCGCCATCACTCCCACTCCTCTGGGAGAGGGTAAAACGACGACTTGTATCGGTCTCGGTCAAGCTCTCGGAAGGCTCGGGAAAAAGGTAATCAACACCATCAGGCAGCCCTCCCTCGGCCCGGTTTTCGGAATCAAAGGAGGCGCAGCCGGCGGCGGGTACGCTCAGTGCGTGCCCATGGAGGATTTCAACCTGCACTTCACCGGCGACACTCATGCCGTCGCGCTTGCTCACAACCTCCTCGCCGCCTTCGTCGACGCGAGTTTGCTACATAAAAACCCCCTGAATATGGACCCCCTCACCATAACGTGGCCGAGGGTAGTGGACGTTTCCGACAGAGCTTTGCGGAAAGTGGTGATCGGACTCGGAGGTTCGGAAAACGGCATCCCGCGGGAAACGGGCTTCGACATCGCCGTGGCGTCGGAGGTCATGGCGATATTAGCTCTAACTACCGGGCTGAAAGATCTCCGCGAGCGCCTGGGAAGGATCGTCGTGGGTTACACGTACGACTCCAAGCCGGTTACAGCCGAGGACTTAAGGTGTGCAGGAGCTATGGCGGTGCTCCTGAAGGATGCAATAAAGCCCAATCTCATACAGACGCTGGAGAATACCCCGGTTTTCGTGCACGCCGGACCTTTCGCCAATGTGGCTCACGGTAACTCGTCGATCCTCGCTGACCTCATCGCCACCAAACTCGCGGATTACACGGTAACGGAAGCCGGGTTCGGCGCGGATATCGGAGCTGAAAAGATGTTCAACATCAAATGCCGCTATAGCGGCCTTAAGCCCGATGCCGCCGTGATGGTGGTGACCATAAGGGCGCTAAAGATGCACGGAGGAATGCTCCGGGTGGTGCCGGGCAAGCCTCTGGACACCGAGGTCCTCGCCAAAGAAGATATGGCCGCGCTGAACAAGGGTTGCGAGAACCTGGATAAGCAGATAGAGAACGTGCTTCTCCACGGTGTTCCGGTCGTTGTGGCGCTTAACCTGTTCCCCACGGATACCGAGAAGGAAATCCGGTTCGTCCTGGACAGAGCGCTGAAGGCAGGAGCTTCCCGCGCCTGCGTCAGCGAAGTATGGGCCAAGGGTGGCGCGGGCGGCATCGAGCTCGCCCAGGCGCTGATAGATGTAACTCAAAAGCCCCCGCAATTCAAGTTCCTATACCCGCTGGACATGCCGATTAAAGAGAAGATCGAGACCATCGCCACAAAGATTTACGGTGCGGACGGGGTCACGTATTCGGCGCTGGCGGACAGGCAAATCAGGCGGTATACGAAACTCGGGTACGACAAGCTGCCCATTTGCATGGCCAAGACGCACCTATCTCTCTCCCATGATCCCGAGCTGAAAGGGCGCCCGAGGGGATTTACGGTGACCGTCAGGGAGGTACGCGCTTCGGTCGGGGCGGGCTTCCTGTATCCCCTCCTTGGTGAGATGAGGACAATGCCCGGATTGCCGACGGATCCGGCCGGAGCTCACATGGACATAGACGAGAAAGGAAACATTACGGGGCTGTTCTAAATGAGGTGCCTGGGTGACGTACCGGGGCTGAAGGTCGGTCACGCGCAGGACCTATCGGGCATCACAGGTGTCACGGTAGTTCTAGCCGAGGACGGCGCCGTCGCAGGCGTAAGCGTTCTCGGCGGCGCTCCGGGAACGAGAGAGACGGATCTTCTGCGCCCTTCGTACACCGTGGATGTGATACACGCGATCTTTCTGGCCGGGGGTTCGGCCTTCGGACTGGATTGCGCTCGAGGGGTAGTTCAGTACCTGGAGGAGCGCGGGCTTGGCCTTTCCGTGCCCCCGGCCAGGATCCCCCTGGTCGCAGGAGCTATCATCTTTGACCTGGATATCGGGGATTCCCGGGCGAGACCTACCCCGGAAATGGCGTATGTGGCGGCATCTGGTGCTCGAGCGACGGACGGCTCCAGGGGGAGCGTGGGGGCTGGGACCGGCGCAACGGTAGGGAAGCTTTTCGGCCGGGATTTCGCCATGAAAGGTGGGCTGGGGGTCGCCTCAGGCGAAATCGAGGGCTTTAAGGTTGCAGCCCTCATCGTAGTCAACGCCGTGGGCGACATCTATCATCCCAACAGCGGACAGATCCTGGCCGGAGCATATGATAGGCACGAAAGGCGGTATCTAGCCGGTGATTTCCGCGCCGGCGCAGTTGGGGGAGGTGGAAAGGCTCCTTTTAGTCTCGGTTTCGGCTTAGGCGACGGTTTCGGTCGGAACACCACCATCGGAGTGGTCGGAGTCGACGCAGCGCTTACAAAAGAAGAGGTTAACAGGTTAGCTTTAATGGCTCAGGCTGGTCTGGCCAGGGCGATAAGACCCGTGTTCACCCCGTACGACGGGGATACGATATTCGCCCTGGCCACAGGGAAATCCAGCAGGAGAATGCCGGATCAGCGGGGAGAGCGGTCCAGGCTTCTTACGGCCATAGGCGGTCTAGGTCAGGAACTCGTATCTCAGGCCGTCCTCGACGCAGTGGTTCACGCCGATGGTCTGGGTGGGGTTCCGTCGGTGAAGGAGATCTTCGCGGGCGGGTAACGCCCGAAGGAGAGTCCTTGTCCACTTAAGTCCAACGGCATCCGGAGAGGAGCCGGAAGGAGGTATACATTCATGAAACTCAGCACGAGACAGGTAGTCGTCGCGGGACTTCTCGGGAGCCTGACGGTAGCTTTAGGCCTCATGCCCGTGGGCGGTTTCATCCCGGTGCCGACCCCGGCCGGTTCTGCGACTACGATGCATCTTCCCACTATCCTTGCGGGCATCCTGGAAGGTCCGGTAGTAGGAGGGCTGGTCGGTGCCATCTTCGGTGCTGCGAGTTTTTACCGCGCTCTGACCCAGCCTCCCAACCCCGTGGCACAGATGATATTCAGCAACCCGCTCATAGCCTTTTTACCCAGGATCCTCATAGGGGTGCTTTCTTACTGGGCGTTTCGGGTCGCGGAACGCACGTGGGGACGGGTTTTCCTGGTGCTGGCCGGAGGAGGAATACTGGGATACACCGGGTACTGGACATCATCCCGAATTGCAGGTCATGCGGGTACCGTAGGGGAACCACGGCATATGGTAGTAGCCGTGATCGTTGGTACAGTTGTCGCGGCCGGATTATGGCTGATGGGGGAGCGTCAGAGGGGCGGAGCTCCCCTCGGTGCGCTCGTGGGTTCCATGACCAACACCATAGGGGTCCTCGGTCTGACCGTCGTCTTCGGCTATCTGCCCCCAGCTGCGGCACTATCTGTCGGGGTGCTGCATGGGATTCCGGAAGCTCTCGTGGCTATGGTCCTGGTGACACTGGTTCACTCGGGGGTCCGGGCAGCTACCCGTTCCGGGGCAAGGAGCTGAGAAACCATGATTCTGGCAATCGACGTGGGTAATACTCACACGGTTATCGGGGTCTTCGATGACGGGTCCCTCGCAGCTCATTGGCGAGTGGGCACCGACAGGCAGAAGACCGAAGACGAGTACGGGCTTCAGGTGCTCGGTATGTTGCAGTATGCCGGGATAAAATCCCAGGAGATCACGGGAGCGGCCATCGCTTCGGTGGTGCCGCCCTTGACACCAGTGTTCGAGAAGATGGCCCAATGTTACCTGGGGTGTTCTGTGCTGGTCATTGGCCCGGGGGTGAGGACTGGAATAAACATCAGGTACGAGCATCCTAAGGATGTCGGCCCGGACAGAATAGCCAACGCGGTAGCTGCGTACCAGAAGTACGGTGGACCCGTTATCGTGGTAGACTTCGGGACGGCCACCACCCTGGACGTCGTTTCCAAGGATGCGGAATACCTGGGCGGGGCGATCGCCCCCGGGATACTCACGGCGACCGAAGCGCTTTTCGAAAAGACGGCCCGGCTTCCCAGGATCGAGCTGCAACGGCCACCGTCTGCGATAGGAAGGAATACCGTGGCCAGCATGCAGGCGGGCATAGTCTTCGGCTTTGCCGGGCAGGTCGACGAACTGGTCAGACGGGTTTCCCGGGAACTCGGGGGCAAGCCGTACGTGGTCGCCACCGGCGGTCTTGCGAATCTCGTTGCGCCCGAGTCGAAAACCATCCGAACGGTCGATCCTTACCTTACCCTCGAAGGACTCTATATCGTATTTAAACGCAATGCCGACCTGGTGAGCACTGCCGCACCCGTCAATTCCAAGGACGGGGCAAAGGCCCAATCCGACAACGGCGGATTCAGGATAATGACTTAGACGGATAGTGACTAGCCCGTACTTGGCTGACCCCTTGGTGAATACCCACGTTATCAACGGGGCCGGGAGGAAGGGCTGCCCGGCCCCTAAGCTTTCTTCCGGCCGATCGCCGGCTTTACTGGCAATTTCACCTATATTCCGGCTTATATCCTTCCGGCTTCGAGCCCTTCGGCCGGAAGGTGCGGCATACCGCTTCCTCCGATGTAGAAGCTAGAGGTTCTCCAACTCTGCGCTCGGCACCGGGGGCCAACTCGCCGGCTTCCACAGCGGTTCCTCTGGTCCGCCCTTCGATTAGTCCGCTTGCACCTCTAGTGCCGGCTCCAATTGTCCCGGTCGTCGCCGCGCGATCCCCACGTCTACCGCGATCGGCCCCCAGTTCGCCCACCTCCATTGTCGTCTTAGCGCCCACTGCGTTATCGACTTCGATTTTGTCTGCCTCGCATATGTCGCCGTTTCCCCAGTAGTGGCAGCTTCTCACTCTGCATTTAACTTCTGTCGTCATATCGGTCACCTCCTCGCTTAGTGTTACCCTGAGTTCGAAAGGGGATTCTTAGACAGTGGGGTGAAGGATCGAGATGGGTTTTAATAGAAACAGGAGAGCGAACGAGACTGCAATTTGATGTAGCCAACATCCGGCCAGCGAGATCAGTTTCAATGAGTCAGGAACGTTAGCTCTAACCACCTGGAAGATGTAATTCCAACGGAAGCAGGTAGACGGAGGAGGATTCCCTCAGTGAGCACGCCGAAACTCAACCCGGAGATTTTCAGGGAGTACGACGTAAGAGGGGTTGTGGATAAGGACCTCACCCCGGAAACGGTGGCGGTTTTAGGCCGAGCGTACGGCACTTTTCTCAAAGGAAAAGGGGTTACCGCTGCCGTTGTGGGTCGGGACCCACGTCCCTCGTCCTCAACATACGCATCGGTCATGGCCACAGCGCTAACGGAGTGCGGAATAGACGTGATCGACGTGGGTATGGTGACGACACCTGCATTTTACTTCTCTCGAGTACGTTACGGCATCGAAGGGGGTGTCATGGTTACAGGCAGTCATAACCCCCCGGAGTTCAACGGCCTCAAGCTTGCGTACGGGCACGATACCCTTTTCGGCGACGGAATTCAGGAGCTAAGGAGAATCGCCGAGAGCGGTACGTTCGCCTCGGGCGCCGGTCATTATTCGACCCGGGACCCGCTCCCTGACTACGTCGACGATCTTCTCAGCAAGATTTCCCTTGGCCCCCACAAGATAAGGCCCGTTTTCGACGCAGGAAACGGCGCCTGCGGCCCCATCGTTCACAGAGTGGCCAAGCGATTGGGTCTGGACTACCTGTGCCTCTATTGCGAACCTGACGGCAGGTTTCCCAACCATCATCCGGACCCGGTTCAGCCGAAGAACCTTCTCGACCTCGTGGCCGTCGTTAAGAACGGCGCCTACAGCCCGGGTATAGCTTTCGACGGCGACGCGGACAGGATCGGAGTCGTGGACGAATACGGAACCCCCGTGTGGGGTGACGAACTTCAGATCGTATTTTGGAAGGAGATTTTGGAAAAGCACCCCGGTGCCCTGGTTCTCGTCGAGGTCAAATGCTCTCAGGCTCTCCTCGACATGGTAGAAAGACTCGGAGGGAAACCGGAGTTCACCCGGACGGGACACTCGCTCATCAAAGCTAAGATGAGGGAGACGAACGCTCTCTTCTCGGGCGAGGTATCCGGACACATGTTTTTCGCCGACGAATACTACGGGTTTGACGACGCGCTTTACGCGGCTTTGAGACTTCTCAGGATAATGTCCCGTACGGGAAAATCGGTGCGCGAGCTTCTTTCCGACGTCCCGAAGTACTACGTTACCCCCGAGACAAGGGTTTTCTGTTCAGACCGGGATAAATTCCGGGTAGTGGAGGAACTCACCGAGATCTTCGCCAAAGACCATCCCGTCATTACCGTAGACGGAGTCCGGGTCCTCTTTGACGATGGATGGGGCTTGGTTCGAGCTTCCAACACTCAGCCAGCTCTGGTTCTGAGGTGCGAAGGTCGGTCACCCGAGGCGTTAGCCAGGATAAAAAGACAAATCGAAGACGAGCTCGGGAGATTTCCTTCCGTGGCAAACGTAAAATGGGATTGATGGAGGGAGCTCAAATGGTCCAGGTGACCATCGAACGGGTAGGGCTTGACAGCGCTACCGACCAGGGGGTAATCATTCTGGCCGATCTCTCCAAGACAACGATCATCCCAATTTGGGTGAGGGCCCTCGAAGCTTCAGCCATAGCTTTGCCCCTTCAGGGAGTCGTGCCTCCGCGACCTCTCACCCACGACTTGCTCCTCGAAGTGATCAAGAAACTCGGTGCCAAGGTAGTCATGGTACTCATCAGAGAACTCAAAGATGAAGTCTTCTATGCCTCTTTGGTGCTGGATGTCAATGGTGAGCGGGAAGAAATCGATTGCCGGCCTTCGGACGCCATGGCCCTGGCGCTAAGAGCTGAAGCACCGATCTACGTGGCCGATTCCGTGATAATGGAGGCTGGTATACCCGCGGAGGATTCGCAGATCCAGTAACCAGCTGTCGGAACGTGTAAGTTGCTTTTATTCCAATACCCAACCCCTTCCCTGCCAAACTGGCATCTTCATCTTCAGTTCACGAACCTGCCAAGATTGCATCTTTCAGCCTGCTAACCTGCCAAGCTGGCACCTTCGGGGCTGTAAATTGGTTTTCCGTTTTGACCTCTGACCCCTTGCCTAGTCCCGAAATCCGTGATACTTTGTACACAAGATTGTGCACAAGGGGTTGCGTGGGTGGACTTCATCCGCATTGGTGATAAGGTCCTCAGCATGGAGAAGATTTACGACTCCATCAACGAGATCCTCTCGTTGCGCTCCAGGGGACTTTCCCAGCAGGAAGTAGCTTCCCGTCTGGGAGTGGACAGGACTTTCGTTTCCCGCCTGGAGACGCTCGGGGAAGTCCAGCGCGGAGGTGCCATCGCCATCGTGGGATTTCCTCTGGCTAACGTGGAAGAGCTCGAGCGCGTGGCCAGGGAGGAAGGAGTCGAGTTTACCCTTCTTCTCAACGACAGGGACAGGTGGCAGTTCGTTCGGGAGAGGTCTGGCGCCGAGCTCTTGAACGAGATCATGCAGATCATCGCCAGGGTCAGGAGGTTTCCCAAGGTCATTCTGATCGGTTCCGACAAGAGGCTCGAGATCATGAAGGGGCTTTTGGACAGGGGGACGGACGTCAAAACCATCGTCATCGGAAAGTCTCCCATGACCGGAGATGTGTACTTGAACCCGGAGTCCCTAAGGGAAGTCATCCGTTACATGAGAGCGGGAGGCGAGTCAGGTGAAAAGAGTTGTATCGGTTAGTATCGGTTCCTCCAAGCGAAATAAAAGGGTTGAAGAAGAATTCCTCGGCGAAAAGGTCATCATCGAGCGGATCGGAACGGACGGGTCCATACCGAAAGCTATCGAACTCATCCGGCAGCTCGATGGAAAGGTGGACGCCTTCGGGATGGGCGGCATCGATCTTTACATAGTCTGCGGGAAACGCCGCTACATGCTCCGGGATGCAATTCCCATCGCCAGGGCGGCGAAGCTCACCCCGATTGTAGACGGGGTAAGGATAAAGGATACTCTTGAACGTCGTGTTATCGCATATCTCAACGACGTCCTCAAGGTGCCGTTCAAAGATAAGACTGTGTTACTGGTCTCGGGGCTCGACCGGTTTGGAATGGCCGAGGCGATACAAGCGACCGGTGCTAAACTCATCCTCGGCGATTTCATTTTCTCCCTGCACCTGCCCATTAAACTGACGTCTTTACGTACGTTGGACTTGGCCGCCAGGATCATTGCCCCCATCGCGGTGAGGTTACCCTTTTCGTTGCTGTATCCCACCGGAAAAGAGCAGGAAAAGAGGATAGTTCATAGGTTTTCCCGTTACTACTACGAGGCAGACATAATCGCAGGGGATTTCCACTATATAAGGAAGTATATGCCGGAAAGCTTACCGGGCCGATCCATCATCACCAACACCGTCACTGAGGAGGATATCGAGGAGCTTAAACGAATGGGGGTCAGTACGCTCGTGACAACCACGCCGGAAATGGACGGAAGATCCTTTGGGACCAACGTGCTCGAAGGGCTTCTCGTAGCTCTCTCCGGGAAGCGTCCCGAGGACCTCACGGATGAAGACATCAATGGGCTTCTCGATAAACTGAACTTCAAACCCAGGGTGGAGGTGCTCAACCCGCCCTCGCTGGTCCCGTAAGCTCTGTCCGAAAGTATCCTGCGCGATGCGACCGCGTCACGGTGGCTTCTTTACGCCCGGGCCGGTGAATCTTTGGGCAACCTGTAGAGCTACAACTGAGGAGGCGACATAATGGGCACTTTTGCCTTCATAATCCATCCTATCGAACTGGACGACGTATCGAGAAAGTTTCCCATCGCCAGGTACCTTCCGGAGGGTCTCGTTAAATGGACGCTCGAGAGGCTCCCTCCCATCGTCACCTCGCGG
Source organism: Candidatus Fermentithermobacillaceae bacterium (assembly GCA_020725645.1). Taxonomy (GTDB): domain Bacteria; phylum Bacillota; class Sulfobacillia; order Fermentithermobacillales; family DUSS01; genus DUSS01. The sequence goes on along the minus strand of DYEQ01000064.1, from coordinate 3,439 downwards.
ATTACCGGTGTTCGTTCACCCCACGGCGCCGCCGAAGGGTGGTTTATCTCGTGCCCTTTAACGGCAGAACAGATGATGAAGCTCCCGGAGAAGTATGTTTTGGACAGGGTGATCCGGGCCGCGAAAACAGCTCAAAAGCTTGGAGCTGGGATAGTCGGTTTGGGTGCTTTCACGTCGGTTGTAGGAGATGCCGGCATTACGGTACGAAAAAGCGTGGATATCGCAGTGACGACCGGGAACAGTTATACCGTAGCTACGGCCATCGACGCCGCAAGGGAAGCGTTGAAGCTTATGAACCGGGATATGCGGGACTCGAGAATCCTTGTTTTAGGAGCTACCGGTTCCATCGGTAAGGTGCTCTCAGAGCTTTTGGCGGACGACGGTTACGATATCATGATGGTCTCCCGGAACATACGGAAACTGGAATATGCGGCCAGAAGCGTTTTGGACAGAACCGGTCTTGCGCCGAGCATTACTACGGATGTGAAGAGGGCGTTGTGCTCTGCCGACGTCGTATTCTGCGTGAGCTCGTCCCTAGATGTCATCGTGGAACCTCTAGATCTAAAGCCGGGAGCCCTGGTTGTGGATGTATCGCGTCCTCGAAACGTGTCCAGACAGGTGGCGCGGTTCCGCAGGGACGTCCTGGTAATCGAAGGCGGAGTGGTTCGGGTTCCTGGTGACGCCGACTTCCACTTCGACTTCGGGTTCCCCAGCGGGTTGTGTTACGCCTGCATGGCCGAGACGATGATCCTGGCCATGGAGGAACGGTATGAGGATTTCAGCTTGGGCCGGGACCTTTCGGCGGTGCGGGTGAAGGAAATATCGCGCCTTGCCCAAAAGCACGGCTTTACTCTGGCGGGCTTCAGGAGCTTCGAAAGACCGGTTTCCCGGGAGGACATCGCCCGGGTCGTCGAAGAGGCGAGGGTCAAAGGGGCGGGCAGGTGACAATATCATTGGCCGATAACACGAGGCAGGGCGGTTGTTGACTCGGCTCGGGGGGCTGACTATAATCTAGGTACCGCAAAACTCGATAACATCAGTGGAGCCACTGCCCCCTTTGCGGGGCGGCGGTTTTTCTATACGGAGCCTATGTGCTTCGATTTCCAGAACATTAGGCAGGGGAATTGGGGCACGAGACAGGGCATAAACTGATTTAAGTTTGCCCGGTTCCGTCGGCAAGAAGGCCCGGCCGAAACGTCGAAGAAAGGCGGAGATGCAGGAGGATGAGCGACAAAGAAGTTATCCTTTCCCCGGAAGGAAAGCGCAACTTGGAACAAGAGCTCAACTATCTGAAGACAGTAAGGAGGAGAGAGATCGCTGAAAGGATCAAGGCGGCCAGGGAGTTCGGAGATCTGACCGAGAACGCCGAATACGACAACGCCAAGAATGAGCAAGGGTTTGTGGAAGCGCGCATCCTCACACTGGAGAATATTCTGCGACACGCTCGGGTGGCATCCAACGACGGTACCGGTGAAGTCGTCACTCTGGGCGCAACCGTCAAGGTCAAAGACCTTACGTCGGGGAACATCCATGATTTCACCATCGTCGGTTCCCACGAAGCTGATCCCGCCAAGAAGAAGATCTCCAACGAGTCGCCGGTGGGAAGAGCTCTCCTCGGGCAGAAAGTGGGCGATGTGGTTCAGGTGAACGTACCCATGGGTCTCGTTAAGTACGAGATCATTTCCATCAACAGCTAGGATTTTCTTCACCGGGAGGTCATGAGGTTGGGCGACGAGCGAGAAGTGGGGAACCAGGGTCCAGAGAACTTACAACCTGCCAGCTCACAAGCGGAAAACCTACGAGCTGAAATTGCACGACGCAGGCAAAAACTCGCAGAGTTGCGCCTTCGCGGCATCGACCCGTTCGGCCGGAGATTCGAAGTGACCTCCGATGCTGAGACCGTCAAAACCCGGTGCGACGAGATGAGGGGTCAGGAAGTATCCGTCGCCGGTCGACTGATGGCGTTCCGCGGGCACGGGAAGGCCATGTTCCTCGACCTCCACGACCGCACGGGGAGGATTCAACTCCACGCCCGCATCGACGTGCTCGGGGAAGAGTCGTACAAAGAGATAGCTTCTCTCGACGTCGGGGACATAGTAGGGGTTCGAGGCCCGGTCTTCAGAACCAAAAGAGGCGAACCCACGGTTGAAGTCAGGAGTTTCACTCTTCTCGCCAAAAGTCTGAGGCCCTTTCCGGAAAAATGGCACGGTCTTCAAGACGTCGACCTGAGGTATAGGCAGAGATACCTGGACTTGATCGTAAACCACGATGTGCGGCGAGTGTTTTTAACGCGCTCAAGGGCAATATCCTTCATCCGTCGTTACCTGGACGAGCGCGGGTTTATCGAGGTGGAAACCCCCGTCTTGCAGGTTCTCGCAGGGGGTGCCTCCGCCAGGCCATTTACCACACATCATAACGCGCTGGATATGGACCTTTACTTGAGGATCTCTCTCGAACTTTATTTAAAGCGCTTAATCGTCGGCGGACTCGAGAAAGTCTATGAACTCGGACGCAACTTCCGCAATGAAGGCATAGACTCGATGCACAACCCCGAATTTACCATGCTCGAGCTATACCAAGCTTACGCAGACTACGACGTTATGATGGAGCTCACCGAGGATCTGATCTACCGCTTGAGCGTCGAACTCCTCGGGACCGATGAGATCGAGGTGCGAGGTCATCGCGTGTGCTTACGTCCCCCCTGGGCGCGCATAAAGTTCTGGGACGCAATTGCCCGTTATGCAGGGCTTTCCCGTCAGGACTTCGACGACGAAGCAGAGCTCGGGAGCCTTGTGGACAGACTCGGAATCAAGATGACCAAATCTTTGACGAAGGGCGCCGTCATAGACAAAGTTATGTCAGAGAAAGTAGAACCTAACCTGGTGGCACCGGTGTTTGTCGTCGACTACCCGGTTGAAATCTCGCCTTTAGCTAGGCGCCGGGACGACGATCCGGGGCTAGTGTACCGGTTTGAAGCTTTCGTCGGGGGTGTTGAGTTGGCCAACGCCTTTTCCGAGTTGAACGATCCCGACGACCAGCGCCAAAGGTTCCTTGAGCAGGCGAGGGCCAGAGAAAAAGGAGACGAGGAAGCTCATGTGTTCGACGAGGATTTCCTGACAGCTCTGGAGTACGGAATGCCTCCCACCGGTGGGCTCGGAATCGGCATCGACCGGCTGGTCATGGTTCTCACGGGAGTACCGTCGCTCCGCGACGTGATACTGTTCCCGACCATGAGACCGCACCGGCGCACGAGCTTGTGATGTTTCGCAAAAAGATCGCTTGACCCTACGAAATGGTGATGCTATATTATGCGTTGCGCCCCTGAGAGGGCGGCGCGGACGAGGTTGGTCTTTGAAAACTGAACAGCGTGAGAGGGTTTAGCCGAAGCGAGGAAAAGGTGTTACGGAGAGTTTGATCCTGGCTCAGGACGAACGCTGGC
>DYEQ01000063.1 GCA_020725645.1 Candidatus Fermentithermobacillaceae bacterium | reverse complement strand
TTCGCGGTAAGAGGTTCGCTTCTCCGCCGGGACGAAGTTGAGCTAAAGTGGGAATGGTTGAAAAAGGTGGTGTCGTCACTGAGGGAAAGGGCGCGGACTCTCGTGGAAATGGTCGAGGCCTCCGTCTACTTTTTCATAGATCCCCGGGAGTTTGACCCGGCGGGAGTGAAAAAGTACTTCAACGACCGGAATGTCGCAAACACGCTGCGGAAATGCGTTGATACTTTGAAGCTCGTGGATAACTTCGACGCCTCTACTTTGGAGGTGCGCTACAGGGAGCTCGCCGAAAGGGAGGGTGTGAAAACTTCGGTGCTTATCCATCCGACGCGCCTTGCCATTACAGGACGGACGGCCGGTCCAGGCCTTTTCGAAATCATGGAGATCCTGGGAAGAGACGCGGTAATCAGAAGGATGGAAAGAGCGGCCGACTTGATCGAAGGGGACGCGATCCTGCTCTCACCACCGGTGCTTTAAACTCAAGCAAGGAGGTCTCGCCGATGGACGTCATAGAGGCCATCTTGAAAAGGAGGAGCATCAGACGTTACCAACCTTGCGACGTTGAAGACGAGAAGATAAACACGCTGATTGAGTGCGCAAGGCGTGCTCCCAGCGCAGGGAACAGGCAGCCATGGAAATTCATTGTCGTAAGAAACCCCGCGGTTCGCCGGGAGCTGGCCCATGCCGCTTTCGACCAGAACTTCGTGTCCGAGGCTCCCGTGGTCATCGTAATATGCTGCGACCCCGAGGTGTCCGCCGCGAGGTACGAAGACAGGGGGCGCAGCCTCTACGTCTTCCAGGACACGGCCGCCGCTTGCGAAAACATTCTGGTGGCAGCATGTGGACTCGGCCTCGGCGCGTGCTGGGTAGGGGCATTCAGGGAGTCTGAAGTGAGAAAGATACTGAACCTGCCCCCAAACCTACGACCTGTAGCGATGACTCCCGTGGGTTATCCAGCGGAGGAACGCGAAGCGAGGAACCTCAGACCGCTGGAAGACGTCCTTACCCGGGTTTGACCAAGGTTTTGTAGGCCCCGTTTGCCGCCCTAACCAAGGTCATCGCTCTATTCCCTGCTGGGACGGCACGAAAAAGTGTTGTTGCCTGCCCCGGTACCAGGTGCTATAATCGGTTCGCCAGGTCCTTGGGGGATCGGCTAGTGGCAGGCCAGCAGACTCTGGATCTGCCTGCGGAGGTTCGAATCCTCCTCCCCCAGCCACTAACGGCCCTATCGTCTAGTGGCCTAGGACACCGCCCTCTCATGGCGGAGACACGGGTTCGAATCCCGTTGGGGCCACCATACTTCGTGGTCGAGGTTTAACCGCACGTTCAGAGAGCCGCCCCTGATTCCCAGAAACGTTGGATTACGCTTCTGTGCGATGAAGCGCGCTACCAGTATTCTTACTGAAGGGTTCCGTAACTCGTTCCCTTGCCGGACAAGCGTTCACGAACTTAATTACTCAGCACTATCCGTGGAGAGTTTGAAGCTTCCGGCATAAACTCAGTATAACCAGTGCTAATTGACGGTGAAACTCGCTACATAGTGCTCGTTTGTGCGGCGAACGGTTGGGGACCATGACGAACGACGATCGTTTACGATGCGTATTGCGTCTTCGAGCGCAGTATGCTATTATTAGCCTCGCCTCCGCTTGAAGGAGCGGTCTTCCGAACCGGACAGGCGGTGGTTGACGAAAAGGGACGAGGCGAGTAATATAAAACCTGTTGTCCTTGGTCTTTGAAAACTGAACAGCGTGAGAGGGTTTAGCCGAAGCGAGGAAAAGGTGTTACGGAGAGTTTGATCCTGGCTCAGGACGAACGCTGGC
>DYEQ01000062.1 GCA_020725645.1 Candidatus Fermentithermobacillaceae bacterium | reverse complement strand
GTACCATAGTCGTGGGAGAGGTCGAAGGGATCAGCTTCGCTGCGGTGGCTCTCGGTACCCATACCCTGGTCCTTGGCCACCTGGTTTCGCTCGGCATGGAAGAGCTCGATACCACCAGATTCCTGCTTTCCCAATGCTCCATGCCGCTCACGGTGGAGTTGTTGATGGAGAGGTCCCGGCAAGAGGCAGAACTCCGACTGCAAAGGGATTTTTTTGAGGACCTGTTCAACGGGGAGATGTCCAGCGAGGTGGCGGCCCGCCGCGCGAAGGCGTACGGGATCGATCTGAGCGGATGTTCCTGTGTGGTGGTGGCGGACATTGACTCTCTCGCCCAGCAGTTCTTGAAGTCCGGCGAGGAGAGCAAAGTCCAGACCCTTAAAGAGGAACTCAAGAGGATAGGTTCGGCGCTCGTTGAGGAAGAAGCAAGGGGGGGATTGGTGGTTTCTCGGAGCGACTCGATGGTGATCCTCCCGCGTTTTCCAGGACTGGGCAGGGAGGAGGTTCTCGCGCGGGCCAAGCGGCTGGCACGCCGGGTGTGCCTGGAGGCAGCCGACCGGTTGGCGCCTGCCACCGTTTCGGTGGGCGTAGGGGCATATTGCGCCGAAGTGGGAGAGTTGTGGCGTGGGTTTCGGACGGCGCAGGGGGCCATCGAGATCGGCCGCCGACTGTCCGGTCCCAGTTCGGTTCACTGTTGGGACGATCTGGGACCCTATCAGTTGTTGCTGACCCTGAAGGGCTCCAATGAGGCCGCTGGGTTTGTGCGGCGTAATCTGGCACCCCTGCTGGAAAACTCACGCTCGGAGGAACTCCTCAGTACCCTTGAGGCGGTGCTGGCGTACGGCGGGAATGTTGAGCGGGCAGCAGCCCGGCTTCACCTCCATCGCAACACCGTTCGCTACCGGCTGGAGCAGATGCGCCGATTGCTCGGTCGCGATCCGCTGGCCCACCCCTTTGAGATGCAACTTGCCCTTGCCCTCCGAAAGTTGCTTTGAGTTAGGTACATTTTGACGAACATTTCGCCCCGGTGTTGTACAAATCGCATAGCCGGCGGAGGGGAGCATCCAATTTGAGTTGCTGTCCAGGCCCTTTCGTTTCGACCTCGTGGCACCGATCCGACCAAGAAGAACCATGCGATTTCAGACGGAACGCCGAAGGTGGCGGCCAGGGGCTGTCGAACCGAGCTTGCGGAGGTGGGATGAATGCCGTCTGTTCAGGACCTGGAACTGGCGAAGGCCGCCCACGTGATCGTCAACGAACTGTGCAAGGTGAAGCCAGGGGAAAGCGTGCTCATCACGGCAGACTCAGCAACTGAATGGAGGCCGGTGGAGGAGACCGCCAAGGCGGCCGAGGTCGCTGGTGCCAACGTGATGGTGGCCTGGCATTCTACGCCTGCAGGTTACGGAAAGGTAGCCGATCCCCGGCTGCCGGACGGATTGAAGGCTGCCATACCTAACACGGACGTGTGGGTAGAGTATAACAACCAATGGTTGCTCTATTCCTCGCCATGGCTGGAAGCGATGACGGGGACCAGGGTCCGTTATCTGTTCCTCGGCGGATTGAATACTGACCAGATTGTGCGTTGCATTGGGAAGATCAACATTTCTGCTCAGGATGAGTTCCAGCGGGAGATCGTTTCAATGACCCGGCAGGCACGCCGGATGCGCATTGTCACCCCTGCCGGCACCGATGTCAGCTTTGAGAATGACCCTGATCGGCCGGTTACAAGTGAGCTGTTCGCCGACATCCCCGGGGCCCACTTCCTCCTCGGTCAGATCGGCTGGGCGCCGGTGGAGGAAACCATCGAGGGCGTCATCGTGTTCGATGGATCTTTTTCGGGCGGAGGCGAAGCCGACCTGGGCATCCTGCGGGGGCCGATCAGGCTGACGGTTAAGGAAGGGGTGATCCGGAGCATCGAGGGAGGAGAAGAGGCGAGAAAGGTCAGGGAATGGCTGGAGAAGCTCGGTGATCCTAAGATGTATCACCTGGCCCACGTCTGCTACGGTTTCAACCCCGGTGCCCGCCTGTCGGGTTTGTGCACGGAGGACGAACGGGTGTGGGGGAGCACCGAGTGGGGGATCGGTTTCCAGGGGCCGTTTTTCAAGGGAAAGGTGGGCCCTGCGGCGACGCATGCCGACGGCATCTGCCTTAACTCGTCCGTATGGCTTGACGGTGAGCTGATCATGCAGGAGGGGAAGCTCGTGCACCCCAAGCTGGCCCGACTGGCGGCGGCCCTGGGTAAGTGAGGCGCATGCGGATACGGATGATCGTTCCCCCGGGGGCTGGCAATTGGGGTGGCTCCTCAGAGGAAGGCTGGCAGACGCTGGCGAGGTCCGGAGTCGAGTTGGAAGTGGTGTGCCCCGACCAGAATGTCTACCGGCTGGAGTCGGGTTATGACGAAGCCGTGTTGATTCCCGTGCTGCTTGAGGAAGTGGC
>DYEQ01000061.1 GCA_020725645.1 Candidatus Fermentithermobacillaceae bacterium | reverse complement strand
CTCAAATTGGTTGGGGATTCCTATCGGCTAGTGCCGGCATACAAGGTGCATCCGGGGCGCTCCGCGAGGAGCGCCCTGTTTTTATATGGTTGGGGATGGAGTTTGTTCTCATGCTTGGGGATCCCCAACTGCTCGCGGATCTCCGACCGACCCCATGAGACTCGATAAACGTTCCGCCACCGTCACAGAGATGTCGAGTTTCGGGAATACTAGTGGCCGGGTCCCTGGCGAGATCAAAGGACGCAACGAGGCGAAGCTCTACTATTCTGCTGCAGCAGAGGGGATAGATTCAGTGGTTTCGGTTGATACTACTAAGGAACGCGCTGATAACGTCCGTGAACTCGGCACGCCGGAAGTCCCCAGCCCCAAGAGCAAGATATTCTGCCTTTCCATCATAGGCCAGGTTGAAGGGCACATCGTCCTTCCCTCGCAGAATAAGACCACCAAGTACGAGCACGTGCTTCCGCAGCTGGTGGGGGTGGAGGAAAGTCCGGATGTCACAGGTCTTCTCGTGCTCCTGAACACCGTGGGAGGCGATGTCGAAGCGGGTCTGGCCATCGCTGAGCTCATTGCCAGCATGTCCAAACCCGTGGTCTCTCTGGTTCTCGGTGGTGGCCATAGCATAGGAGTGCCCATCGCCGTGGCCGCGGACTGGTCCTTCATCACCGAAACGGCCACGGTGACTGTCCATCCCATAAGACTTGCCGGGACGGTACTGGGTGTCCCCCAAACCTACGAATACCTTGAAAAGATGCAGGACCGGGTTATACGGTTTGTGGTTGGAAACTCCAAGATCTCGGAACAGAAATTCAGGGAGCTAATGTTCAGGACCGGAGAACTTGCCAACGACATAGGCACCGTGCTGGTGGGGAAGGAAGCTGTGGAAGTGGGACTGATTGATGAGGTTGGCGGGCTGGAACAGGCCGTGGCCAAGCTCAAATCTTTGGCCGGATCTGCCAAGCTCGCGTAAGCTGACGGTTCGTACTCCGTGAATACAGTGGAGACAGGTGCGTATGGGTTCCTGCAATGTGGCGAAGGTACATGTGTGATGGTCCAGACCATACGGCGGAGAGTGATGCGTGATGCTCTATACAATATATCCGTTGGAACTCATCTTGCAAACCGGCGAAGAGCTTCACTACTTCACCGTGAGTTTCGGGCAAAGAACATTCGTCCTCGAAATGGTAGACGGGCAGGCCAGGCTCGTAAGGCTGATTTCATCGGACCCTATGGATTACCTTGAACCGCGATGGCAGCCGGGGACCACCGTGGGATTCACGATACCGGGAACCGGGACATAAGGGCCCTCCGGATGGGTATGGATATACGCTGAAACGCCCGCAGGCTGTGATAGATAAGGGATACCACCGGATCGCGAAACTTGTAACGGTAATCGGTGAAATCGCCCCTGAGGTTTCCTTCGAGCTTGAGCTTCTCTTCGGCGGGGGTTCCCGGATAGACCTCCAGGCGGTTTAAGACGTCTAGCCGGGAATTCAAACCGCCTTCGGTCAGGCCGATGCTCTTCAAGAAGGTGAGGTTGTCGAAAAGCTCCTGGGTGGTGGTATCCGGGTCGAAGAGGATGAACCCGATTACGGGTTCGATCCCGAGCTCACGGATGATCGATACGGCCCGGCGGTTTTCTTCTACTGTGACACCTTTGTTGAGGCGGTCGAGCATGGTCTGGACTCCCGCCTCTACCCCGAGGAACACCTGCGTCAGGCCGGCTTCTTTGAGAAGCGCGAGGAGATCCCGGTCCACGTTGTCGGCTCGAGCGGAGATCATGAAACGCACCTTGAGGCCCCGCCTAATGATCTCCCTGCCTATCTCAAACCCCCGCTCTTTGCCGGCCCGCCCCGGGCCGATGAAGTTGTCGTCGCTGAAGCGAAACTCCTCTGCGCCGTAATCCCGCTGGAGGCGCTGAATTTCGTCGGCCACGGCTGCCGGCGACATAGCCCTCCACTTCGGACCGGGCGCAATGTCGTAAAATGCCCTGATACTGCAGAAAGAACAGTTGCCGTAGCATCCCCGGGAGGAGTAGACTGATGCGTAACCGCCTTGGGAAAGTACCTGCGGCAAAAGGTCGTGGTCGGGTGGGGGAAGCTCATCGAGATCAGCGATGAGAGCTCGGGGCGGGTTCGCTCGGAGAGTCCCGTCCCGTAAAAAGGCGATTCCGGGCGTATCCTCCCAGTCCTGTCCGCCGATGACTTTTTCCACAAGTTCGAGGAAGGTCAGCTCGCCCTCGCCTCGGACGACCGCGTCTATCTCGGGGCATGCGG
>DYEQ01000060.1 GCA_020725645.1 Candidatus Fermentithermobacillaceae bacterium | reverse complement strand
TCAAAAGCTCCATCAAGTTATCGTTTACCGGTGTCGAAGTGGGCTGGATTACGAAGGCATCGGACCCCCGTACGTTTTCTTCGATGATCACCTTTATTTCCCCGTTGGAAAACCTCCCGACCTCGATCTGGCCCAACGATATCCCGAGATGCTTGACGATTTCCAAAGCGAGTTCCGGATTGGCGTTACCCGCAAATATCTTTAGCTTCTTGTCTCGATAAGGCGCCACACGCCACACCCCCGTGTCAGTGATCCTTAGACATTGCTGTTGGGTCAACCACCCGAAAGCCCGGAAATCTCCACAAGGGTCTTCCCGAACGGTCCGCGCCCGTGAATTACCGGTTTCTCCGTTTCACCCACCCTTCCTTCACCACCTGGCGTTCCCGGGCGATAGCCAGGGAATCCTCGGGAACGTCCTCGGTGATGGTGGAGCCCGCAGCTACGTATGCGCCTTTGCCTATCGTAAGGGGGGCTACCAAGTTGGAATTACAGCCGATAAACGCCCTGTCCCCAATTACGGTGTGATGTTTCTCTTTCCCGTCGAAGTTCACGATGACGGTCCCGGCACCCAGGTTGACTCGCTCTCCTACCGTGGCGTCTCCTACGTAACTGTGATGGGGAATCTTGCTCCCGGCACCGACCCGGGAATTCTTCACCTCGGCGAAATTGCCCACCCGCGCCCCCGTTTCCAGGACGGTACCCGGGCGAATATGAGAAAACGGTCCGACCGCAACCATGGGGCCGATGCGGCTCGACTCCACGACGGAAAACCGGATGGTCGCTCCATCTTCCACCGTCGAATCGGCTATGTCGGTACCCGGTCCTATGCAACAACCCGCGCCTATCACGGTGTGGCCCCTTAGAAAACTGAACGGGTGAATCACCGTGTCCGGTCCCACCGAAACTCCGTAATCTACGTAGGTACTGGCCGGGTCCACCACGGTGACTCCAGAAAGCCCGAGCTTTCTCAAGATCTTTTGCCTGGCCACAGCCTCGACGGCGGCGAGCTCGGTCCTATCGTTGACCCCCAAAAAGGGGTGAGCATTTGGGGCCACAAAAGCTTCAACCTTAAGCCCTTTCCTGCGGGCACCAGCCACTATGTCGGTGAGGTAAATCTCACCGGCGGCGTTGTCGTCGCGGACCTCCTCCAGAAGTTCCCAGAGAAACGGCAGCCGGGCCGTGTATACCCCGGAATTGACCTCTCTTATTTCACGTTCACTAGGAGAGAGGTCCTTATACTCCGCTATCCGCTCAACCGATCCGCCGGAAGAACGTACCACCCGGCCGTAACGGGCAGGCTCGTCCAGCGTAAAACTGTAAAAACTGAGGTGGTTACTGCTGGCTCTGTGTCTTTTGACGAGCTCTTGCAAAAGGGGGGCTTCCAGGAGAGGTGTATCCCCGCACAGAATCAGCACATCGCGACAAGATGTACCGACGGCATCTTTGGCCGTCAGCACCGCATGTCCCGTGCCCTTTTGTTCCGCCTGCCAGACGACCGAGGCGCGTCCCGATACTTCTTTCGCTACCTCTTGACCTCCGTGTCCTACCACCACCACGATTTGGTCGGGAGACATGCCTTCCGCCGCGTCGAGCACCCAGTGAATCATCGGTCTCCCCGCTATTCGGTGTAGAACCTTGGGGACGGACGACTTCATCCTCGTCCCCTGTCCCGCTGCCAATATCACAACGGATAGATCTTCCACCGCGGCTCACCTGCCCCAGGCGTTATTATATAGCTCCGGGGGACCAGGCACGCCCTGCCTCTGGCGACTGTCGTCTGACGGACGGCTGATTTCCTGGTAAGATCCCCCGGCACTCGGGCTCCCTCGTGATGCTATCCTCCAGAAGAAAGGACCCGCGAGCACAGCTCGTAATCTGCGGGTTTGTCGACGTCTACTCCGATCTCGGGGGGCGCTCCGGGAATCGCCCGTGGAACGATTCCCAGCAGGGTAATCACCCTGCCCTCGATTTCTCCGATACCCGCCCTCCCCAGAGCTATCTTGAGTAGGAGCCACCAGCCCAGAAACGAGGCCATTTTCAGAGGAGACTTTCTATGCCGGACCATGAGGGTAAGGAAAGGCCATGCCTTTTCCGCTATCTTCTTCTTTGCGAAAAACACGTTCCCGCCTGTGAACGTCCCCTCTTTGACCCGTGCGTACGTGCGCTTGGAACCGGGATATTTCCGTTCGACATCCTCTTTGAGGCAAACGGGGTAGCAAAAGTCGGCCCCGGTCGCTTCAAATCTCGCCATGAGCTCGTCAAGAACGGACGGAGTGATGAGGGGTATATCGGATGTGAGAACGAGGACGAAATCCGTCTGGCACCTCTGTATCCCTGTCCTTATGTTGTCCATTATGTCCTCTCCGCTTTCGACCACGGTCACACGAGGGTTCTCATATCGTTTGAGCTCGCCAACGGGACCCACCAGATAAATCGACGCCACGTCTTTGGCCTTAGCCAGGGCGTCGAGCACATACTGGACCATGGGTTTGCCGGCGATTTTTATGTTAGCTTCAAGAGCCTCGTTCGAGACCTCCTTGAGTTTTCCGTCGTTGTACCTGCCCGCCAGCACCACTGCATCAGCTTTCAAGAAATCTTGCACCTCCCTAATACCCGGCTCCTGTCGACCAGGACGAGCTCCTTGACACTGGGTCGTCCCGTCAACAAGGATGATTTCTCCAATCCACAACAGCTTTCCTCGGCCCAAATCCGCCGAAACTCCCGGCATACCTCGAGACCATGCAGGGGGTCGGCCACGATCCCTATGACCGTCGAACCGCTTCCCGTCATCACGGCTCCCAGCGCACCAGCTCGACAAAGCGCGTGTTTAACCTCGCGAATCACGGGGAAGCCGGCAAAGACGGGTTCTTCCAGGTCGTTGAAAACAGATGAGCCGAGAAGACGAGCGTCCCCGGTTTTCAAGGCGTCGATTATCCGCTGTATGCGAGGGTCCATAAAACCGGTGGTTCTCCGGCCCTTCGGGTCTTCGGACGTCCCGGAATAACCCGATGCGGACCTCGTTTCCGTTTCATCGAGCCCCGCTGAAGTGCCCCTCTGTTCTGGATGGCAATAGGGCCGCCCCCCAAACATTTCATCCCACCGAGCGTACGCCCACGCGGTGCTGACGGGGAAATTCATCAGAACCAGTACGAGATAAAGCTCGGGAAGGTCCCGGGAGCGTAGCGGTCTCACCTCGTCTCCTCTTCCCCGGAGCAGAAAGGCCGATACGCGCCCGTCAGCCGTGACGTCCTCGACGAGAAACATCGGGACATCGGCGCCGAGGAACCGGGCGATCTCATCGAGAGCCTCCCGGCGCGCCGGTTCCCCCAGGAGCACCCGGGCGGCCTTCAAAACCGCGGCCGCGTCGGCACTCGCTCCCCCCATTCCGCCACCTACCGGGATGCCCTTGGATATGGAAATATCAAGACCGAAAGGCGCCGGAAACAGCGGCAAAACGGCACGACCGGCCTTAAACGCCAGATTTCCCTCAGGGGGGCCGGGCACGCCCGGGCAGCGTACCTCGATGCCATAAGGCACCGGACGCACGGCGACTTCGTCAGCGAGCCCGACCGGGACCGCGACGCTCTCGACCTCGTGGTATCCGTCAGGTCTTTTCGCCAGTATGCCGAGACCGAGGTTTACCTTACCCCGGACCCTCAACCGAATCTCTTTTGCTGGCATAAGACAGATTTCTTCGGGTCTACCCGGTTATCCTCTCCCATCAGGGCGGGTTATCCTATGCCGGACCATATCAGGTTATTAGGTCACCTATCCAGGCAAAAGCCAAAAGCCACGCACAACTGACTCCACCGGTATTTTTATCACCGCAGGGCCGATGGTCTCTAGAAACGGACTCCGAGCTGGCCGAGAACGTTATCGATCCTGCTGAATACCGAGACCGTGTCGGAACCGGCCGAAAGCAGGCCCACCGCGCGCGTTTTCTCGTCAACCACCAGCGAGCCGCTGTCGCCGGGTGCTGCGATTTGCGTGGTTACGACCTGTTCGGCGAAGATAGCGTCTCCGGCATCGCCCATTGCCACCCTTATCGTGGCGTCTACTACCTTAACCCTGCCCTTTGTAAGGCCACTGGTCCTGCCGCTCTTCATGACGAGCTGTCCTATCTCCACGTCAGCTGTTTCTTTGGGCGTTCCTATCTCCAGGATATCCGGTGATATGTGGTCGACGGAAAGGGGTTTGGCCACGGCGGCGTCCACGAGGTTCGGTGATCGAGACACCCTGTATAGCTTAACCTGATAGTCCTTTTTCATCTTTTTGATGGCGTAATTCAGGACGTCCTCAGCCATAGAGGCGATTTTGCACCGTGACTCGTCCACTTCCTTGTAAATCGGGACGAATCTTTCCAGTTTGGCGATGACGTCGTTCTCGGTGCCCCCGTCATACCTACCCGGTTGCAGGATGGGGTCTCCGAGGCGGGCTCGACCGTCCCGGCCGTTCGTCGAATTTGCCAGAACGTGGTTATTGGAAAGGATCAAGGGCTCCCCCGTTTTCACGTCATAAACAACAGCTCCGAAAGTACCCGCCGTGATTTTGTAATGACCGATGCTCATTCCAGGCCTGGCAGGTCTTTCCCGGTCGGTCCGGCCCAGGACCCTGATCTCTCCGACTTCGATGACGTCCGTTTCGATGTTATCGAAACTTAACGGGACCATCGCCCACCGCGGTAGCTGTCTCTTCGGAACTTTCTTCGTGACCATGACCGTCACGACGGGCTTCCCGGTGTTCCTCCCCCTTACCTCTTTATGCCCTCGCCCTACACCTACCACGTTGGGCAGGCACAAGAGATGACTGCACCTGGAAAGGGGCTGACGTGATTTATCCACCGGCCCTCCCTCCCTTCCATCGGGGTAGTTCGTAACACTTTATGTAGCCGGAGGAATCTTTGTGAGGACGGTGAAGGAAACCGGCGGAGTGAGAATGGGTACAAAAGAAGTGGAAAGACGGGTCACCGTGTCAGCAAAGGGTCTTCTGAGGGTAAAACACGCCTACATTTGTAGGGGGAAGTCTACCTATGAAACACGAGGTGTAGAGCGAGACAGCGGAGCCGGACGAAAAGGACGCAATCCTGCGGCGGCAGAAGGAGATAAAACAGATTGACCGGGGTTTTCTCAATCGCCCCGGTCAGTCCCTACCTTCCGCGCCGGTGGTCCCGTTCTTCCTAGCTTCCTCGCAGGTATCGGGGAATTCGATTTCTACCGAGTCAGTCAGTACGTCGGTGTAACTCCATGAAACGTACCTTCCATCCGCTTCGTCGAGCTTGACCACGAAAATGCTGGGATAGGTCTTTTCCAGAATGCCCTCTTTCTCGAGGGTGCGGCGCCGGCCTTCCGAAGACTTCACTCTTACCCTCTCACCGAGATGACTGTTGAGGTTGCGCCGGATGGCATCGAGCGTTCTCTTGACTGCCACGCTCATCCCCCTTTTGCCCAGTTACTTTGAGTGCTTATCGGCGACCTGTGAGGCCCCGTAAGCGTCAGGCTTGATCTTGGCGGAGAACCCGCTCCCGACGATCACCGCCACCAGGTCCTTAATGAGGGCCCTGGTTTCCCCGTTTCGCCCAACGTCCAGGTGGATCTCCACGTTCATATCAGAGTGACCGTTGGAAGCCATCTCCGCTGCAAGCTTGGACGCCAGATCCAAGCTCAGGTGAGCTTCGTAGAAGATCCTTTGTTTCAAGCTGGGCATCTTTCGCGCACGTATCCGCGTGTAGTAATACCGGCCGCCCTTGCCCAACCTATGCACGACCACAGCTGTGACGAAGCTCACCTCTTCGCGGACCTGCGAGTCGGTTCCGACGATGAGCTTGTACTCGGCATCCTTGTCTTCTTCCATAAAAGACGTGATATCTTTGAACATGGTTTCAAAGGACATAGGCCCTTTTGTCGGACTAATGAACGTCATCGCCGGCCCTCCTTTCAGAGTCCGCCTGACGTCATAATTTTACCACAGATTCGCCGTTGTCGTAAGTCTAAGGTAAATTAGAGCACGTAGATGAGGTAAAAGATGGCACGATGTTTGCGTGGAGTGCTCTCTACTCACGCGGAGTAGAGAGCGGAAGACGCGAACTCAACCCGGCCAATTGTACGTAGGCTTCAAGAGGAACCTGCTCGGGGCGGCTGTCGGGCCTGATCCCGGCCTCCTCCAGGACGTTCAGGAGTACCTGCTTGTCGCCGAACATCCCTTTCAGTGCGTTGGCGATGGTCTTACGGCGCTGAGCGAAGGCGTGCCTCGAGATTTCGTCGAGGGTCTCCTCTTCGGAAGGATCGAGCGGAAAAGAGCGGTGAAAATCCAGGGCGACGAGGCACGAGTCCACCATAGGAGGGGGTGAGAAAACCTGTCTTGGTACCCGCCTTAGGATCTTCACCGTCCCCCTGTAGCTACACCACAGGGAGAGTCTTCCGAAGTCGCGGGAACCTGGAGAAGCGGCCATCCTGTCAGCTACTTCCTTCTGAACCAGAAATGCTAGCCTGGAAAAACTGGTCCTCGGGATAAGGACTTTGTACAGGAGCTCGGATGTGAGGTAGTAAGGCAGGTTTCCACAAAGTATCCACCGTGTCTCTTCCCGGCCCCCCGTGCCGGAGATGATCTTTTCAAAATCGATCTCTAGGACGTCCCCCCAGATCCAGGAGACGTTGCCCCCCTCTGAAAGCGGCATTTGCTCCACCACGGTCTTTAGTCGCTCATCTATTTCAACGGCGATTACGCGGCGGGCAACTCGCGAGAGTTCAAGAGTGAGAGTACCGGCACCTGCCCCGACCTCGACCGCGGAGAAGCCGGGAGCTGGAATCATGAGTTCGGCGATCCTTCTCAGGAGGTTACGGTCGGTTATGAAGTGCTGGCCGAGGCGCTTCTTCAGCGAAATGCCGGCGGAGGCGAGAAGGCGTCGCACCAGGGGATGCCGGTCCGGTTCCCCGGGAAACGCGGTTAGTCCGAGAGGATGTATACCTTGAGTTTCTTTACGCCCCATCTCCAAGCTTCCTGGTGCGTATCAAAGCAAACGTCGATCCGGTTTCCTTTGATGGCCGAACCTATGTCGGCCGCCACGGCGAATCCATATCCGTCCACGTAGACGCGGCTTCCCAGCGGGATCACTCGGGGATCGACCGCTATGACCCCTCGTTTTGCGGGCACACCCGTGTAGGTATATCCGTTGGCGTTTTTCCCGCAGCATATCTCGCACGGGCAGTATGCCGTAGCGACGACTTCGATAGCCCTGACAAATCTTACAACGGTGCCTCCTCTGGACACTTCGGTCCTGGTGCCGCAGGCAACCACCTGGGGAACGGGTTCCTTCGATATGGTTCTGAATATCTCCTTTCTCGATACCTCGACGCCATCCTCGTACGTGACCATGTACCTGACATCTGCAACTCCACTTTGACCTTTCGTGCGGACCACCGACAATCCGGCTTCGAGCTGAGGATCTTGAACGTACTTGGTCGTAAAAGGGATATCCTCCTTCACCACTTCTTCGCGGAAGGTAACCCGGATCACAGCTATATACCGGTCAGCCGGAACCGGCTCGTCCGGGAGCGGTTTCGAATAGTCGTCGGGTCCGAGGGAAATACCAGCTTGGTCAAGAGCTTCCGTCACCGTAGCTGCGGACGAAAGGAAGGCACGGGTCTTACCAGCCGCCCGGATGAATACAGGTCGCCCTCTCGTAATCGAAACGGTCATCCCATCCTTGAGGGGCTCGTTCATGGCAAAGTTAACCGCGTCAGCGGTGCCGACTGTGATCTCGAGTTCAGCCAGAAGCTCTCCGACAGTCTCCTTTCTCGTGGTGATGTCCATGACCCGGTCGCGGAGCACCACCTGGACTCTGCGGGTGTTCGATTTCAACCAGGCGAAGCCTGAAACCGGGCCAACAGCTGCCATAAGGCACAAGACCAATACGATTACGGGGATTCGTCTTTTACCGAACGTCGAGATACTCAATAGCAGCACCTCTCCGAAAAGATTCGAGACCAGTAAGGCTCCTTCCTTCTAAGGATCTTGTCCGTGAGCATGGCATTTATTCTTTCCGCAGGTAGAGGCTGGTTTGACCCGCTCTAGCCTGAAAGCGGAAACGGCGTTTTCCGTCAACACGGTGGCCAAATCCTCGGCTGACAGTCCCGTTATTCGCGAAGCTTCCGCCAGCGTGTACACGAGGTACGATGGCTCGTTTCGCCTTCCCCGGAACTTCTGTGGGCAAAGATACGGGCAGTCTGTTTCCAGGAGGATTCTGTCGGGAGGACAGTATTTGAGAGCTTCCCTCAAATCATCACAACGAGGGTACGTGATGGGCCCCCCGAAGCCGAGGTACCCTCCGAGGTCCAGGCGCTTTCTGGCTGAGAAACGGTCCCCTGAAAAGCAGTGAAACACCACAGCTCCCCCCGGGGGGTGGGCCTTGATTATGTCCAGCGTTTGGTCCCCTGCATCTCGTTCATGGATGATCACCGGGAGCCCAACCTTTTTCGAAAGCTCCAACCCTCGTACGAAGCACTCCACCTGGGCCTTTCGGGGCGAAAGGTCCCTGTAATAGTCCAGCCCGATTTCACCGATGGCGACCACTTCCGGTAATCCGGCGAGCTTCTCGATAGCCTCCCATTTGTCCATGTCTTTGGCGGCAACATGGGGGTGGATCCCGACCGCGGCAAAAACCCCTTTTTCCCGGGCCAATTTCGCGCTGAGTCTGGAACTTGCCAGGTCGAAGCCGACCTCGATGAAGAACACGACCCCCGCCGCTTTAGCCCGGGCGATAACTTCATCTCTGTCCCGGTCGAAATCTCGCATGCTGAGGTGAGCATGGGTGTCGACTAGCGTCACCGGGACTGGCACGGGCTCGTCGGAGGAATCGCGGCTTTGAGCATACTTCATCTTACCTTGCTCCCCGGAGCAATCTCCCCGTCTGCGGTGACGACACGTAGAGTATCACCTGAAGACGCCGCCAGGATCATACCGCGTGACTGGACCCCCTTTATCTGCGCGGGCGCAAGGTTTGCCACCACGACGACGTTCCTACCCACCAATTCTTCGGGGGTATAATGCTGGGCGATTCCCGCGACCACCTGCCGTACTTCCGTGCCCAGGTCCACCTGAAGTTTTAGGAGCTTGGTAGCTCCCTCAACCTTTTCGGCGGAGATTACCTTGCCTACTCGAAGGTCCATTTCCCGGAATTGTTCGATGGTTATTTCTCCGGCTGGGCTTTGGTCGCCAGGTTTAGACTCCCTCCCTCTTTCCTGCGCAGGAGCTTCGGACACTTCCGTCTCCACCCTGGGAAAGATGACCCGAGGCTCACCGATATCTCCTCCGGGAACGATCACACCCCAGCGACCGGCATCGTCCCAGGGCCGTTCGCCTATGGGCTCTTTCATACCCAGGGATTCGCCGATCTTCTCTGGCGTCAAGACCATGAACGGCCGTAAGAGCTCGGCGACTATCCGCAAACATTCGCAAAGGTAATAGGCGACGGTGCCGTACCGGGGGTCGCCGTTCTTGTGGAGAGACCAGGGTGCGGTTTCGTCGATGTATTTGTTGGCCCTAGCGACGAGACCCATAATCTCCTCCAAAGCGCCATCTAAGTGCAGAGCGTCCATTTGTTCTTCAACGCGCCCGAGCGCCGCGAGGCAGGCCCGCTTAAACTCCGCGTCGATCTCGTTTTCCGGACCGGAGGACGGGATCTTCCCGTGGGATAACCTCTTTATCATCGAGACAGTCCGGTAAAGAAGATTCCCGAGGTCGTTGGCGAGATCCGCGTTTATCCGAGCCACCAGAGATTCCTCGGTGTAATCACCGTCGGCGCCGAACGGCACCTCCCGGAGGACAAAATACCTGACCGCGTCGAGCCCGTACTTGTTCACGAGGGCAGCGGGATCAATTACATTGCCCATGGTTTTGGACATCTTCTTGCCTCCCAGGTTCAGCCACCCGTGAGCGAACACCTGCTTCGGCAGAGGCAAGTCCAAGGCCATCAGGATGATGGGCCATACGATGGCGTGGAACCGGAGGATCTCTTTTCCGATGAGGTGCAGGTCACATGGCCACCACCGGTTGAACCTGTCCATATCGTCGGGATAACCGATGGCCGATATATAGTTGCTCAAGGCGTCTATCCAAACGTACACAACGCTGTCGGGATCAAAGGGAACGGGTATACCCCAGGTGAAGGATGTCCGGGAAACACACAGGTCCTCAAGCCCGGCTTTGATGAACTGGACCACTTCGTTTCTGCGGGATTGGGGCTGGATGAAGTCGGGATGAGCTTCGATATAGTCGAGAAGCTTATCCTGGTACTTGGAGAGACGGAAGAAATAGCTTTCCTCCTTAACCCGCTCAAGCGGGATTCCATGATCAGGACATATCATTCCCGGGAACGACCGGGCTTGAGTCTCCGTGTAAAAGCTCTCACACCCTACGCAGTACCAGCTTTCGTACGCAGCTTTATATATATCCTGTTTTTGATAAAGGGTCTGGAAAATGTGCTGCACAGTTGTGCGGTGGTGTTCGTTGGTGGTTCGGATGAACCCGTCGTAGGAGATGTCGAGGATGCGCCACAGCTCCTTTATCCTCGCGACTATTCCGTCGACGAACTCCTTGGGAGTTTTGCCTGCTTTTTCGGCTTTTCTCTGCACCTTCAGCCCGTGCTCATCCGTGCCGGTAAGAAAGTAGACGTCGCAGCCTTTCATCCGCTTATAGCGAGCTAGAGCATCCGCTGCTAGAGTGGTGTAGGAATGACCGATGTGAAGATCGCCCGAAGCGTAATAAATAGGGGTTGTAATGTAGTATTTTTGTCCCACGGAAACCACCTCCGAGAGCCTTAACCGATTCTAACAGTTTCCGTCGGTTAGTGAAAGTTTGTGCCGGTTAGATGCTTGACTCTTTCTACCACGTCTGGTATGAACTTAATTGGTGCCTGTGTCGAAATGTAGGAGACCGGAGGGAGGAGAGGTGAACCGGGTATGATGAAGTCGACTGGCGTCGTCCGTAAGGTTGACGAGCTCGGTAGGGTGGTCATCCCCATCGAACTCCGTCGCACTCTGGAAATCGGAGAGAAGGACTCTCTGGAGATATTCGTTCAGGGCGAGAGCATTATCCTGAGGAAGTACGAGCCCGCCTGTATCTTCTGCGGAAACGCGGCGGATGTTGAGATTTACAAGGGCAAGCGCGTTTGCAAGCTCTGCCTGGAAGAACTAGCGAAAAAGGGCAAGCAGCAATAGTAACATAACCATCACCTAGCGAAGCATCCGGTATCCAAGCGAGGAACCGACCAGGTTACCAAGAAGGGGGCAGTAAGGTGAGCTGTCCCTCTTTCTTTTGACGGCAACTTCCCTGTTCCGGTCCATCTTTATGCCCAGGTTTGGGAGAGATATAGGCCACAATCGCGTATTCGCCACGTACATCGGCCTCCTCCAATTTCTGTAACACCTCCTCAATGGTTCCGACAATTGCCGACTCGTGGATCTTGGTGATTTCGTGGTACAAAACCACTTGGACCCCCGGCCACGCTGCGGCCAGGTCCCAAAGGGACTTCACTAGCCTGTGGGGTGCTTCAAAAAACACAGAGGGACAGCCGGGTCTTACCCACTCTTGGTAAAACCGCCTTCTCTCACCGGACTTGCGGGGGGGATATCCGGCGAACACGAACCTGTCGGCGGGAAACCCCGCACCTGAAAGGGCCGCCGTCACCGCGGACGGACCGGGTATCACCCACACCGGATAGCCTTCTTTTCTTACGGCGCGGACAAGTTCAGAGCCGGGATCTGATATTCCGGGGGTCCCTGCATCGGAAAGAAGAGCGAAAGTTTCCCCTGCCCCCAGTCCTCGAAGCACATGAGGGATCCTGTCATCTTCGTTGTGCTGGTTTAAAGAGATGAGGCGCTTCTTGAGCCCGTAGTGGGTGAGCAATTTAAGGGTCCTTCTCGTGTCTTCCGCCAAGATCACGTCGGCAGCTTTAAGCACTTCGAGGAGGCGGAAGGAAACATCCTGGAGGTTTCCGATGGGACCCCCGCATACATAAAGGCTCACCTGGACTCATACCCTCCTCCAGATTGCCCTCTCGGGGACACTTTGTGGCAACCGGTCGAGCTCCCGGGCCCGGAACATTCAACGTCGTCGCTACAGGAGGTGTCCTCACCGGGGGAACGTTCGGTCCGAACGGACTCTCTTTCCACCGGATCTCCGTTAACGCGCTCTTCGCATGTACTACCTTCGGGAGCTTCCTCGACGGCGACTTGTTCCTCGTTCAGGGCCTCGTCAGCTTCCTCCCTTTCCTCGGCTAAAGCGTCGAGGCCACGGGAAAGCTCCGATTCAAATCTAAGACAGCACAAAAGACGCCCGCACACTCCAGAAATCTTAGTCGGGTTGAGAGATAGATTCTGTTCTTTGGCCATTCGGATGGAAACCGGGTAGAACTCGGACAGGAACGAAGCGCAGCACAATCGCCGCCCGCACGGGCCGATGCCTCCGAGGATCTTAGCTTCGTCTCTGACACCTATCTGGCGTAGCTCCACCCTGCAACGTAGAGTCGAAGCAAGGTCTCTTACGAGCTCACGGAAATCCACTCTCCCGTCGGCGGTGAAGTAAATGACCGCTCGTGACCTGTCGAGGGTGTACTCGGCACCCACAAGCTTCATGTCCAGTCCCCTCTCCTCCACTTTCTGCCTGGCAACGTCGAGAGCTTCCTGAGCTTTTTCCCTGTTCTCTCTCTCTTTCTCAAGGTCCTCTGGGGTAGCGACCCGGATGACCTTCCTTAAAGGTTGAGTCACCCGTTCCTCGGGAACTTCTTTCCCGGACATCACGATCGTACCGATTTCAGTCCCCCGAACCGTCTCAACGACAACTCTCGTGCCGGTTGCAAGCTCTAACTCTCCGGGGTCAAAGTAGTATATCTTACCAGCTGGTCTAAACCGAACACCAACTACGAACGGCATCATTCCGACCTCTTTTCCTTGGCTGACAACTGTCTCAGTTCGAACAAAAGTCCGGCAAACGTCAGGTACGGAGAAACGTTCCGTTCAAGTCTGCGCTTGGCCTTCATCACGGAAAGAAGGCACTCCCGGTAAAATCGGAAGCTTCTATCCTTCGCTCCCTCTTCATTTTGCGATTCCAATGATAACTCAAGGCGCTTTTCCAATTCTACTCCCAACGAATCCAGGAACTGTCTCTGGGACTCGGGGTCCATGTGAGAATATCTTTCCGCCCCGACGACCGGGGATTCAGCCAGGGCACCCTCGAGCAGGGTAGGCGAGCCGCATTCATGTCGAGCATCCAGGATCAGAAGAGCCTTCTCAACGCTGCCATTTGCGAACCTCGCCGCTTCGAGAGCGACATCCGGCGCCACATCGCGAATGCTCAAAATGATGTGGACCAAAGCTTTAACCGGAATCGGGCGGAACGGAACCGCCTGGCATCTGGAAATCACCGTATCCGGAACCGCGGCCGGATTGGAGCTGGTTAGAATGAAGCAGGTGGACGAAGGTGGCTCCTCCAGCGCTTTTAGAAGGGCGTTGGATGCTTCCCTGGTCATGTTCTCCACATCCCGCAGAAGAAAGACCTTGCGGGGCGCCAGGAAAGGCTTCTTCATAGAGTCTTCGATTATTCGATGCGACTCTTCGATTTTGATTGTCCTCCGGTCTTCACCCATGTCGAAGAAGTCCGGATGTGTTCCATACGCGAACCTCACGCACGATGGGCAGTACCCACAAGGCTCTTGGGACTTACCCTCTGCCACCCTGGAGCAAAGGAGATACCGGGCAAACACCCGTGCCGCGGTAGCTTTGCCGCTGCCCGACGGTCCACGAAACATGTAGGCGTGAGCTATGCGACCTGAAGCCAGGGATGCTTTCAGTATGGCTAGGGCGATCTCCTGGCCGACGATACCACCGAAATTCAGAGGTTCACGCAAACCTTGATCCGGCATATACCCTTCAACCGACGCATCCCGCCGGCCGACCATGCCCTTCAAATCTTGACGAACCGGTCGACGTTCAGGATGAATATGGTCGCTCCGCCCACCACGACACCCACGGGGTAAGGAACATAGGACTCTCCAGGGCCTACGGGAGTCACCGGAGTCACCAGTTGTTCTCTGGACCTGCAGGTCTTCTTTATGACGTCCAGCACCCGCTCAACCTGGTCATCCTCGACGCCGATGAGAAACGTGCTGTTACCCTCTCGTAAGAAACCGCCGGTCGACGCCAGTTTGGTGGCGCTGAAGCCAGCTTTGACGATTTCCTCCATGAGCTTAGGAACGTCCTTATCTTGGACAACGGCGACTATGAGTTTCATCACTTAGAGACGGCCAAGACCGCCCGGCTCACAAGGGTTTTCCTAGAAGCTCGCTCCCTTGAGCTGCCCGGCGACAACCGCCTTACCCTCCTTCCCTCGTGAAGACTTCTTTTGCCCCGGCGAGGACCAAAGAAAGCACCTGGTCGGACACTTCGTCTGGAGTCCCCGAGGAAAGTACGACCTTTATCCGCTCCGGGAACCTTCTGGCTAGCGTCCTGTAGCCGTCCCTCACCCTGGCTTGGTACGCTCGCCCGCGGGACTCGATTTTGTCTTTGGCCCTCTCTGAACGGATTCTCTGGTCGATTTCGGAAAGGTCATCTGCGTCCAGAAGGATGGTGAGGTCCGGCGAAAGACCACCCGTGGCTATGCGGTTAATTTGTTCTATCTCCTCTATGGGAACTCCTCCAGCTATACCCTGATAGACCAGGGTGGAATCGGTAAAACGCTCAACCACGACAAACTGGTTTTCGTGCAGTGCCGGCACCAGTACTTTACGGACCAGCTCCGCTCTGGACGCGGCGTAAAGCAATGCTTCCGCAAGAGCGGTCCTCTCCGGTCCGCGCGCATCTAAAAGCAGCGAACGGATAGCTTCCCCTACCGGGGTACCCCCTGGCTCTCTTGTGGCAAAGACCCGGTATCCCAGGTCTTCGAGTCGCCGAACCAAAAGGGAAATCTGCGTGCTCTTGCCGGTCCCATCGCAACCTTCGAAAGTCACCAGGAGTCCACGCAAGCCAACATCATCTCGCTCTCCCTTCGATATACGCCGAGGACCGATAACTCTTCGGACTCACAGCGGCGAATATATTCTACAGCTTCCACCGAGACCTCTTCCCCTGGAACCAAAATCGGCACGCCTGGAGGATATATCATAACCGTCTCGGCAACCACGTTACCGGCGGACTTTTCGATATTCACATACTTCCTCGCCGAGAAGAAAGCTTCACGCGGCGGCATCTGTTGTACAACGCGAGGCGCAATACAAATCAAGCTGGCATCGCGGCACGCCGGTTTTCCCGTTACCATCCGCCGGACGCTTTGCGCCATCCGGCATATGGCGAAGTCGTCGTCATCTCCGGTAATTACCAGTAACACATCCCTTTCTCCGGCCATTTCAGGCGAGAGGCCGGCATCCATCAGAGCTCGGGCCATTTCCCGTCCTCGAGCTTGCCAGTTAAAGGCGGAAATGCTTATCCTGCCCGGGTCCCAGCGGAGCTCGGCGCCAGCTCCGGTGCCCTTTTCGGGTTGCCCCCCGTTGTCGCTGCGGGGAAGCTCCCCCCGAAGGAAAAGATCCTGGTTAACACATATACCCGGTATCCGCCTCAGCATCGACCAGAGTTTGGCGGCAGCTCGCATCCCCGAATCCACCCAATCTGTCCGAGCTGCTATTCGTATTCCCCTTTCGATCGAGCTCATCAGGATGTAGGAAGGCGAGGACGTTGCCACCAGGCGGAACGCCTCCTCCAGAAACTCTTCACGCACCAGCGACTCACGTCCGACGTGTAAGAGTCCCCCTTGGGTGAGCACCGGAAGACTCTTGTGGACTCCGTGAATCACGATGTCGGCGCCGGTTGCCAAGGCAGATGGCGGAAGCTCCCGAGAAAAAGCGAAGTGGCTTCCGTGAGCTTCGTCGACGATGACCGGGATGCCCTTTCGGTGCGCCGCGCAAATCACCTCTGATAAATCTGCCCAAAGTCCATAGTACGTCGGGTTTACCAGGAATAAGCAGGAAAGTTCCCGGGCGTGAGCCTCGAGAACCGGGATAACATCTTCAGGGCGCGCGGGCAGGTAGCCCCCCAGCAGTGGCACGAACTCCGGATAGAAGAATACCGGCTCAAGTCCAGCCAGGATTACCCCTGAGATTGCGGAACGATGCGCGCCCCGTGTGAGGGCCACCTTGTTCCTCTCCGGGTGAAGCATCTTCGCGGCGAGGAGCGCAGCCAAAACCCCCGCGGTGGCGCCTCCCGTGGAAAGGACACTCCTTCGGGCGCCGAAGACACGGGAAATCCATTCCTCGGTCCTTCTAATGCACCCCTCGGGGTAAAGGAGGTTGTCAAGCCCTTCCGCTTCGGTGACGTCGAATTTCTTAATCAAGTCCAGAGCTTCGTAGAGCGCGAGGTCATCGCGTTCCGACAGAATCTCCGGCTGGCCACGGCTGAAACGGCGTCCTTTGTGCCCTGGGAAGTGCGCCCTTAGCGGATACGTTCGGGCGTATCTCGAGACTGCCCGGGTAAGAGCTTCGGCATCCTCACCGTCGTTTCGCTTCATAGGCGAAACCCCCTATTCTCAGGTCACCCTTGGAACCAACAACTATCCACAACAGCTGCCACTTATCCCCAGACTTGTCAACAAGGTCTCCGATCAACTGACGCAAAGATACATAGGTTGAGATTCCCCAATTCCTCTCCGGAACCTTGCCGTCCGGTACAAAAATCCACGTTTTCGAGTTTTCCTTTTTGAGTTTTGTAGACTTTATCTGTAGCCTCCAACTTTCGATATTTTCTTAATGAAGAGATTCGAGACGGGAGCCTCTCATTTGGAGGGATTCAAGATGTCACCAGGCAGCGAAGAGGTTTTAAGAGATATCTTGCAAATGGTAAGGGCAGGCCTTGATCTCAGTGCCAAAGTAGCGGCAGGGATGGAAGATCAAAGCGGACGGGGACAGGTTCTGCGGGATATGGTGGGGCGCGTAAACGACGCGCTGCGACAAATCGCAGAAGGGGCCGACAAGCAGGCCCAGGACTTGTCCAAGGTGTCCGCACTCGCTCAGGAGCTGGCGAAGGCCACCGAAAGAATGGTGGCCATGGCGTCGAACGTATCCGCTGCGGCCCAGAAAACGCTGGGCGGGGCGAAAGAAGGCCACGATGTCGTCCGTAAGATGAACGAGCGGGCCAAGGAGATAAAAGACGCGGCGGCCATGTCCGAGCAAAAGATGCGCGAACTCGATGAAATGTCGTCGCGAATCGGAGAGATAGTCAACGTCATCACCGAGATCTCGCGGCAAACCAATCTCCTGGCACTGAACGCGGCCATCGAAGCGGCGCGCGCGGGCGAACATGGTCGAGGTTTTGCGGTCGTAGCAGCTGAAATCCGCAAACTCGCTGAGCGCTCGGCCAAGTCCACGAAGGAAATAGATGCAATAGTGAAGGCGATTCAGGGGAGTATATCCTCCGCTATGGCCGCCATGAGCCAGAGCACCGCTGCGGCGGACCAGTGGAGTTCGATGGCCCGGAACACCGGCGGTCTGCTCCAAGAGATCGCGGGAATGGCTGACGACACGCACAAGCAGGCCCAAAGTATAAACAACGCGCTGGCACAAAACTTCCAGAGCATAGCGGACCTGGCCAAGTCCATAGAAAATGCGGCGGCCATAACCCAGCAAAACGCGGCCACCGCCGACGATCTGGCGGCTCAGGACTGGTTCTCTTCGGCCATAAGAGGCTTCAACGAGGTGTGCGCCTCTTCGGTGCAAGCTTCGACCAGGTTAAAGCAAACTCTCGAAGAGATCCTGCAAAAACTTTCGACTCTTCTTGCGTAGGAACAAAAAAGCCCTGCGTTTTCGCAGGGCTTTTAAAATCAGCTCCCGGCGGCGACCTACTCTCCCGGGCCACAGGGGCCAAGTACCATCGGCGCTGGAGGGCTTAACTTCCGTGTTCG
>DYEQ01000059.1 GCA_020725645.1 Candidatus Fermentithermobacillaceae bacterium | reverse complement strand
TCTTCGAAACTGACTGCCGCTCGATCTTTCGGGTGACCGGCAGTTCCACCTAAACCCGCTAAATCTCCCTCTGCCGTGGTAACCTGCGACTGGAACCGGTCTTCGTGCCGTCTCCCAACGGCCCGAAAATGGTCCTTCACCTTGTTTCTGAAGATCCCATACAACCAGGTTCGCAAGGAAGAGTCACCCCTGAACGAATCCGTCCGTAACCAGGCGCCGAGCATCGTTTCCTGTACTATATCCTTGGCCGCTTCCGCGTCACCCGTGACCACCCGTGGGTAACGGTATAGCTCCGCACCGTAACGGCGGTATAACTCGTCCACATCGATGCGGATTGCGCCTTCTCTGTTACCGCGTTCTGGGAAGGTACCAGGCTCCTGGTTTTCGGGTCTCACGCCGCTCACATCTCGCTCCCGAACAGTTACGGTTATAGCTCTTCTTTCACGCAAATAGTCGCTCAGGGGAACATCAACAGCTCAATCGGGCGGAGGATCTTGAAAATCGCGGGAAAAGTCGCGGAGCAGGTCCGAGGGGGTTATAATTCCCAGGAGCTTTTCTTCGGGTTTTCCGTTGTCCGTAATGAGAACGGCGAGCACCTGTCTCTCGGTTTCGGGAGGGCCTTCCCTGAAAATCTCCTGCGCTTCGTATATGGTAGCGTTACGTGGGAGAAATCGGGCCCTGTCACCTGGTTCGTAACCGATGATCTCTTTGACCGTCGCGGAAAGCATTTCGTCGAGACCGGCACATCCCTTTCCGCGCTCACCGTGGATGCGGTCCGCCATCCAGCGGGCGACCGCGCCGTCCGTTAAAAGTCCTATATACCTTGATCCCTCATACACGGGAAACTGTGAGAAACTGGTCTTTTTAATCGTTCGCAGTACCCGGTCGGCCCGGTCGCCGACATCGAAGGATATAACGTCCCTGGAGAAACGAGGGTACACGAGCGGGAGTCGGGTTGCCCCTTCGGGAGTTAGCAAACGCTCCATGGAAACATACCTCCCGTAGACACTCTATCAGACCAGCTTATGTTTGGAAATAAATAACCATAAGAAGCAACAAGTAAAGAAGTTACTACTCGGATCTCCCCGCATCTGGAAGCCAGGTACTTCTGCCAGCGACTGCATCGCAAGAAGCCTGAAATCCTGGCCTCGGACAGAAGCTCACCGGTTCTGGTGATATGACAGCTCACCGCCGGACTTCTGTCGCATTGTCGTATTCCGGTGTTAAGATACTCATGTTACTGACTTGAGGAGGCGATGACGGTGACCGTTTTCAAAGGGACGCTCACAGGAAGGGTTGTCGCAGCGCGGATTCGACCGGGCAGGGATTTGCTCGACGCCCTCGAGGAACTGGTACGCGATTCGGGTTTTAGGACCGGAGTCATCGAACTCGTAGGCTCGGTGAGAAAAGCTCGTCTTTCCTGTTACCACCAGGCAAGAAAGGAGTACATCGAGTTCTCCCTGGATGAACCTCTTGAGATCGTCACGGGGCTCGGCAATGTCTCCCTCAAGGACGGCAAGCCCTTCGTCCACATCCACCTCACTCTCTCCGACGAGTCGGGCAAATGCTACGGTGGGCACCTTGTTCGCGGAACGGAAACCTTCGTGGCGGAGGTCTTCGTCAGTGAGCTCGCCACGGACCCGCCGATGAATAGGACCGGAGACGACGAAACCGGCCTTTTGCTGTGGCTTCCGTACTAACCAGTCAGACGGTGTTGAAGGAACCAGGCTTAGAGCGTAGACGAGAGGTGATCGAGGTTGTTCAACGTCATCATCGCGGGCTTGACCAGTCTTTTCACCGATATCTCCACCGAAATGGTTTACCCTCTTTTACCCCTGTTCCTCACTGCAAAGCTGGGAGCAACCCCGGCCATCGTGGGAATCATCGAGGGTATCGCCGAGAGCCTCGCCAGCATTTTGAAGGTGTTTTCCGGAGCGCTGTCTGACAGGCTCGGCAGGCGCAAACCTCTTGCCATCGTCGGTTACTCCTTCTCCGTCTTGGGAAAGGTTTTCCTTTTCCTGGCGGGGTCATGGCCCGTTGTACTCGTGGGCCGCGTAGTCGATAGGTTTGGAAAGGGCATCCGCACCGCGCCTCGGGACGCTCTCATCGCCGAATCTTCGCAGGAGGGAAAGAGGGGCGCAGCCTTCGGGCTGCACCGGTTCATGGACACTTTCGGCGCCAGCGCTGGAATCATCCTCGCTTACTACTTTCTCACCGCGTATAAAGGGGACTACAAGACCGTCTTCCTTTACTCCATCGTGCCCGCAATAGTCGGGGTGGCGTTTCTCTTCTTTATCAGGGAAAACCCTCACGGTGCGCCTGCTAGAACTCCGGAGATTTCCAATGATGTCTCGGAATCTCTTGCGGATGCTTCTTCGGGTTCATCCACGGATTCTTCCCCGGATCGCTCCCGTACGCCTGCTCCCGCGCGGGCCGGCAGTTTTCCGGCCGCCAGATCCCGGCGCCAAGTCAATCTCCTCGATTGGTCCAAGCTTGACCCGCGGCTGAAAGCTTTTCTCCTCGTGGTGTTCTTGTTCACGCTCGGGAACTCGTCGAACCAGTTTCTACTCTTAAGAGCGGGGAACCTCGGGTTTGAGCCTGCATCGGTGATCCTCCTTTACCTCACTTACAACCTGGTCTACACCTTGGTTTCCTACCCGGCAGGCAGACTTTCTGACCGCATCGGAAGACGCGCACTTCTCGTCCTGGGATACCTAGCTTACGGCATTGTGTATCTCGGATTTGCGCTGGCCAGCAAAGCTTCGACCTTGTGGTACCTGTTTGCAGCTTACGGAATCTACATCGGGTTCACGGAGGGCGTTGAAAAGGCACTGGTAGCCGACATAGCACCGCCGGACCAACGGGCGACGGTGATCGGGCTCCATGCCACCCTGGTAGGCATGGGCCTGCTTCCGGCTTCGGCGCTGGCTGGATTCCTGTGGAATACACTAGGCCCGCGTGCGCCCTTCTTCTTCGGAGGCGCTACCGGCGTAGCAGCTGCGCTGGGGCTTAGCTGGGTGCTGCGGGAAAACAGGGCGTAGTCCGCTGCCTTGCCCTGCTTAGCCAGGGCACTCATCTTGGGATGTTGTGGGGGAAACAAGCCGTAATACCCTCCCACCGGACAATGAAACGGACCCGGCCCAGGCATTCACGGGAGTCTCCCCGCGTATGTTTCATTAGCCCCGAGGGGTGACTTCCGGATTTGGGTCAGCGTGCGCCGGAACACAAAACATTCGATACTACCGGAGGGAAAAGCAAGAGACCGCCACGGAGCTTTCCCCTTCTCTTCGTCGTTGTAACGGCGCGGCACTGGAAGCGGGTGGTTTTACTACTCGCCTCTCTACTGGTCCTCCTCGTGCTGGCCGATGTAGTAATCATTTCGACTCCCAATTCGCGCGTGTCAAAGCCTCTATACGACCCCGGGGATTCCCAACCGACGGAAGTTGGCCTGGCCGAGTTCGCCTGGTCGCTGATAGAGTCCAGGCATCGCGCGCTCCTGTCCGGAGACGTAACCACCCTGGAAATCTTCTATGACCTGGATTCTACCGGCGGGGCGTACGCTTGGGAAAACGACCGCAGGCGCACCGCCTATCTCCAGAAGTGGGCCCAAGAAAGAAGAATAGAAATCGTCGAAGTCGGCGGGTTTGTTGAAATCGATCACATTTCCCCTGAAGAGCCCGGAGGGAAGCGCTACTGGATGGAGATCACCGAGCACGTGCGCTTCAAGTATCGATACTCTCACAGTTCTCCAGCACCGGGAATGACATCCACCCGCGGATCGACCGGACACGGTACGAGAAAACCCGGTGACGCGACGGTTGGAACGACCCTTGACCCGCTTGGTTTTGACGCTTCCGAACCGGGCGGAGGCAAATATGTTGGCCGAGAGTTCGGCGCCAGAGCTATTCAGGTCCTGGAGGTGGTAGCTCACGGACAAAGCTGGAAGGTGATAACCAACTGGTACTGCGACCCGCTGGGTACGTACTGGGATCCTCCGATCTTCCCGACCCGGGCGAGCGCGACTTCCTGGAACCCAAGCTCGCGCTTAGGAAAAGGAGAGCAGGCAACGCCTACGCCAACGAGAGCACCAACGACAGGTTCTGCGAGCGATCCAATTTCTCTCTTGTACCGACGATCTGCCTCCCTTGCAACGAGCAGCTCGTCTTCGACCGGGTACGATCGGCAAAAAGCTGTTGAATATGCCGTTCGCCACTCGGGTGTGCGATCTTTAAAACAAGGCGGGCGCTATAATTTGGAGTACAACGTTTACTCGTTTCCGGGAGGAGATTGCGCTAACTTCGCATCGCAGGTGCTGACTGCCGGCGGCCTGCCGCAGGAGGGCGGCTGGCGCTACGACCGGAGGCGGGATGAAGGCAGCACGGCCTGGGTCCGCAGCGACAGTCTGGTGTGGCACCTCCTATCGTCCGGAAGAGCTGAGTGCACGTTTAAAGGCCGTTTTCGCGACCTATTTAAAAAGCGTGGGCAGGAGAAAGACGAGGACCCCCCTTTCGCCTTCACGAGATCCCTCCTATCCGAGGGCGATATCATCGCCTATACAAGAGACGGGGAAATCTGCCACGTGGCGGTCGTGGTGGGCTTTGACCCCCTCGGCTATCCCCTAATAGCCAGCCACACTTCGGACCGTCTGTTTTTCCCCTTTGACCTTGGTTGGACCGAGACTACGGTGTTCTGGTTCCTTCACATCACTTATTGATTTCACTTATTGATACGCCGACCCGAAAACCAACCTTAGGGTCGCCACTTTTTCCAAGTCCGTAGGGAACGCTTCTATTCTGCGTCGCATCCGGGCGTAGCTGGCATTCCCTGATGACGTTCTCGTTTAAAAGGTATTACGTCTCCGGTTTCTGTCGAAACCCCGGTCCGTATACCGCGGGCTCGCCACGGACGGACTTAGTCAGCAAA
Organism: Candidatus Fermentithermobacillaceae bacterium; assembly: GCA_020725645.1. GTDB lineage: Bacteria > Bacillota > Sulfobacillia > Fermentithermobacillales > DUSS01 > DUSS01. The sequence goes on along the minus strand of DYEQ01000059.1, from coordinate 6,218 downwards.
TGCGGTGGTCTGACCGGGGATTCCTGGGTTTTGCATATGTTATGATCGTCTCATCCGGTCCGCCGGGGAGAACCGTCGTGGACTTGAACGAAAACTTCGGAAGCCACTAAATTCGGGAGGTATAAAGGGTGAAAGTATTCATCTCCGTAGACATGGAAGGCATTTCGGGAGTAGTCAACTGGAAGCAAACGGAGTATGGGAAAGAAGATTACGAACGCTTCCGCAAGCTCATGACCCAGGAAACCAACGCCGCGATCGAGGGAGCGTTCGAGGCGGGCGCTCACGAGGTACTGGTAAACGACTCCCACGGCAGCATGCGTAACCTTATCATCGAGGATCTCAACCCCGAAGTCCGTCTCATCACCGGGTCTACCAAGTTCATGTCGATGATGGAAGGGATCGGTCCCGATTTCAACGCAGCTATCTTCATCGGCTATCACTCGCGGGCATCTTCCTTGGGCGTACTCAATCACACTTATTCCGGAAGAGTCACTCACTACCGTGTAAACGGAAAAGTAATGGGCGAGACCGGAATGAACGCGCTCGTAGCCGGGTACTATCGTGTCCCCGTTGCGGTCGTCACCGGGGACTCCGAGGTCACCAGGGAAGCGAAGGAGCTCCTCTCCGCCGTAGAAACGGTCACCGTGAAAGAGCCACGCAGCCAGTTTTCGGCCCTGTGTCTTCATCCCAAGAAGGCACAGGCGCTCATCAAGGAAGCTGTTGCGAAAGCTTTGTCCAACCTGGGAAACTATAAACCGCTGGAGCCGCCCGCACCGGCCACCGTTCAGATCCAGTTCCATACATCGGGCGAGGCCGACGCAGCTTCTCTGATGCCCGGAGCCAGGCGCGTCGATCCGGTGACTGTAGAATTCACGGGAAAGGATTATCTCGAAGCTTATCGAGGCGCCAGAACCATGATCAGCCTTGCATTCAGCTAAGCGTTAGCGGAAGAAGCATGCGTACTCTTGCTTTCGGTAAGCGGTCGGTACTTCCTGTGCTTTGCGAGGTGAGCTCGTCTAACTCGGGCCAGCGAGGCAACGGCCCGGCAGGTAACCGGCAGTCCACCCCACCAAGGAGGTATCTTCTATGGCTCTCTCGAATCCCCCACCTTTCCATTCCCGGCACCACCACGCTTCCCTGGCCAAGCACGGAATGGTCGCAGCAGCTCATCCCCTCGCGGTCATTGCCGGCCTTGATGCGCTGCGGGAAGGCGGAACCGCGATGGACGCTTGCATAGCGATGTCCTGCGTCACCTCGGTGGTTCTGCCCCACCTATGCGGACTGGGGGGCGACGCGTTCCTCATCTACTATGAGGCGTCGACGGGAAAGGCCGTGGCACTAAACGCCAGCGGACCGCCGGGAGACCGTTCCGCCCTCGATAATCTTCTGAAAGATGAAAGGGTAACGGCACGAGCATCGGATTCGACGTCAGGGAAAAACCAGGCGGGCAGAGCTGGCAAGCGTCCCTGTATCCTGCCCCAGGATGGAATCCTCTCGGTGGCGGTGCCCGGTCTCCCCTACGCTCTCGACGCAGCTTCGAGGCGTTTCGGGGTCCTCGGTCTTAAAAGATGCCTCGAGCCGGCTATCCGCCTCACAGAGGAAGGCTTTGTGGTCTTTCCCTCTTTCGAAAAGGCGGTGACCTTGGAGCGCGAGAAGATCGCATCTTATCCCGAATGCGCCCGCATCTATCTTCCCGGCGGGAATCCGCCCCGAGCCGGGGAGATCTTCCGGCAGCTTGACCTCGCGCAGACGCTTCGGGAATTCGTTCAGGGTGGCGCCGAATGGTTCTACCTTGGTCCATTCGCTGCCGCCTTTATGCGGATGAACGATGAGCTCCGGGGGACTTTCACGGGCGAAGAGTTTCCGAGATACCTCCGGGAGCCACCCGAGTTTTACGAGCCCTTAACCGGAGCTTATCGCGGATACACAATACTGGAAACCGGCCCGGTATCCCAGGGTTTTCTCGTCCTTGAGATGCTCAATATCCTCGAAGGCTTCGACATGCCTTCCCTGGACCCGTTGAGTGCGACGTCCATACACTTAATCGTTGAAGCGAAGAAACTCGCCTTTTCCGACAGAAACGCCTATGCGGGTGACCCCGGTTCTTGCGGTTTCGATGTTAAACGGTACATTTCAAAAGAAAGGGCAAACCAACTCAGGGCGAAGATAGACCCGGAAAGAACCGGTGCTTGGTGTGAAGGTCCCGCGACGATGGGAGATACCACTTCCTTCGTAGCTGTGGATTCTCAAGGAAACGCTTGCTCATTCATCCAAAGCATAGCTTTTTCCTTCGGATCGGGCCTGGTCGTGCCCGGCACGGGTGTCATCCTGAATAACCGCGCGGGTCGTTCTTTCTTGCTGCTCGAGGGACATCCCAATTGCATCGCTCCGGGGAAAAAGCCCATGCACACCCTCAACTGCTACATCGTCCTCAAAGACGGACGGTTCTTCATCGCCGGTGGGACACCCGGCGGCGACGGGCAGCCTCAGTGGAACGTCCAGATCCTCCATCTCATGCTAGATCACGGTGCCGGACCCCAGGAAGCGGTCGATTTCCCCAGATGGACGTCGTTTCCCGGGACGGATGTGAAGGACCTTTGGGAGGCGCCCGAACTCAGGTTGGAGTCGAGGTTCCCAGAGGAAGCTTTCGAAGGTCTAACCAGGCGGGGCCATAAGGTCCGCAAGCTCAGCCCGTGGAGTTCCCAGGGTGCAGCTCAGATCATCATGAGAGACCCAGATAGCGGCCTGCTCCTGGGAGGTTCGGATAAAAGGGCAAACGGCCTCGCTTTAGGCTATTGAGCTGTGACCAGTTCTAACTCGTTAACACGGGGTTACCGGCGATTGGTTATAGGTGCCGGGTTATTGCCCGCACTTGGAGATTTGCGAAGGCTGGTGCGCAAGCGCGTAGACTGCGCAGCTCCTGCGCCAACGAGCTGACGGGGAAATAGAATGGTGGCCCCAACGGGAGTCGAACCCGTGTTACCGCCTTGAAAGGGCGATGTCTTGACCACTTGACCATGGGGCCACCTGGTGCGCCCGGTGTGCATCGAACACACGACCAACCGGTTATGAGCCGGCCGCTCTGCCGCTGAGCTACGGGCGCAATTAATGGCTCCTCGAGCAGGACTCGAACCTGCAACCCTCCGGTTAACAGCCGGATGCTCTGCCATTGAGCTATCGAGGAGCGTCACTTGTAGTATACGCGTCGCTACAAGGGGAGTCAAGAAAAGCTTCTGCCATCATCCGATGCTCAACCCACAGAAACCCCAGAGCGGTCCGCCATCGTCCGGAAGTCCAGGTTTCGCGCTCGCGGAAGAGCCCCGGCGAGCTCGCTCGGGCGAAGTCAACCTTTAAAAGCTCTCTTAGACGAGGTTCTTTCAAACTCAGCGGTATGTTGGGCCGAACTTCCACGCAGGAAGCGTCTCGGGCGACTCTCTCGACGAGCTCTCGAACAGCTCCAAGTCCACTGGCGGGCACGAACATCGGACTCGTCGCCAGCGTAACCAGGACCACCCTGGTGTTGGGCATTTTGAAATCCTCCATGGATACCACGGAAAACTCGACTTTGCCGTGCTTGATAGAAACTGTTGCTACGCCGTCCACGCTGCTGAGGTCGGGGCGACAGCCGCGTCCATTGTACCGCTGCCAGATCTTGCCTGGAGGGCCATCAATGTCGTTCTGGTCCCGTTCTTCACGGGTGCTTACCGTCCCTCGTTCGTTGCCCAATCGGCTATCGCTGCGTCTCACGGTGACGAAAGGGATGTCCCATCGGGCCCAGTCACCGCTTCCCAGAAGCCAGTCGGGCATCACCCATATGACCTTCGAAAACATGCGCTCCGCCAGCGCCCTTCTTAGATAGTTCCCGCAGTGCAAGCACCAGGAGAATGTGTCGTACATGTCGGAGTGGGCGTCCACGTGAACCAGGGTGTCCAGGTGCGCACCCCACTCCTTCCACACGAAGTAGGCCTCCTTATGGTCGCTGAAGAGCGCAAGGGGGCTTCCTTTCCATTTCAAGCCCGCAGCTTTGAGGTCTTTGAGGAGATCATCTGGGCTTGCCCAGAGCTCTTGCTTTGTAAGGGTATTTCCGCTGGTTCTGGGTCTGAACATGAAATCCGCATCGATATCAAGGAACACGGCCATTTAAACCACCTGCGATATGTCCAGCACCGCCTCTCCCTGAATTTGACCTCTCTTCAATCGTAAAAGAGCTTCGTTGGCTTCTTCAAGGGGAAATACCTCCGTCGAAACTTTTGCGGGTATTTCCGCCGCTAGCCATATAAATTCCCGAGCATCTTCCCGTGTGGCGTCGGCCACGCTTTTCACGGACTTTTCCCAGTACAGGACAGCCCCACCGTATCTCCGGGCTTCACCCCAGCTACCTTCAGCAACCGGTATCCGATGATCCCGCCTCGGCGATGACGTCTCCGGGTCCGTCGGCGCAAATCTTAGGGATTCTAGACGCGTATTTCTCGGTCGTTCCGTCCCGCAACACCTTCGGACGAACCATCCAGTACCCCCCGAAGGCGGTCCAGAGAAACCGCCTAATGGGAAAATGGTTCTATCGGGGAAACCTCGCGGACCTTGGCACCGTCCTGCCGGTTTATGCGCGATCACTCGTTCTTGACCCAAGCCCTTCGCCTTCGGCCGCTGCGCGCAGTCTTTCATCGAATGTAAGGATCTTCAGCTCCGGGATCTCCTTTTGGAGGGTCTTGGCTGCCGCCAAATGCCACAAGTCCGTACCTCGAAGGGGCCACGCATCGGCCAAGCCCTTGAACCTATCGTAATCAGGCAACACGTAAATCCGCCGCCAGGGACCTTCTTCCAGAGTCTCGTATGCCGCCTTCAACAGCATGTCTGCCAGGCATCCCTCTCGCTTCATTCTGGATATCACTGCACAAGTTTCAGCCCAGCCCAACGAAGACACCAGATGAACACCGGGCGGCTCTAGTTGTGCACGCGCCTCTTCGCTATGAGAATCCCTGAACAGCACGGATAGGATTGCTGAAGCATCCCAGTAGATAGCCGCAAGTTGCTTTGGACTCATCCCTCCCGATCCTCCCGTAAGAACCGTTGCGCCAGGTCGCCTTCCACGGGAAGGGGAGGCGGGATCCTGCTGGCTTTGTCGCCTTTGGCAGGCTCGATCCACCCTCTCCGCTCGAGCGCGGCAAGCCTATCCTCCAGCGACAGAGCCGAGGGAGACACTCTGGTAATCTTGGCGACAGGGCGTCCTCTATCGGTTATGATGACCTCGGCGCCAGCTGCAACTTGGTCCAGAATCCGGCTCAAGTTAATCTTGGCTTCCTTGACCCCGACTGTGATATCGTGCATACCCGCACCTCCCGGTTTGGGTACTATTATGATTACATTAGGATGTTACTACAGTGGTTACATAGAGTCAAGTTGTTGTGCTGGGTTGGTCTTGTCAGTAGTCTTCGGCCCGGTGGCCTCCTCCAGCTAGACCAGCGTTAGCGCACTACATCGATGAGACCTGTGGCACCCATAAGCCCGATAATGAAGCCACGTGACAGCCAATCAGGCCACTATCGTTAGTGCCCCACGCATAAACCATGCCGTCGCTTCTGAGCGAGCGGGAGAAGACATCTCCAGCACTCTCTGAAACCACGCCGGTCAGCCCGCTACCTGCACAGGCCTAAGGTGGGAGACCCTCCTGCCCTTGGGCCACGGTGGGAACCCCAGTTGACAGTTGATCAGATGCCGAACTTAACCTCGGCAATTGCCGCCCATCGCCGCAGAGGGTTCGACGATATTGGTCAGTTGCGTGCCCATGGAAAACGTCGGAGCTGGACCGGCGTGGAAGAGTAATCGTTCGCGTAGATATAGGGGGGGCTGTCTGTGAACACCCCGCAAAGGTAGCCCCACTGCCAGACCGTTCCGTCGGACCGGACAGCGATGCTTCTCGAGCCTCCCGCTGCTATCGCTACCACGTCATCGAGGCCCCGTACCTGCACCGGCTCTAACCGATTCTCAGAAGTTCCGTCCCCCAGCTGCCCGAGCCCGTTCCCCCCCCAAGCCCAGACGGTGCCGTCGGCGCGCAGGGCCAGGCTATGGGACCCTCCGGCAGCTACGGCGATCACGTCGTCGAGGCTCGATACCCGCACTGGCTCCGCCCGATCCTCCTGGGTTCCGTCCCCCAGCTGTCCATGATGGTTGTTTCCCCAGGCCCACACCGTGCCGTCCCGGCGCAGGGCAAGGCTGTG
>DYEQ01000058.1 GCA_020725645.1 Candidatus Fermentithermobacillaceae bacterium | reverse complement strand
CACGGTACCAGCGGGAGGGGTAGAATTGACGGTCGTGAGCTACGCGCCGCCGCGGCCGATGTAGCTCAAAACGTGAAGCGGGGAGGGGTCTGGGATGCGAGCATTCGGACCGCATAGGATCCGAGACCCTGTCCATGGGTTCGTGCACTTCTCGGACCAGGAAAAGGAGATAATCGACAATCCTTTCTTCCAGAGGCTTCGGCGGATCAGGCAACTCTCGTTCTGCGAGTACGTTTACCCAGGCGCAACCCATACCCGGTTTGAGCACTCCATAGGAGTCATGCAACTTGCTGACAGGGCCTTCCTGGTTCTGGAGGAGAAACATCTAACAGAGTTGTCCAGAAATTTTAGTCAAATTGGCTGGGATCTGAACCGAGCAAGAGAGGTTTTAAGGCTCGCCGCACTGCTGCACGACGTGGGACACCTGCCCTTCTCACACGCCGGAGAAATCAAGGACCTCAAGCACGAGTCGATCGGTCGTAAGATCATGGACCAAGTACTTAGATCCTTCGTAGACGGAGTCTACGAGGCCGGGACAACCGATGCGGTGCTGTCAGTGCTATCCGACAGACCACTGACCGAACTCCGTATCCTACATCAACTTCTTAAGGGGCAACTGGATGCAGATCGAATGGACTACCTTCTTCGGGATTCCCTCCACTGCGGAGTCTACTACGGGCAATTCGATTGGGAGCGGTTGGTAGAGTCCCTCGCACTCATTAAGTCACCTGAGGGTGGCCTGGAGTTGGCTATAGAAGAAGGAGGAGTCCACAGCCTGGAAGCCCTACTCGTCGCCCGGTATTTTATGTACTCACAGGTATACTGTCACCGCACCCGTCGCATTTATGACATCTACCTCGCGAAGTTCCTCATGGAAGACCAGACGAAACTCGGCCGCAATTCCCTCATTGAGAAATGGAGGAGCACGCCAGAGTCACTGCTGAGCTATGATGATCACACCATGATGGACATCCTTCGGAGCAGGCAGGACAGCGAATGGGCCCAAAGAATAGTGAACCGCCGCCATCATACTGTATTCTTCCAGACAAGCGATACTGCCGACCAGAAGGAGCGTGTTTATGCCCGTCGTCTATTCGCTGCCGTCAGCGAGCAGGCTCGAGGCTTGGTCATTATCCCTGATTGGGCTGCCAGGGGAGCTATACACACGTTCATGGTACGCGGGCGACACGAGGACATGGCTACAGAAAGCGGCGAAGAGAAGTATGGGGAGGAGTTCTACGTTGTTACCAGGGAACCTAGACAACTGAGGCCAGTGGCGGATTACTCGGCTATCATAGCGGGGATGCCACCATCGTTTTGCGTCATACGGTTCTACTGCGAAAAAACCCAGAAACAGGTGCTACGTGCCTGTGTTGAAGAGTTACGGGAACAGCTTCAGCCCAGAACCTTATGAGCGGGGGGGGGTATATGCTTATGAGCCTGCCTTTTGCCTCTTTTGAAGACGCAGTGGTGGTTGATCTGATTAGACGGTGGCGTGCGGTAACTTCAAGACCGATAGGAAGGACGGTCCTCCAAAAGCTATGTTACTTTGTACGGGCAAGGGGGGTACCGATTGGCTACGCGTTCGAGATGTACCACTACGGGCCCTTCTCATATGACCTCTACCTTCGCGTGCCCGAACTGGAAGTAGAAGACATCATCCGGGATGTCTCAAGGGACCCGGACAGATCTGACTACGCGCTCGGGCCCAAGGCAGAAGTCCTTCTCCGTTCCTTTGCAGACGAACTCAGCTCCTATTCCGATGCTCTCCGAGCGGTAGTTCAGATGTTCGAGAGTCTCCCTCCCAGAATCCTTGAACTGCTCTCAACCACTCACTACGTTTATCGCTCCCTGGCAGAGTTTCACCGAACCACCCCTGAACCGGACACTGTCGTTCAAAAGGTCTACGCGATCAAAGAAGGCAAGTTCTCTCGAGAGGACATAAAGCGCGCATTCAAAGCTCTCGAGGCAGCGGGCCTGCTGGAATGGGCTGGCCCTTGAGGACGCCCGTACCTGCTCCCCATGACAGGCCGCCCCGCGTCAACACCACTCTGCACAAACGCAGGAATGCCGGCGTGAAGCGAAAAATGGTGGTCGGAGCGGCCGGACTTGAACCGGCGACCTCGTGGTCCCGAACCACGCGCCCTACCAAGCTGGGCCACGCCCCGACCTTCCGATCTATGCTCATTATACGGTGCAAAGACCGCCGCGTCAAATTCGCACAGCGTAAGCAGTGCAAGCAGCGGAAGCAACGATGAACTTCAGGGTCCCGCCTCTGGCTCCGCATCGCCGCGGCGGATCAGGAGCCGGTCCATACCAGCGAAACGTGGGTGACGTTGAAGCCAGCGGCCACCAGTCTGTCCAGGCAATCCTTAGGTTGGGTGGTCTTCAAACGCAGGACCACCTCCGCCCAGCCGGGGACGTCCCGGGGGAAAACGGCCACCGACGCGATGGATACGCCCGCATCGCGTACGACCTCGGTGATACGGGCCAGCATGCCCACCCGGTCCGGCACCACCAGGGTGACGCGCGTGCCGGGAGCGGTGATGGCCAGCATGTCCACCAGGGCACGGAAGAGGTCGTGGGCGGTGATGATCCCCACGAGGGCACCGTTTTCTTCCACCACGGGCAGGGCGGTGTAGTCATAGCGCGACATGTACCAGGCCGCTTCTTCGATGACGTCGTCCGGCCGTACCGCCTGTACCTCGCGGGTCATGACGTCCACCACCCGCGCGCCCTCCGGGTAGCCGGGATCGCCTGCCCGGCCCAGGGCCCGCAGGATGTCCCAGTGGGTGATGATACCGGCCAGGCGACCGTTCTCCGTTACCGGCAACGCTTCAAAACCGCGTTCCTCCATCAATAGCCGGGCGCGCTGGAGCGTATCCTCTGCCCTCACCACCACGGGATCACGGCTCATACGGTCCCGCACGAACATGTGCTCCGCCCTCCTCCCTTCCCTTCCGCGGCACCCCTCGGCGTTGCTACTGCTTCTTCGTCAGCACCAGATCGTATCCCTGCCGGTCGACCAGGACGGTGTCGCCGGGGCGGAACCGGCCCTCCAGAATGGCGCTGGCCACCCGGTTGGCCACCTGGCGCTCGATGGTGCGGCGCAGGGGGCGGGCCCCGAAGACGGGGTCGAAGCCCTCTTCCGCCAGGAGGTCGCGGGCACCCTCGCTCACTTCCAGCCGCAGGTCCTGCTCCTTGAGACGAAGGGCCAGGCGCTCCAGCTGCAGGTCCACGATGCGCCGTATCTGGGCGGGACCCAGGCTGTTGAAGATGATGATCTCGTCCAGGCGGTTGAGGAACT
>DYEQ01000057.1 GCA_020725645.1 Candidatus Fermentithermobacillaceae bacterium | reverse complement strand
ATTGTGGTCCAGGCTTCCACTGATATCACCCTCCCAGTCACCTCCGACCTGCGACCAATTTCCAGATCGGAGGGAATTTCCCTGGAAGGGTGGCTCAATTTTCAGCGGGAAAAGTGGCTCAGATTTAAGTGGGAATTTGCAACGTGGGGAGACACAGCCACCCCGGCTGCCCTGGCGTAACCCTGCAGGGCGCGCCAAACGCCTGAAGGCGTCATGGCGCCGCGCTGGCCAACCAGGAGCGGCTCGTCCGGGTCGGCACCGGGACGCGTCGAGAGATAGGCCGCGAGAGCTTTGCGGGTTTCGATGTTCACTGGAACCTCTCTGTACTTATTCCCCTTGCCTCTCCGAACAATCACCTTTCCCTTCCGCTCCGAGAGTGACACATCCCCGACCCGCAGGGCGCACAGCTCGCCCACGCGAAGACTGGCGTTGCTCAGAAGTTCGAACACGGCGCACGGTCTGTCCATATAGCAACGTCCCAAAGGAACGCGAGCATCTGTTTGATGTTTCGCTGCCCCATATCGTGTCTGCGCTTAGTGACACAGGAACACTGATATGGTACAATATCCCAGGAGGTGATAGTAATGGCGTCACATGGCCGCTTAGGCAAATACGTACGCATGTGTCTCAGTTGGTGGCTTGTCATCCTGCTACTGGGGTGCCTGCTTCTGCCAGCGACCGCCGGGGCTTCGGGATCAAAACCCCATCCCAACCCGTTTCCTGCGGGCAAGACTCCCATTCCACCCATCGTCCCCCAGGCATGGAGCGAGTGGAAGCTGGCGGGTGACGGGATAGAGTTCGTTCAGTCCTTTCCGGCAATCCTACGCCAGCTTCCGGCATCAGCAGACGCCGCCCTGGAGAACGCCCGAGTGGCCTATGTCGGCTCGATCATCCGGTTGGAGCCTGATACAGGGGCCACTTCCCCGGGGGACCCCCCGCTTGTGAAGCTGGCGGAGGGTTTGGTGGCGGGACTCGTATTCAAGTTGGACGTAAACGAGGCTGATGTCACATTGGTCCGCTCTGCGGGCAACACTATCCTTCTCCCCGGGGGACCCGGGAACGTTGTGGTTGTGGGGAACCTCCCCCTTGGGTCTTGCCCTGCCTTGCTCGTAGACATAGAGGGTCTGGGGTTCGCCGTCGTGGGCAGCGTTGATGGTAGGAACCTAGCTGTCTATGGGCTGGGCCCGGTAACCGCTCTTGCTCGAATCTTTGAGGAGGCCGCCTCGCAGGAGGTGATGCCACCGACACTCCCGGAGGGAACCAAGACCACCACTACTGCAACCACCACCTCCACAAAGACCATCAAGAGTGGAGAGACCCAATGGTGGTACGCCGACCTAAGTTCGCGCGGCGTGCTGGAAACAACCGTATCGTGGACCCCCACCTCGAGCGATCTCGATCTAATCATCTTCAACTCAGTCAACAATAACCCTAGCGAGTGGGTTGCACAGGCAGCATCCACCACCGCCAACCCAGAGGTAGCCAGATACTTGGTTCTGGAGCCCGGCCGGTACTTTATAGCCGTCCACGCTTATCAGGGAGATGCCAGCTACGACCTGACGAGCCTGTTATACGGTCTTACGTCGTCCGGGGCTTTCATTAACGGATCCCAGACCCACTGGGCATCCTGCAAGATGGGACAGGGGGGAACCATTGACCTCAAACTCTCCTGGACACAAAGCTCGACAGCTGATCTCGACATGTTTCTCTTCGATCAGTCAGCAAACTTGCTCGCTGCTGCCACTGGGTACACCAACCCCGAAAGGATCAAGCACGATGTCGCCTCCGGGATGACGTACCCCATACGTATCTACGCTTACAACAGCGCTTACTACCAGCTTTCGCGTGTCACCGGGGTAGCTACGACGTGGAGAACAGATCCCGGGAATCCTAACTCCGAGGTAATCCTCGAACCCGGCATGGACACCGCCTACGTACAATGGTTCACCTATTATCCGGATAACCCGACGGTCGAGTACGGCTTAACCAGTTCCCTCGGCAGTTCGATCACCGGTGAGGCATCGGGAGGACCTATGGGAGATGGGAGGTACCGGAAGTGGCTTCTCCTTCCCAACCTGATACCGGGCCGAACCTACTACTTCAGGGTGAAGACTACTGGCGGCCCGTGGCAGGAGGAGTCCGACCTGTACACTTTCACTACGAAGGCGAGTCGGGGAGACCCAGGGCAACCCTGGTTCCGTGAGCCGGATGATAAGGAGCCGAACTACCCCGCATTGTCCGAGGTATACTTTGGGGATCTGTGGTTCCCGATGAGAGTGGGAGACATCGGGACGGGGAGTAGTGACGTCACTACTGTCACGGCACCCTACGGGGAACCCCGGCCCCTGGCAGGGTACTCCACGAAGGTTTCCAACCATCGTGGAACAGACTTCGAAGCGAAGAAGCCCGATGGTACCGGCAGACCCCTATACCCGGTATGGGACAATGGCCACGTCTACGCCAAAAGATCGGATGCCGCATACGGGAATTTCGTCAGCCTCCAACATCAGTACGTGTACCAGGGCAAAGATTACTATTTTCAGAGCTTCTATGCCCACCTAGACTCGACCGAACCCGATTACTCAGAGAACGACACTGGAATCCTCCATACCAAGAAGCTAGGTGTCAGCGGTAACACAGGAGTGTCGTATGGCATACACCTGCACCAAGAGTTTAGAAGGCCCACTGCACCTACTTGGGAACACCAGCCCTCGTACCCGACCGGATTCTTTTACCGGCAGTTCGCGGATTATGTCTCGATGCAGGCAATCTCACGGCCAGCCGGTTCCGTCCCGAGCGAGGTCCGTGTGAGGGTCACTACCATTCGCCAGGGCGTAAAGTACGACACCCCGGAGGAATGGGTGCAGTTGTACTACAAGTTCGGGACCGGCCCTTGGAAGTCAGCAAGGATGAACAAACAGGGGTTTGAACACTACCGGGATCTAAGAGAGCTGGGGTCCGGGACCGCCCAAGTGTTCGTTGTGGCGTTTTCGGACGGATGGTCGCCGGGGGTGTATCGTCCGTTGGTCCGCCCCTACTCTTATTCCGATGGGACCCCGAACCTGAACAAAGTGTGGACCATCAGCACAAGTGGCTCACTGGTCCTTCAGTCCCAGATTGACGGGGCATCGTGCAGTCCGGGAGTGTTTGATGTACCGGCTGGGGCTTCCGTAGGCCAAGAGCTGCCGAGAGGCCCTCTCACGGGACGGACCCTAACGGTCCTGAAACGCTTGGAGAAGGATGTATGGCAAGTTAGGGCGAATGACAATGGCGCACTCTACTCGATTAAGCTCACCCCGGGGAACCCAGGACTGGATGTCGGTGATCAGGTGGCGGTCGCCGGGTCGATTGTAGACCCTCTGTATCCAGGCGGCCCGTTGGTGCTGGCCGAGTGGGTTAGGAAGTATATAGCTGACGCGGCGCCAATGTAGGCGATGGCAGGTATGACGTAGTGAGGAACGGGCGGGGTAGCGCCAGCCTTCCTCTCATACTGGAAACCGAGGTGGCGCAAGTTGGAGCAGCGAAAGATCTTGATCATGGTGTTGGCGGCGGCGCTGATAGCCGTACTCCTGGCTGTTTCGGGTTTGCGGCGGATTGGCACTGAGAAACCTTCAGAAAGCTCTATGGGTTCTCATCTGCTCCAACCCCTGCCCGACCTCATTTCCCCTACGGAAGAGAGAGCCGGGGAAGACGCAAGTCACATGGAAGGCAGTACCATTTCAGCCGGTGATACGAGCTTCAAGATCACATCGGTGGAGTTCGCCTACCCCTTTGGCCCAGTCCCCTTGGAGAAGCCCCGCTACAGGGTCGTATACCTGGGACCTGAGATGAGTTCCGAAGGCCAGATCCTGGTACGGTTCAGCTCGCCCCCGGCAGCTGACCAGTCTTACCCTTATCTACGCCTCTTCCAGAGCGGAAGAGCCAGCTCGGTGTACCCGCGAGGGACCATCGACCCTTTGTACGGAATCCCGGCCGCAGTGCAGTACTGGTTCGACACGGACGGGCTGCACCTGGACGGAGTTCCCGATGGAGCACTGCTGGTCCTGATCATACCGGGCAAAACCCGCGACGTCCGGGGGGCAACCCTGGGCAGGGATGAATGGATTTGGTTCAGCAGCTGGAATTACAATCCCTTTACGTTTATCGATGTGACTGCTGGTTTCGCACACCTGCCCAAGTTCAAAGGCGATGGGCGCCGGGTGGGGGTGGTGATGTCCAGCGGTGGCGCCACTCTCCGGACAGCTCCTTCCCCTGACTCCAGCGTCGTCGCGGACCTTCCCCAGGGCACCAACCTCATTCTGGAGGGCGATGAACCAAACGGGTGGTTTGAGGTCACGGTATTCCGGGTAACGGGGAGGGAGTGGGCCAGGACCAGCGCGAGCACTCTAGACGAACTGCTGGAAAGTCCACTGGTGGAACGGCTGAAGGGCTTCGTGGCTGCGAGGGGGGTCGGCGAGCTTCCCGAACCTCTTAACGAGGGCACCGTGCTTGCGGTGATAAGGAGCTCCAGCTACCACCCCGAGGGCGAACTGGTGCCCGCAACTGCGGCCCTTCTCGCCTCGGGTGCCGGGTGGGGATACCGGCTCATGACGGACAATCTTGAAGCTGCGCTCAGGGGTACAGAGGCCAAGGCCGTGCCGTTCTCCTTTCTGGCCACCGGCCAAACCTACGGGGTTCCCTCTTTCGTCAGGGACCGGTGGGTGGGATTCCTTGAACCCGAGCACCACCTGCCCGAGGTGATCTGGACAGGGGAAGAGGTTGCGGAGTTCTGGAAACAGTGGGAGCGCTACAAGTCAGTGCTCGGTCAGTGGATAGACAGCTTTCAGTTCCCCGAAACGCTTGCGGATCTCGGGAAGGACCTGGTACGGGGGTTTCATCGTGCCCTGGCCGCTCAGGAAGCGTGGATGGAGTGGGGGATCTCGTTTGCGGCTGCAAACCCTCCAGAGGGAGGCGGCATTCCTGAAGGCACCTTAGATCCCCAGCGGTTCGTTGATTTACTGGTACAGAAGATGGGGCTCGGTCCCGAGGAGGAGGCACTGCTGCGAGACCACCTCGAGGGGATAGACCCCGTCGCGGATCTTGAGAGCGCCGAGGAGGCGTACAAGGCCATGACGTATACGCTATCCAACGTCATCATAAGGCGTCCGTGGCTTCCTCTTTACAACGACGCAGTGGAGGTTTTGCTACAGGGGGAACCGCGGCCTAGGTAAGCCGAGCAGGGGCGGGAATTAGATATTATGTTCGTGACTACCCGGAGCCAGCTGAAACTGGGCTTCGTCTGGACATACTCGGTCTTGACCGCGTTGCTACACAGCCGTTCGAGACCGTAAGAACCAATTCTGGGCCTGCTAGCGAGGAGACTTTACTCTGCAGGTAGTGGGGCAATGACTAAGCGATTGAACGGGGGGCCTGCAGCGAGTACCCCGAAGTAGCTAAAGCCGACCTGCCGCGCGACACTTACGAGGTTCCGTGCGCCGACGAACTGTCCAAAGGACTTGCGCGCGTTGCTGCGAGTGCCGTCGAGCACCGAAAGCGGACGTTGGGGCCCGGACAGGATTCCACACTCCCTGGTTCCACTAAGTTCCTGAGGACACATAACGCTGTCGCTCAAGTACTTAGCGGTCGGGCCCGGTCCGCGGTGTGGCTGGAAAGAGACGAACTGGAACCGTGTGATGGCACGGCAGGTCGTGGTACCCAGCAATCAGGGGTCACGCTCCGTTTCAGGTAAGTCGCTCGACCGTCGCCAGCATATCTTCCTCTCTGGGCTTCGTGTAAATTGCCGTCGTCTCGAGCTTCTCGTGCCCGAGCAATTCCTTCACCGTGACCAGGTCCGCCCCCGCGGTCCTGAGAAGCCGAGTCGCGAACGTATGACGCAGGACGTGAGGGGAAACGGTCACCCGCACGGTCTTTGCATAGCGCTGCAGGACACGCCATATCCCTGAAGGCGTCATCAGACCGCGCTGGCCGACGAAAAGAGGCTCGTCCGGGCCGGCACCCGGGCGGGTTGCCAGGTAGGCCGCGACAGCCCTACGACTCTCGAGGTTTAACGGAACCTCCCTGTACTTGTTACCCTTGCCCCTGCGAACGATGACCTTTCCTTTCCGCTCGGAGAGTGACACATCGCCGACCCGCAGGGCGCACAGCTCGCCCACGCGAAGACCGGTGTTGCTGAGAAGCTCGAACATGGCGATGTCCCTGGGTTTGTCCGCCCGGTAGACTGCCCTCTTGAGCCTGTAGAGCTCCTGCTCCGACAACCCCTTCGGGGGCTTGCGCTGCTCGCGGGGAGCTTTGATGCCCGACACCGGGTT
>DYEQ01000056.1 GCA_020725645.1 Candidatus Fermentithermobacillaceae bacterium | reverse complement strand
GGAAAACCGGCGTCTATCCCGGCTCCTCAAGGAAGCTCACCTCAGAACGCAGGCATGCATGGAAGACATCGACTACGGTCACAACCGCGGCCTGGACAAAGCCCTGATGGCCAGCCTTTCTACATGCCGGTGGATCCAGGATCACCAGAATATCCTTGTTACCGGCCCGACGGGCGCCGGCAAGACCTTCATTTTGATCTCGTGCTCTGGCCAACCGCGCGTGCAGGCACGGGTACAGTTCGCGGTACTACCGGCTGCCCAGGTTGTTCATGGAGATCAACATTGCTCGCGGGGACGGGTCCTACCCATCCCTGATACGGAAACTCGGCAAAACAGACGTCCTGGTGCTGGACGATTGGTGGCTTGGGCCACTTAGTGCGGCGGAGAGTCGCGAGCTCCTCGAGGTGCTCGAGGACAGGTACCAGACGAGGTCGACTGTGGTCGCAGTCAGGTGCCTGTGGACAAATGCTATCAACTGATGCCTGACCCCACCGTTGCCAACGCCATCATGGACCGCCTGGTTCACAACGCCCACAAGATCGCGCTGAGGGGCGAGTCCATGCGCAAGATGATGGCCGTTTCGGGCCAGAAAGGGGGTGAGTCTTGAAGCCGATCCGACCAGTGTGTTACTCATTGAGTACCGGTGCCGCATGGGCTCAATGAGTGGTCGGCTGGCTCCAGATCCGCTGGTCGGAATCCGCCGGATCAAGTGGTCGGCTGAAACCGGATCAGATGGACGCTTCAAAACGGATCAAGTGGTCGATTCGACCGGACTATGCACACTTCCCTACCAAACGCAGCTTCGAGGTTGAAGGGGTTCGACTCATGAGCAATTAACTAGAGCAGAGAATTCTAGCAACTGTGGGGGATGAGTCTTGGATCTAACAACTGTGTTCAGATTAGCTCTCGGCATCGTTGTACTCTTGCTAATCGCCTTATACTTATCCCTGCAAAAGACAAGGAGGGAGTTTCGCCAGCTTCTAGGCATTGTAGCAGGGATGCGAATGCGAGTCTTTGAACAGGAGATCAGGCAACTGAAAATGCCCGGTATGTTCATCCATGAGGATACGGCTCAACAGGTTGCATCTGTTTTTCTAAGTCTCATTTCGGATGAACTGCGTACCAAAGTAGAACAGGAGTATGAGCAGAGTTGTCCATCGTATATACCGCTATGGAAGTATTTCCTCTATCAATACCGTTTTGAACCACAGATTGCCAAGCGATTCGAGCCTAGTCAGCCGATTACCTCAATACCTGAATTATCGATGTATGAGATATCGGCAATAGGCGACGAATTGAAGCAGATATTGTCAGGAATACAGAACATGATGAAATCGTTAAAGGGAGACAGTACTTCTAACCGGGATGCGCAAAGCAAACACCCGTCTACATGCTAAAAACGTCCAGTCTAGTAGCTCCAGATGCCATGCTGGACTTCCTCGTAAGCCAGCCTCTTCCGACTTCATGCTTCATTCCATGTACCCTATTGGTATATGCCGACCGCGGACAGTTCGATGCAAGGACCGTGAAGCTCCAAGGATTCCTCCGTGATCGTCGGGAGTCCAATGGCCTTTGCCTCGGGGGCTGTCAGGAACGACAACAGCAGCTCCTTGGGTAGGCGCATTTTCCCGGGCAGGAGTCTGAACAGGTCCACCCTTTCGTAAGGTCCATAGATCTTCCGTATCTTCCCAAGGATAGTGAACTCGCCTTCCAAACAAAGATAGACGATTTGTTGGCTGCCATCCGAGAGATGCCCGAGGCCTTCAGAGACTACCGGGCGCGGCTTGCGGAGATGGGCTACGACATTCGAGGGATGAGGGGTGTCAACGCCGGCGTGATTTTGACCCTCTAGCGCCGGTCAAGAATTGACCCCCCTGCCCTCAAGCCTTCGGACCTGAGTACACTCCGGCGCGTGCTTTCTCTCTTAGCCTGTAGCTCTCACCTCGAATGTTGATGATG
>DYEQ01000055.1 GCA_020725645.1 Candidatus Fermentithermobacillaceae bacterium | reverse complement strand
GTGACCATCTTCGCCCGGTTTCGGCTCGAGCCCCTCTGCGACCAGGACCGGCTCACCCGACTTCTCACGGGCCGCCTTTGCGACCGCGTCGGCCTTAACTCCAAAAACGATCCCCTTTTGTGAAAGCAGGGCCTGGATATCCTCGGGCTTGACCTCCGCGGGTATAACCCGCTTTTCCGCCCTGATGCTCAAATTGGTGGACGCAGGAACATCGACAACTTTGCACTCGGCCCCGTCCTCCGCCTGTACGGTAACGTAAGCTTCCATACCCCCAGACTCGACCGTAACTGCGATGGACACTTTCGGTTCGACCCTCTTAGGAGTTAAAACAACGCTATCCTTGGATGATATGGGCGTAGGTCCCGAAACAATCCTTCCGTTGACGGATACCTGGACCTCGTCGCATGGAACGATCATCGGAGCTCTCATACCGGGTTCAGGGTCACTGACGATTACCCGGCCGTTTTCCACCTTGGCCCAACCTTTTTCAGGCACCTGACCCTGGAAATTGCTGCTCATAACACTCCCTCCCCCCGAGCGCGACGCTTATCCGTCGCTTTACTCGTTGAAAGATGGGCGTCGAGTCTCGACCGCCCACCGACTGAGATCAAATGCTGTTAACCGCTTTCGTTCAGACGACATACGTCGAATATCGACAACCTACATCATCTGAAATGCTCGTTTGATTATCTAATCTAAGCAAGGAACGAACACCACAACCTGCTTTTCGTTTACTCTGCGCCGGCGCCCCTCACCATAAATAATCGGATATAATGTGGGACTAATTTCGTTCCCGATGTTGAAAAGCCTGCCGAATCCGGGCGCCTTTTCTTCGAGCAGCTGTGCACTTTTGCACCCAGAAATCAACCGCACTCTCACCCGCAAACTCTCGAAAACGGGCCACGAGAAATCGTATGGCACCCCTCTTGTCCATCACCCACGGGTTATGTTATGTTGGACTTGCTCATCGATGATGAGGAGCTTGGGGAGGATGGCAACGAACGACCCATATGTCAAGAAACTCGTAACCACGGACTTCTACGCTGAGAAGCTTCCGCTGAAAGGACGCATTGTAGCCGTGTTGAGAGGGATCGTGGAGGGTCGTAACCTCGAGCTCATACCCCAACCGTCAAGGACCGTCAAAGCAGGAGAAATCCACGAATTCATCGCAACCCAGGAAGACGCCGCCCCTGGATCGAGAGTCTCGAAAATCGCTTACCTTTGCTTTGTGGAGTTCGAAACCGGAGGTGTCCTTTTGCGCGGCGACGAGGTCGTGCTTGATGGAAGGACGGTCGGGACCATCGCCGGGTTCGATATGAGCCACCAGCCGAACCACATGAACATCGTGGTGAAGGTGGAATCTTTGATGTCAGGAGAAGACCGGGGTCTTGAGAGCGGCGCCAGCGCCCTGGTGCGCATGTCGGCGGCGGAACGTAGCCTCGGGCCCCCGGCCCATCAAACAGGGAGGTCAGAAAATGCCTAAATTCAAGTACAAGTTCCAGATGTACAAACACCTCCAGCAAAACGCGCAGAAAATATACCAGGAGGCGGCAGCTCGAGCGCTGGAACTAGGTCTTACGCCGGAGCTCAAGGGCAAAATCGGACTGACCGGTGCGATCTCGGGATGCCCTGCTCCTCTCCGCAGGAGCGTGATCGCAGCTTCGGAGAAAGGCGCCGACGAAATAATCCCTCTGGCCAGTCTCGTTGAGCAGATCAGAGAGATAGTGAAGGACGTGTACGGCGACGACTACGACGTATGCCCGGTAAACACTTGCGAGGGCGGGTTATGGGTCACTTTCGATACCCTCTTCTCTCCTCCCACGACGGGCAGGGGTGAAAAATACCGGGCCAGATACATCGCCCCGTACGAGAAGCACATGCACCATCAGGCAGGTTACGGTCGACCGTTCCCGGCCAAGTACAAAGAAATGCTGGCGGACAGAGGCGCCACCGCAGGAGAGTTCGGTTTCGCGGGAAAACGCCAGGACAACCTCGACGTCGTCATCGTGCCGCTGGAAGGTGCAAAGTACACCAATCACGGCATAAAGTACTTCCCGGTACCCCTCCTCACCGAGGTGGACGCCGAGAGTTCCCTCGAGGTTTTGGCGGCAGCTGCAGAGGTTCATGCTCCGTACCTCACTGGGTTCACTTCGTTGGGCTACGATACTCCGGGATACGGATACGGGCAGAAGGACCCCGACGGTACCCCGGTGCTGCAAAAGGGCCTGGGAGAACTCGCCGCGGAGTACGACGTGCCTTACGTGGTCGACAACGCGTGGGGACTTCCTTTCATCGGACATGATCCCAGGAAAAGCGGGGCCAGCGTTGTCGTGTACAGTATGGACAAGGCCACCGGCGCCGCGACTTCGGGCCTGATCATAGGAAGAGAAGACGTCATGGTCCCGATCCGCAGGGCCCTGGGGATGCATGGCGACAGGTACGGAACGATCGCGTCATACGGAAAAGCTGCCTACGTCATCCTCGACCCGGGTAAGGAAGCACTCCTCACCCAGATCCAGGTACTGAAAGAGCTCCGGGATAACGCAAACTTCTACAAGCAGCAGGTAGATCAGCTGTACGATATCGTAAAGCAGGAATTCGCCAAAGCCGGTCCCAGGCTGTACAAGGGGCTTATCATATCCAAGTCGTACAACTCCCTCACCATCGAGGTTAACTACGAGAACACCTGGAAGGAAGGTATGGGATTCCCGATCTTCTCCATCGAGGACATGTACGCTGGTTCTCACCTCATCCAGACTGGGCTCGCTCAGATGGGTATCATCCCCACCATCGCTTACGACGGAAACATCTTCATCTCTCCGGGCATGGGCACGAGCGACCCCGATGGCAATCTCATACCCGATAAGATGGCTCTGGCCGTCAGATGTTTGGTGGCCCTCATGGAGATCACCGGGAAGTACTCGGGATTCCTCGACTGAAAGAAGACATCTACCCCTCCCAGCCCCGGCAGCCCAAAGCTGCCGGGGCTTGTACTTTTGCCTGGGTCGAGCGCACTACGCGAGGCCCCTCCTTACTACCCAGACCAACGTAAGAGAAGCAGCGTCCGCTATCGACTACCAGTTAAACGTGGTACCCAGGTCAGGAGGGATTTGGGCGCACACGTAGAATGGGTAAGATGTCGGTAGAGGCTGCCATCCCATATGTTGGAGGAATTCCGCCGACCAAGGAACGGAGCAAAGGCATGATGGAGCGGTACAGCCGCCTAGTTAGCTTCTGGCGTGGGTACGTGTTCCGGTACAGTGCGCTCTGGGGGCTCGTACTTGCTTTGCAACTTTTGTTCTTCGCGGTCAGTGGAGTCGTGCCGTTCTTCTTCAAGCGAGTTATCGATGCTCTGACCGTCCTCG
Organism: Candidatus Fermentithermobacillaceae bacterium; assembly: GCA_020725645.1. Lineage (GTDB taxonomy): Bacteria > Bacillota > Sulfobacillia > Fermentithermobacillales > DUSS01 > DUSS01. The sequence continues at coordinate 7,975 of DYEQ01000055.1, read as the reverse complement.
ATAGGAGGGCTTTCCTTGTCTCGATGACAGTCTACCAGGGGATGGAGGTCTTGCAGGCGTTTCTGCTCTACGCTCGGGGCTATGCCATACGGCGTTTGGAGCTCAAGGTGCAACAGGACCTTCAGATCGCCGTATACAGGCGGTTCCATACAATGCCCTATGAACAGGCGCTGAGGACGAAGACCGGAGAGGCTCTGCAGCGCCTCACGAGCGAAGCCATCACTAGAAACTTCTCGGGGAGAACCATAGTGGTGTTCTCCCACGATCCCCTGGTCCTGCGGTACTGTCAAGCTGTTGTGGACCTGGCGGCTGCCCAGGAGCAGGGATGAGTCCCTAGCCCGAGTTGACCCGTTCAAGCCGCTTTTCAAGCTCGATATGCTGCAGGCCAACAGCCATTTAACACCCGAATGTCGCATAATGGTGCGGGGACACGGGCTCAACCAGTTCACGAGCTCGGCAGAAGTCGTGATTTGTAGCGTGAATCGTGAGTTGTAATGTAAAGAGAAGAGAGGTTTTCCACGACGTTTCTGGGGGGATGAATTGTTGAAACCATTGACATCAAACGAGTTCAAACTAGAGGAGCTCAATCGCCACAGGTTCGAAAAGCTGTCGTTCGATAAAGCTATCCTGGTTACAGGAGCTACCGAGAATCACGCGTATCACCTGCCGATGGGAACTGATACTTACGTAGCTTACGCCGTGGCACAGAAGGTGGCCAGGATGACTCCGGGCACGCTGCTCCTACCCCCTATTCCGTTCGGGGTTAGTGATCAGCTGATGCCGTATCCTTTCACGATCACCCTGACTCCGGAAACGTTGTCCGCCGTGATTTTCGAAGTCATAGAGTCTTGCATCCATCAGGGCATAACGCACTTTCTCATCATCAACGGACACGGAGGAAACAACTCGGCCATCGACGTAGCTATGCGAAAGCTCCATCGCGTCCACCCTGCAGCTAAAGCGGCGGTGAACCTCGCATGGTGGGTTTCCGGGCCAAAGCTCGCTCCTGACGGCACGTTCGGACCCGACTTCGGAACCGGTCACGCGGGCGAGGCGGAAACTTCCGCAGCGCTTTACGTTGTCCCCCATCTCGTTGACATGAACGTAGCGCGGGGAGAATGGCCGTCGTCTCCGCGGGAAGTCAAAGTATCGACGACAGTTCCGGAGATTTCGCGTACCGGCGCCACCGGCGATCCCTCGAAAGCCACGGCGGAAAAGGGACGCGCTTTAATCACAGCTTTGGCGGAATACCTGGCCAGGTTCCTCAAGGAGATGGATAAAGTGGGCTGGGATTTTGCGGGAGCGAACTGGGAGCAGCTCGCGCTATAGGATGGATCACTATGGTTCGCGAGTATTGAGAACGGGAACTAGAAAAGGAGACAGCGACTGTGAAAGAAGATTTCAGTCGCGTTCCGCGTAGTTTCTACCGGCGCCATGGAGTTCTTTTGGCCCCACAACTCCTCGGTTTAGTCCTCGTACACAAAACCCCCGAGGGGACCACAGCTGGTCTCATCGTGGAAGATGAAGCCTATATCGGGCCCGAAGATAGGGCGTGCCACGCGTTCGGAGGGAAGATGACCCGCCGGAACCGGGCCATGTACGGACCGCCCGGCACCGCATACGTGTACTTTACCTACGGGATGCACTACTGCTTCAACATCGTAGCAGCTGAAGAAGGAGTACCGCACGCTGTGCTGATCAGGGCGCTTGAACCCATCGAAGGCACCGAGCTTATGAAGATTCGCAGGCAGCATCGCTTGCCTCTCGCCACGGGCCCGGCCCGGGTGTGCCAGGCGATGGGCATCGACCTCCGCCACAACGGAGCGGACCTGGTCGGCGGCGATTTATACGTCGCGTTCCCCCCGTCCGAACTCGCCCGACCCTTCAAGGTCGGCACATCACCGCGGATCGGAGTGGACTACGCCGGCGACGCCCGCAATTACCCGTGGCGCTTTTTTATCCAAGGAAACCCCTATGTTTCACGCCGGCCACGGAGCGATTGAGCCCACGGCTGTCTCGAACACTTCCGGGACGTCGAAACCATCACCGGGCTAGGACATGTGGCCTGCAATCTCGGTTGCCAGGACCGTGTCCTAACTCGTTTCGCCTTAATGCACACCTTACCAACCGATGTCCATGATGTGAATCGCCCTATGCGGGATGCCCAGAGATTTTAGAACCGCTTGCTCCCGGGTATGGCAGGTAAACAAGATGACCTGATGGGACGCGCTCAACGAACTGACGATCCCCAGCGCGCCACGCAGGCGTTCGTCATCGTATTGGACGAAGGAATCATCGAGAAACAGCGGGAAATCCTTGTGTCCGCTCAAGATCTCCGCCAGCGCTACTCTCAATGCAAAGTACGCTTGATCGATGGCCCCTCCGCTCAGCTGGCTGACCTTCACAGATCTCTGCGTTTCCGGGACGACCACGTTTATCTCGAGCTCAGGAGTGAGCTTGACCTCGCTGTACCTGCCTCCTGTGATACCCGCAAGTACCTCCCCAGCTCGCTTTGAGAGGTCAGGAGCGAATTCGCGGTGTATTTCGGCGGAAACCCGCTCGACGACCTCATAGGCAACCAAAAGCGCCTCTGCGTCTTCCTGCAGCGATTTCCTCCGCGCTTGAAGCTCAGAAAGCTCCTCAACCACCTCTGAGAGGGGTCTTCCCTCTCGGTTTTTCATCTCTACCAGCTCTTCCAAGCGAGCGAGTCTCTCTTTAATCGCGGAAAGCACCCGCTCGAGTTCGCCGAGCTCTTCTCTTGCCTGCTCGAGGTCCCGGTCGGTAACCGAGTCAAACTTGGATAGAGCGGGCGGCGCGGGTAACTGCTCCAGGATCAGCGAAAGCTCCTGCCGTAAGTCCTCGGGTGTCCGGCCTGCCAGAAGGGAAGCAAGGTTCTTCTCACGCACTTCGATTTCTTTCAGCGTCTCTCTGTAAGAGCGAGAGGCCTGGATCTTGGCGTCGAGCTCCTCCGCCGATGTCACCCCCTGCGAAATGAGGATGCTCGTCCGTTCCCCCGAGAGCCGGGAAATTTCTTCGGCGATCTCGCTCAACTTCTCAAGACGTTCCCGCGTTCGGGCATCCACCGTGCGCAGGGCATTTTCTGCGGCGTTCAACTCGGCAAGCTGTTTACGCAGGGTCGCTACAGCTTGTTCGTTGATAGGTTCATTGGGAAGCAGGCAACCAGTTACCCTAAGAACCTTCACCAGTTCGTTTTCTGCCTTTGCTAAGGCGTTTGAAGCTTCTTCGAGCTCCTTGAGAGCTTCGCTTACGCCATCGGCCGCCGCCTTCAATCTCTCCCTGTACTCGCTGAGGCCGTGCCACTTACGCCTTAATTCTCCCATGCTTGAAACGCCAAACGAAGAGAGGAAAGCGTTCAGGGAGTCCCTAACGCGGGATACCTCCTGCCTGAGATTGGCGACGTACTGTTCCTTTTCCCTGATAGAAGCCATTTGCGAGGCCCTTCCGCGTACCGCTACGAGATGGCGTACGACCCCGAGCCCAAACGAGATGACGGCAGTCGCGAAGGCAACCCATGCCCACGGCTGCGTCAAAAAGGTGCCCGCCACAGCCAGGACAGCAGCCACCACTCCAAACACATAGAACCAGAGGGCAGCTGCAAAAGGATTGGCCGCCGCTACTTCCGCCCAGGCTCCTTCCAGCTCGGAAGAGGCCATCCTCTCCCGGTCTTCGATGGCCTCCAGGTCCTCTTGCATCTTCTCGGCCCGGTCCACCGTATCCCTGGCGATTTCCAGCGTGGGGTCGATTCCTCTGAGTCTCGCCTCTTCCCGTAGCCGAGATTCGTCTTGCTTCCGTGCGAGCAGCTTTCTCTCCGCCTGGGACCTTGAAGCTTTGGCGTTGAGGTATGTCGTGTAAGATGAAGCGACGTCGGCCTCGGTGACGCCGAGCTGCTTTACGAGCTTGAGCGAATCAAGTTGCGCAAGAAGCTGGGACCTCTCCTCCTCGAGCTTTGCAAGGGAAGATTCCAAACTCACCTTGTTCTTCTGAGCTTCCGCCAACCGGGCGTCAAGGACGGCCAACGCCTCCCCGGCCTTTTCGTCCGTTCCCGCCGCCCACCTGAGATCTTTCTCCCGCACCCGGAGCTCGTCGAGCTCGGCGGACACCTTTGAAACCTGCTGAAGCCGCTTTCGGAGCAGAACGTATCGAAGCTCGCGCACCTTTCGCACGGCAGCGTCAACAGCTCGTTCTTTCTCCGCTTTCTTTTCGGCCAGAATGGACGCTTCCTTGAGGAGGTCTCTAACTTCCGATTCCCGCGCCTCCGCCGCTTTCCTCTCCCTCTCAAGTTCAGAGATACGCCTGGCGATTTTGTCCAGGGCCGCCTCGGTGGTCCTGGGGGTGCCGATCTTTTTCCTCTCGCTCTCGAGAATAGATAGGACCTCCGCGACGGACAGGTCCTCGGATCCGCCTCTGGTCAGGTTCAATATTTTCCCTTGGATTTCCTTGCCGAGTCCCTCCTCCTGTTTGCTTCCAAGCTGCCCGATCCACACGGTATTCGTGAATTCCCTGGCCGAAAGTCCGAGATGGCGCTGGGCGAAGTCGTATTCCCTTCTTGAGTCCTGCGAAAACGTGGCGGTTATGTCCTCGCCGGTGACATCGTCGAAGATAGCTGTGGAATCCGGGTCAAAGGACCTTTCGATCCTGTATCTCCTGCCATCGTGTTCGTAGACCATAACGCCGGCGTAATCCCTGCCGTGCCATGGTCGGTACTTCTCAAACTCGTCCGTCCGCTTGACCCGGGACAGGCCCTCCTTTTTGAACCCGTAAAGCATTCCCAGGATGAACGCTTGAAGCGTAGACTTGCCGGCCTCGTTTCCCCCTGCGATGAGGTTGAGACCCGGATCGAGGTCCAGGGGCTTCGTAGCGTGAAACTTCCCGAAAGCGGTTGGAATGAGTTTCAGGATCCTCATGTCACAGACCTCCGTTACCCGAAGAGCAGCCTTTCTCGCGTCATCGCGCAGTATGGAAAACTGGCACCAGTCAAATCGGCCCCGGGACCAGCTACTCGGAGTCGCGGACGATACCCCTATGTACGACCCGCTTAAGCTTCATCGCGTCCAAACCAAAGTAAAGGGCCTTTTCCAAAAGCCGAACTCGAGCTTCGTTTGCCGCAGCTTTTGCCTGCTCCCGCTCTTCCATGATGGCCCGTACAAACCGGCTCTCAAGTCCCTGGACGTTCGAACTAGCTATAGCTGCAACGTTGTAGTCGGGCACCACATCCAGCACGAGCTTCACGTAGAAAAACTCGTTGGATATAGCTCTTTTGATTTCGTCCAGATCGAGGTCGATCTCCGGGTCGGCCACGCCCGTCAGGGTGACTTCCCAAAGACCGCCTTTTCTCTCCGACGGCTCACCCACGGACAGGATGGCCGCGCAAACTTTCTCGAGGGTATCGGCACCGGTGATATCGCATGAAACCCGGTGCATCTTCCTTTTGGCCGTCGGAACGAATTTCGTCTTCACGCTCCCTTTACCCAATTCAACGAGGTATACCCCATGTTCCCCGACCTCACCGAAGTCGAGCGGCTCGGGGCTACCTGGATAAACGCACGTAGCCGTGCCGCACTGAAACTCGGTGCGAACGTGGATGTGGCCCAATGCTACGTAGTCCGCACCTGAGCCCTCGATGTCCTCCGGGAAAATCGGGAGGTAAGAAGAACCGGTTGAATCCCTCACGAAGTCCCCGTGGACCACGAGTACGTTCGGGTACTCACCATCAGGGCACCTGTAACCCGACAAAAGCCGGGCAGTTTCCTCAAACTTGGTCCATCCAAGCCCATGCACAACAACTCCGGGGTCGTCAAGGATAACTCTCGTTATCGTACGTTCTTTGAACACGTGAACGTTATCGGGCATCTTTAGCGTGGCGTAAAACGACCCATCGACGTAAGGGTCGTGATTACCAGGAGATATGAAAACTCTGGTAGCCGGAATCCTCTCGAATAGCGCGAACATCTCGCGGATCATCCCCACGCGAGAATAGGTGTGCTCGAAAAGATCCCCGGAAATGAGAAGCAAATGGACGCTCTCAGATTTAGCCACGTCGACCGTCGTCTGAAGGGCCTTTACGAGCTCCTCTCGCCTCAAGCGGCCCTTTTCCTCCCCCAGGTAGGCAGGGGCGGGCCTTCCTGCATGGAAATCCGCTGCGTGTACAATCCGTATGCCGGCCAACGTGACCACCTCCAGGATGACCAGGTACCTACCAGCGCCTTTCCGGGGCCGGGAGAAACCGCGCGACCGTGACACCCCCGGTCCCCTTTCCACCATCAGGTAGAATACGATCGGTTCACGCCACCGGGCGGGAGTGCCGGGGAAACCCAATCAATTATTCCGCCCGGATCGGGCTATCGGCCAATCAGGCGAATAACCTATTTTCAACGCCGTTCGAACCGTTTCCTTTACCAATCCATCCCCGTCGGGGACCGAACGTGCGATGCGACTTGTGGCCTCGCTCACCCTCTCGCCATCCCCGTCCCAGTTTCCCGGAGGTCACCGCACCCATGCACATACTGGGCTGGACACTGCTGTCATCCCGCCTCGGCCCCCAACCCGATAAGCAGTCTTGAAACCCTAGCCGCTGCGTGCAGTTGCGCGCTCTGCCTTAGCCTCTCGAGCTCAATTCCAAACCGGACTGGCCACCGTCCCGGCCACGGTCGCGCCGCATCTGTGCACCCCTTCGTGACGGGACACCGGTCTTATGTCGGACTGGTACACCTCTTCATATGTCAACCAGGGCGGCGGCCAGCATCCCAAGGTCATTTACCTACGGACAGATTCAGTCGGAGTCGCTGCCCGTCCCCGCGCTTTGTCTTGCTTACCTTCGAGCACCTTGCGCATCGCAGGATACAGCACGGACACCGCCACGGTATTGACTACGGCGGCAGGCAACACAACCGCCAGGATGAGTCCTGCGAAACTACCCGGAAGTCGGGCGACAAGGGCGGCGCTTCCCAGGAAAACAGCACCTGAAACCAGGGTACCTGAAAAAGCTACTACCGGGACCTTTACGACCGGATGAACCCTCCGCAAGAGAAGGCAAAGCCCGAATGCGAAGAAGGCGGTTACGGGCTTATCGATCATGTTCGCGATCTGGCCCCCGGGAAAGGTGGTGGTAAGAGCGGTGAGGATTCCCGATAAAAGCCCTACTGCGAGCGTCTCCACGGGATTGGCACCGGATATGATGACCATGAACATCATGGCCAGCAAGAAGTCCGGACGCATTCCCAGGAGGATCGGCGGGGTCAACCCGTGAAGGACGAGCCCGACCCCTAACAGCAAAGCTGCCGTCAACAGTTTCCTCAAGTTCATCGCAAAAACCTCCTGTCGTTCCGCCCAAAGCAGCCGGAGGGTCGGAGTTGAGCACAACCGGACGGCTCTGTTTATCCGCATTGGGCGACAGAAGCCCCGGTGTTCCCTGGGCGAGAACCCCACAGATTGAAATCCCGCCGGCGTCCGGTGCCCCGTCCGGTGGATGAAGCTCTGCCCGCTACGGTGCGGTCGACCCGCGTCCGGAGGAGTGCGAGGCTTTGAGAACACTGCCGTCGTCTCCTGCCTGCCCAGCTCGTGACTAAAACAAAAATCCCTTTCCGCTGCAGGGCGAAAAGGGATTCGCGGTGCCACCCGCACTTGAGACCCGCAAAGATCTCATCTCAACGGTACGGGACGAATTTCGACGCGTCCGATACCTGCCCCGTTTAACGGTGGGGTTCCGGTCACGCCTACTGGGTCGACTGGTTAACCAACCGGCAAGGAAGCGGAGCTCGGCTGCCCGCTAAGCCGACCGAACACCTTTCGGCATGACAGCTCCGGGAACCATTCACCACCGCCGCACGCACCGGATTCTCACCAAAACGCCGGCTCTCTGAGCGCCGCTGCGGTGCCTACTCTTTCCCATCATGGCCGCTGGTATTGGGCTGATTTGCTGTGATTATAGTGCTGCCACCCCGAACGGTCAAGTATT
>DYEQ01000054.1 GCA_020725645.1 Candidatus Fermentithermobacillaceae bacterium | reverse complement strand
CACCGGCTCAACCGCTGGGGCTGATGGACTCGTCCCACGGCGAACAGCCTGGGCATCACCGCCGGTCGGGAATTGACCACCAGCCAAAATCGGCTGTTGGCCTCACCCTGCCCCGAAGGCCAACTCAAATATACGGCTTTATCTGCCCTATCGCAATGGGGTGAGTATCTCAGGAGCGTCGCCTTGACACCATTTCCAACGGTTTCACCTGCCCCATCGTAATAAGCTAAACTGCGTTTCTTGTAAGGCTGCCAGCGATGTACTAACTTACATCGCTTTCCCGGGAGAACAGTGGGGCCGGATGACCATCACTCCACAATGCGTGAACCGAGGGTAAGCGCATGTCCCCTTCGAAGCACGGAGGAAAAATCCCGCACCGGAGGGAATACCATGTCACCGAGGCGACGTACGCTCAAAGCGGTCCCAGAAACCATCCACTCCGGCAGACGGAAGCCTTCCGAACCGAAAGGAGGCCGGTAGGATGATATGGCTAGCAGTATTCCTCGGCGCCCTTGCGCTTTATTTGATCGTGGCCTACAACAACCTCGTGACACTGAGGCAGAGAGTTCATAACGCCTGGGCCCAGATCGATGTCCAACTCAAGCGGCGTTTCGACCTGATTCCCAATCTCGTGGAAACTGTCAAGGGATACGCATCCCACGAAAAGGAAGTGCTCGAAAAAGTCACCGAGGCTCGCAGCAGGGTAGCGTCAGCCAAGGAGATCAACGAGGAGATATCCGCGCAGAACGCACTGGCCGTCGCACTCAGGGGACTTCTGGCGGTCGCCGAAAACTACCCCGAACTCAGGGCGAGCACCAACTTCGTAGAACTCCAGAAGGAACTCTCAGACACCGAAAGCAAAATCGCTTTTTCCCGCCAGTTTTACAACGATACCGTGATGAAGTACATGACCGCGATCCAAAGGTTCCCCTCAAACATCGTTGCAAGCTTGTTCGGTTTCAGACCCATGGCGTATTTCGAAGCCGAAGACGAATCGCGCGGCCCAACAAAGGTGAAGTTCTGATGAGAGCACGTTCGAAGCCAGGCTTGAGAGGCCACAGAACGATTCATGTGCGGCGTCCGGTTGCCCGGGGAAGGATAATCGGTGCGGCGCTGTTGTCTCTCTTTCTCGTAATCGGGCTTTCCGGCGTCGCTCATGCCAAGTCGTACTCGATTACCAAGGTGGAGATAACAGCCGCCATCAATCCCGACGGCTCGATGGATGTCATCGAGAGGCGGACCTTCCGTTTTAACGGCTCCTTCAGTTGGGTGACGCAGGACCTGTTGCTGGCCGGGTCACAGGGCATTACCGACATCAAAGTCTCCGAGAACGGACACGAGTATTCCCCCGCGTCTTCAGGATCGGGTACGTACAGCATCAAAGAGACCCCCGGCATGATCCAGGTCACCTGGCGCTTTCAGGCCACCGACGAATCGAGGACGTTCGATCTTTCCTATCGCGTAAAGGGTGCCGTGGTTTCCCATAGGGACGTAGCTGAATTATACTGGAAGTTCATAGGCGCAGGGTGGGAAGTGTCGTCCAGCAACATAACGGTGGAACTCAAGCTTCCTCCGGGAGCGCGGAAGGATGAAATAAGAGCCTGGGGGCATGGTCCGCTGTCGGGTATTGTGAGAATCGTCTCGCCCGAGCTGGTTATTTGGACCTTGCCGAAACTCCCATCAGGTCGGTTTCTCGAAGGCAGAGTAGTCTTTCCCAGGCGTCTGGTCCCGCAGGCCACCAACGTCGACGACCGCGATGCCTTAATCTCCATTCTTTCTGAAGAGGAGGCCTGGGCGACTCAGGCCAACAGGTCACGGACGATTAACCTCGCGGTCACCACCGGGTCGTCTCTCATTCTTCTCGCCTCGGTAGCGGCGGCGATCTTGCTCAAGATGCTGTACGGTCGGGACTTCAAACCCGCTTACGCCGGCGAGTACTATCGTGAACTGCCCGCCGGTTACTCTCCCGCTGAGGCGGGATGCCTCTGGCGTTTCGGCAACATCGGAGCTAACGAGGTGACAGCTACCATCCTGGACCTCGCGCGAAGAGGATTCCTTGCGATTGAGATTGAAACCGCGGACGCAGGGGTGCCAGGAGGCCTTCCCGGTGCTAAGACCGGGCCCAGTTACGTTTTCCGGCGCCTTGAGACCGGTGAGGAATCTCTCCTCAAGCCGCACGAAAAGATGGTATTGGACCTCCTCTTCAAATTCGCTTCCCGCGGCGAAGATAGCCTGAGCTTTGATGATCTCCGGGAGTGGGCAAAGGACGACCCCAGGTCCATGAACGGATTTCTCGAGGGTTTCCGGGAGGCGGTCCGCACGACCGAGGCTTCGCTTAGCTTCTTCGACCAGGGGATTCAGAAGGTGAAGCGGCGGGAAATAGGCGCCGGCGTCGCGCTGGTATTCATAGGCACTATAGCGGCCACGATTTCCCGCAACCCCCTCGGAGTACTCGCCAGCTTGGGCGGCCTCATCCTCATAATCGCTGGAGCACTCATGAGGCGAAGGTCGCAGGAGGGAAGCACAGAGATGGCAAAGTGGCAGGCGTTCCGCAGGTTCCTCCTCCACTTTTCCTCCCTTGACCGGGCCACTTTGCCCAGCCTCGCCGTCTGGGAGCATTATCTGGTCTACGCCGTGGTTCTCGGCGTGGCCAGGGAGGTCGTAAACCAGCTCAAGATCGTCTTCCCCGAAATCACCCAGCCGCGGGTGCCGGGGTTCCATCCCTGGATGTGGATGCGCCTGGCCGGAAGGGGCCTGAGCACGGCGTCGATTGGGGATCTTGTCACTGGCTTGACCGACGCCCTTCACACTTCGGTCCACACAGCTGTGAACTATGCGCCAAGTTCCGGCGCCGGATTCGGGGGCGGCTTTTCCGGCGGAGGCGGAGGTGGTGGCGGCGGGGGTGGTGGAAGAGCAGGGTAGGTGGATATGATTATGACGCTGAACCCGGGTTTGGCCTGGAACGAGTCAAGTTCAAAGGTGTTACTTCGAGGCCACAGACCTATGAAGATTGCCGGCAAATAGGCAGGTCTGACGTGTGAGATGGGTAAGTCTTTTCATGGGTTCCTTTGGGATAACGCATAACATACCAGTTGACCTTACATTCTCGCATCTTCTTACTCCCATCTGAAAGTCAGCCTTGATACGGCCATGGCTACTCCCGCCAGAATAACTAAGACCAATATTTCCGACCCAAATGCTCCCAGGTTGCCGCCAAACCAGGTCCCTCGCAGAATCGTTACCGAGTGGGTGAGCGGCAGGAGCTTCGAAAACTTCTGTACGGATGACGGAAGTACCTCGCGCGGGATGGTCGCTCCGGAGAGGAAGATCATTGGGTAAAAAACTGTCATCAGCATCAGCGTGGCGGCCCGCGGAGAACGGGCGATGGAAGCCACCACAAATCCGCCCGCACAAAGCGAGAGGAGAGAAACTGCAAAAGCACCTGCAAAATGCAGGATGTTTCCGTAAAACTTTAGGTCGTAGAATGCTTTTGCCGCCCCCGTCAACAACAACGTGCTCGATACCGTCATAATGAGGACTGTCAAGAGCTGTGCTGCCAGAAGAGAAACAGGGTTGAGTGGGGTTGCACGGTACCTTCTTAGAACTCCCTGTTCTCGGTAGCCGGCGATGGTTGCCCCCATGGTCAGGAATCCGGCATTCGCTATGATGAGGGACACGTATCCGGGTACGGACACATCGACTGCGCCGTGTCCTCCAAAGAAACTTGACGGCTTGTTTCCGTAGATGCTCCCGAATATGAATAGCAGTACCAAGGGAAAGACCAGCGTGAAGAAAAACGACTCAGTCTCGCGGATGAACATCTTCATCTCGACAATCGCAAGCCTGCGGAGACCCTTCATAGTCGTTCCTCCTTCTACGAGCGTATGGTCCGGCCCGTCAGTTTCAAAAACACATCTTCCAACGTGGGACGCTCGACTTTGAGCGAAGCGAACTGGATCCCGGCCTCCCACAGTGCGTTGACGACCTCAACTGGAAGGGCGTCTCCCGAGCCATGGACCACGATTTCGCTCCCCGCCGACTCCGCTCGAATTGCGTGGGGAACCGTACGCACCCTGGCGACAGCCTCGGCCAGGGCTTCCTCCGGCACCGTAAGCAGTACCCGTGTCTCCACGTCCACTGTGCTGATGAGGTTCTGGGGTGTGTCCAGAGCCACAATATCACCGTGGTCGATGATGGCAACTCGATCGCAGAGCCTTTCCGCCTCGTCCATCAGGTGAGTCGTGAGGAACACAGTCTTCCCTTCCCGGTGCAAGTCCTGTACAAGGTCCCACATGGCACGGCGTGCCTGGGGATCGAGTCCCGTGGTGAGCTCGTCGAAGAAAACGATTTCGGGATTCGGTATGAGAGCCAGCGCGATGTTAAGCCTTTGACGCTGGCCCCCCGAGAGGGCGCCGAAATGGGTGTTCAGGGAAGCCGAAAGGCCCAAGCGTTCTGCAATCGGCTGCCAGGGAGCGGGATTTGGGTATAGGTCAGAAAACAATTGCAGGGCCTCTTTAACCTTGAGACGTTTTTGGAGTGATGACTGCTGAAGCTGGACACCGACCCGCTGCTGAAGCGCGTTACGTTCGTAAACCGGGTCCATACCCAGCACCCGGACGGTGCCGGAAGTTTGCCGCCGCAGTCCCTCGATACATTCGATGGTGGTAGTTTTGCCTGCTCCGTTCGGACCCACCATCCCAAAGATTTCCCCGGCCTCCACATCAAACGAGATATCGTTGACTGCTACCTTGGTGCCGTAGACTTTCCTGAGATTCCTGACCTCCACAGCCTTCAAGGTCGTACCCTCCTCGCTCGGGAGTGCACCGCACCTGGTTTGTTGGACGCGGGTTCGAATGTACATTCGACACGGGTTAGCCCGCTACCTCCCAGTCGCAGACAAACACCTCAAGCGACATCCCACATAATGTCCGTATTCCGGAAGTCCGAACCGAAGTCCAACCAGGGTGGCTCCATACTCAGCGCGTCGCGAGTTCGGTTAGAATTGGGCCGATAGGACTGATCCCAGGCGGACAACGGAGTTGATCCGATGTGGAAAACCCTCGCATGAAAGTAGTGCTAGGTGATATTACCAAGCAGCATGTCGACGCCATCGTAAACGCCGCGAACACAACCCTTTTAGGTGGAGGAGGCGTGGATGGAGCCATACACCGGGCGGCATCACTCCTGGCATTTGCCCCGTCGCAACCGGTACCTTGTACTTCCTCCTTTCCCTGCTGGTCACATACGGGACAGGGTAGGTTAACTTTCAAGTCGCAACCGGCACCTTGTGCTTCCTCCCTTCCCTCCCTGCTTTTCAACGTATCACTCCTGATCGTTTTCCTATCGCAACCGGTATTCTTAGCAAACTGTAGAAGACTCGATTTACACCAGCAGCCACAGAAACTAGGGGAGGTCCTGAGGAGAATGTGGCGAGGCGTCGGCGTCTGGCGTTTGGGTCAAGAAGACCCCAGGGTATGGGCGATTGGCTGGAACTCGACGAGACCAGCCTTTTCTCCCCAGCTCTTGGGTTAAGTCGTGAAACGAGTACCCACCTATGTCATACGGCCGTCTTGGTCTACGTACAGGGATCACACACTTGACTCGAACTGAGCGCTGGTTAATTCCGGTATCTGACTGTGTACAAGCGACGACATCCTGGTAACTCCGTCGATCATTTCGGGCGCTTTGAGTTCTTTTGCCGCATACTCCGTAGCAAAGGAACAGAGCTTCCTGAGTACTCCCGCCATTGACACAGCATCCAATGGGACAAAGGACTCCTTGAGCACCATCAACTTGTCTGGAGATACCTCACGTCCGAGCCTGCTTAGACCACCTTGAGCCCACATCTCGGCTTGCAGCCTGAGTAAGTCAGCCACCCTGTTTCTCATTTCGTTGATCTGCTGTGCCAACGACCAGAGATCTTTTCGTGCCAAGTAGCCTCCTGCCAGGAGAGCCGCTCTCCAGAACCACAGGAGGCAGTCTGCGATCGCTGCCTGTCTGTGTGCTGCCGTTTCGGGCTTCCATCCGGGGAAAACGTAGCCATCCAGAAGACCATCCCTATCGAACATTACCTGATATGGTCCGTAATGTAAGTTAGGAAGATCACGAGTCCGGGCGATTCCTAATTCGCCTTTTATGCCATCTTCGTAGATGAATACATCCATGGTAAAGCCGTGGTCCACTCTCCTCAAGAAAACGATATCCCCCAAAGACCTGAGGATCGAATGTGCCCGAGCCAGCATTCTCCGGTAATCAGATTCCCGTACAAGGACATAGATGTCCAGGTCGGAGTATTGATCAGCGTCTCCCGAAGCCAGTGAACCGCCGATAAAAACCGCCCTAACCCCTATATACCGCTGGAATGCCTTCGCGATCGAAGCAGCTCTGGCCATCAGTCTTTCCACATGGGCTCCTCCCTTCCACTTGGACTGTAACCTAACCCTGGATTCGTGTCCAAGTCAGTTAGGGGGCAAGGGGCGTACGTGATGAGATACTCACTACGTTCTCCATCCTCGAGGCCCATCAGGAATTTCTGCGCATGATACGACCAGAGAACCCATCTGCAGACGAGTGGTGGAAAACAACCGAGTGGGGAACCTTCAAAGTGTGGGGGAGCCAAGTAACTCGACGCCCGGCGACAAAGCAGTTTTCCGGTGCCTGGACTTTCCTGCTGTCGCAGATTGTTAGCGACATGTCGCCTTATGCCCTGGGAGTCCTGTCTACCGTTCTGTCGGTCACCGTATCGTATCTGGCTTACTGTGTGACAAACGACCCATCCATAGCAGAATTGACACTGCGGGCGGCGAAGTTGAGCTTGATACCACTGGGTATCGGAGTCCTCTTTTCGCTGGCTACGCTGAGCGAGTCAGCCGCTCTT
>DYEQ01000053.1 GCA_020725645.1 Candidatus Fermentithermobacillaceae bacterium | reverse complement strand
CTCGTCAGCCACAGCAACAGCAATTTTCTCCTTCGATACGTCCAAACCAAACGTACTTTGTGATATTATCCATTCACCGGCTACCCTTTCGTTTGTGGCTCTGCACTGACGTGCATGCCATTCCAGTGTAACCCACGTCTATCACTGGCCGGTAACACGGTGGAAGATTCGAGTTGGCATCCGGCTCCAGCTACGGTTATACTAGAAAACCGGTGAGACTATCGATGCTACGCGAAGTTAGATTAACTGCCCTAGGCGGTCTCGGGGAAATCGGAAAGAACCTGATGATGGTGGAGTCCGGCGAGGATGCCATTTTGATCGACTGCGGCCTCGCTTTTCCCCACGAGGATATGCTCGGGGTCGACCTGGTTATCCCCGACATTACATATGTCAAGAAAGAGAAACGCAGGTTAAGGGGCATCGTACTCACCCACGGGCATGAGGACCATGTGGGCGCGTTGCCGTGGGTTTTGAAAGAGGTGAACGTCCCCGTATACGGAACCAAGCTCACTCTGGGTCTTGCCAGGCGCAAGCTCAATGAGGTGCTTACCGAGGGGGGTTATGACTTTCGCACGGTATCTCCCAGAGACATCGTAAGCTTCGGTGGAATCAGGGTGGAGTTCTTTCGGGTCACCCACTCCGTATCCGACGCTTGCGGGTTGATTATTTACACTGATGCAGGCATCCTGGTCCATACTGGCGATTTTAAACTCGACCAAACCCCCATAGACGGAGAGGTCTTCGACTATCACCGGCTTGCCGAGGTGGGCGAAAGGGGCGTTTTAGCACTACTTTCCGACAGTACCCACGCCGACCGTCCGGGGTTCACCCCCTCCGAGCGAGATGTGGGCGAGGCGTTCTTTCGAATCTTCTCCGCGGCCCCCAACAGGATAATCGTGACGACGTTCGCCTCTAACGTCCCCCGTATCCAGCAGGTTATCGATACCGCAAGCTACTTCGGCAGGAAGGTCGCGGTGGTGGGCCGGAGCATGGAGAACGTGGTGGAAGTCGCGCTTGCCCTTGGGTACCTCAAAGCGCCCATCGGCACTCTCGTGGACGTGGAGGATCTGGATAAGTATCCCGCATCGAAAATGGTGATCCTCAGCACGGGCAGCCAGGGGGAGCCCCTTTCGGCGCTGCACAGAATGTCTCTCGGTGAACACAGGCACGTCGAGATAGCTGAAGGGGATCTCGTCATCATGGCGGCGACGCCTGTGCCGGGAAACGAAACTATGGTCTCGCAAACAGTGGATAACCTCTTCCGCCGGGGCGCAAGGGTAATATACACCCCCGAGTCGGGGGTTCACGTATCGGGTCACGCCAGCCAGGAGGAGCTGAAACTCATCCTCAACCTGGTCAAACCCAGGTTCTTCATTCCCGTACATGGCGAATACAGGCACCTTGTCATCCACGGGGCGCTGGCTGAACAAACGGGAGTAGCTCCATCGAGGGTCCTCATCGGCGAAAACGGTTCAGTCTTCCGGCTTACTCCGGACAGCGGCGAGATAGTGGACACGGTGCCTACCGGAGGGATCATGCTGGATAACGTAGGCCTGACCCACATAAGCGAAGAGGTTCTGAAGGAACGCGGGATACTGGCGGAAGCCGGCATCATCACCGTATCGGTGGTTCTGGCCCGGGGCGGGTGCGAGCTTGTGTCGGAACCCTCCATCGAGTCCAGGGGCTTCATGTACAACACCCCCCAGGACGGCGTCCTTCAGGAGATATCCAGGCGCACTCGATCGTACTTTCAGGCGCTCCCCAGGGAAGCGCTATCGGACCTTGAGTTCATACGGCACGATCTCGAAGATACGGTCGCCAAGTACGTCCACCACGAGACCGGTGTCAGACCCCTGGTCACGGTGAACATCTGCGAAGTTTGAGGGAATGAACGCGATAGGTACTGGCCATTCCCCCCGGTGGAAGGAATGCTCCGCCCCGATAGCGAAGTCACAAGGATGGCGTAATTCCCATTTGCAAAGGAGGATGGTACGGTATGCGTAAGATCTTCGTCGCTCTATTGGGTGTAGCTATACTCGTGGGTGCGATTGGTCTTGCCGGCTGCGCCAAAAAAGAGACCGGCACGCCTTCGGGAGGGCCCAAGAGGAAGCTTGTGGCCGTCGGCGAGTGCACGTTCGCGCCTTTCGAGTACATCGATGAGAAGACGAAAAAGCCCGCGGGGTTTGACGTCGACCTGATCCAGGCCATAGCGGAAGCGTCCGGTTTCGAGGTGGAGTACAGGCATCTCGACTGGAACAGCCTCATCGCGGCGCTCTTGACAAAGGAAGCTGACCTGGTCGTATCGGGGATGACCATCACCGACGAGCGAGCTTTACAGGTGAAGTTCTCCGATCCGTACTTTGAGTCGGGTCAGGCGTGGGCCGTTAAAGAGGGCTCGTCCATCAAAAAGTTGAACGACCTGGCGGGAAAGAAGGTAGCTGTTCAGGTCAATACCACGGGTGACTTCTCCGCCCAGAAACTCAACGCCAAGTTCGCGGAAGAGAAGCTTCCCGAAATGCAGCTCAAGCGCCTTGACGCCGCCGCCGACCTGTTCAACGAGCTCAAGACCGGCGCGGTGGACGCCATAATATGTGACCTCCCCGTGATTCAGGAGTACCTCAAGAATCACCCCGAGCAGAAAGTGGTCATACCGGAACCCGCGTTCACCGTGGAGTATTACGGCATCGCCATGCGGAAAGAGGATAAGGACATTCACGAGCTCATCAACAAAGGACTGGCGAAGATAAAGGCCAGCGGCAAGTACGACGAGATATACCAGAAGTACTTTGGGAAGAAGTAGACCCGGAGTGATCAAGGAGGACGATACTCATTTCAGCGAGGGGCGGGCTTAATTGGTATTCGATCTTGAGGTCGTAGCAAGATACCTGCCGTTTCTCCTTGAGGGTGTGGGGATCACCGTAGAGTTCACGCTCATCGCCTTTTCCGCGGGAAGCGTCCTGGGGCTGCTCCTGGCCCTTGGACGCATCTCGAAGAACCCCATCTTTCATTACCCCGCGGTCGCGTATATCGATTTCGTCCGGGGGACTCCGTTGCTCGCCCAGATTTACCTTATCCACTTCGGGCTTCCTCAGATATTCGGTTATACGCCGGTGGGATACGTCGACGCGCTTTTAGCTCTCACCCTCAACAGCACCGCCTACATCGCCGAGATCATGAGGGCGGGAATCGAATCCATCGACCGGGGGCAGATGGAGGCGGCCAGATCCCTCGGGATGACTTACGTTCAGGCGATGAGGTACGTGATCCTGCCGCAAGCTCTGCGGAGGGTGGTCCCTCCGATGGGGAACGAGTTCATAGCTCTTTTGAAGGAATCGTCTCTGGTGTCCGTCATCGGTATGGAAGATCTGATGATGAAGTCGCGGATGATGGCGGGGAGGAGCTTTAGGCCGTTTGAAGCTTACTTCACAGCTGCCCTCATATACCTGGCGCTGACCCTCACTTTCAGTCGTATCCTGGGATGGGGTGAAAGGAGGATGGGGAAGAGTGCTCAAGGTTAAGGACCTTCACAAGAAGTTCGGAAACCTCCACGTCCTCAAGGGAGTGAGTCTCGAGGTTTCCAAAGGCGAGGTCGTGGTCATCATCGGTCCTTCCGGGTCCGGAAAGAGCACCTTCCTCCGGTGCATCAATCACCTGGAAAAGCCCACCTCAGGACACATATTCATCGACGGGGTGGATCTCGAAGCACCTACCACCAATATTAACGTCATCCGGGAAAAGGTTGGCATGGTGTTCCAGCAGTTTAACCTGTTCCCGCACCTTACCGCCCTTGAAAACGTTACTTTAGCTCCGGAAAAAGTATTGAAGGTGCCGAGATCCGAAGCCAGGGAGCGCGCGAAAGCTCTCTTATCCAAAGTCGGGCTGAGCGATAAGTGCGACTCTTACCCCGACCAGCTGTCAGGTGGCCAGAAACAGCGGGTGGCGATAGCTAGAGCCCTGGCGATGCAGCCAAAACTGATGCTCTTTGATGAGCCTACTTCCGCCCTGGACCCGGAGATGATCGGTGAGGTCCTGGCGGTGATGAGGGAGCTCGCCGAGGAGGGCATGACCATGGTGGTGGTCAGCCACGAAATGGGCTTTGCCAGGGAAGTAGCCGACCGGGTGCTGCTTATGGCTGACGGGGTGTTTGTGGAAGAAGGGCCGCCGCGGGAATTCTTCACAAATCCCAAACACGAGAGGACCAAGGCGTTCCTTTCGAAGATTTTGTGAGACCAGGTCGTCCATAGCTGGGAGCTCGCCCGGGCGAGAGCTGGATTCATCACGGTTCCGCGAGCATGAATCTGGGCCCTCTTTTTCGAGCTACCAGCTGAGGTGAGCAGTGGATTCATTACCAGATTCGATGAGTCCGGAGGAGCGCGGGAAGGATGAAGCTTACGTTCATTCTGGGACCCGCCGGTTCCGGAAAGACAAGGTACTGCCTGGACCAGATAGAGGAGGAGCTCCGGCGTTCGCCGGAGGGTCCTCCTCTCATCTTTCTCGTTCCCGATCAAATGACTTTCCAGACGGAAAGGGCAGTCTTAAAGAAGGTTCCCGGGTTCATGCGCCTTCACGTGGTGAGCTTCCGGCGACTTGCCTGGAGGGTCCTGGACGAGATAGGGGGAAGGGGACCTGTCTTCATCACGGCGACCGGCAAGACGATGGCCATTCAGTCGATACTGTGGCGACGCGGGCAAGACCTGCGTTTTTTCTCGTCAAGCTTGGGACGTCCGGGGTTCCCCCGGGTTGTCTCCCGAGCGATCCACGAGCTCATCTCTTGGAACGTTTCGCCGGAAGATCTGGAGCGGACAGCCGGGGTTGTGGAAGGAGAATCCGCCGGTTCCCTCCTTGCCCTCAAGCTCAAAGACATCGCCCTGATATATGAGGAATACCTGAAGTTCATCAAAGGACGGTTCACCGACCCCGACGATTACCTCTCGGCATTGGCTCAGAGGCTTCCCCGATCTTTTGTGAGAGGTGCCAGAGTCTGGGTGGACGGGTTTTCCGGTTTCACCCCGAAGGAATACGAAGTCCTCCGGGCTTTGCTCGAGGTATCGCAAGAAGTAAACGTAGCTTTATGCATGGACCCGGCGGAACTCCTCATGAAGCCCGATGAGACCAGGCTCTTTTACCCCACCAGGCGTGTCCTGGAAAAGCTCCGGGAGATGGCCGCGCAGATGGAGGTAGACCAGGTAACCGCAGTGGGGCTGGCCAGGGGCGGACCTCTACCGGGCGTACCCGGTGGTGAGGTGCAGGATACGCTGGTGGTTTCTGCGCTCGACCGGCGAAGTCATACCGCAGGTAATGTATCTGGTTACCAGGTACGAGACGCACTCACGGCGTCGATGAGCGCGGAGCGCCTGGAGGGAACGCCCCCGAGGTTTGGCGCTTCTCCAGAGCTCTCTATGCTCGAACGCTGGCTGAGAGCTCGCGATTATCCGGTGGAAGTGTGCCTGGTTGAAGCTGCTGCGTCCGGACCGCCCCCTGCGGAACCGGCATCAGCTCCGAGCTCCACTGAAGAGGATCCGGGCGCCGGGCAATGGGATAGGAGGGGCGGGGGACCCGCCGGTTCGTCTGGGGCCACAGGGGACATCGTCCTCGTGCGAGCTTCGAACCCCAGGGCGGAGGTGGAAGCTTGTGCCCGGGAAATCATCAGGATGGTGAGGGATGAAGGGTATCGTTTTGGCGAGATCAGCGTCGAACTCAGAGACCTCCAAGGTAGCGCCGGGATTCCTTACGCTGATATCATCAGGACGGTCTTCCGGGATTACGGAATCCCGTTCTTCATCGACGAAAAGCGCCCGGTGACTCACCACCCACTCGTGGAACTGGTGAGGTCCGCTCTGGATGTCGTAGTCTCCGGTTGGGCTTCTGACGCGGTCCTGTCGTATCTAAAAAACGACCTGGTTCCGGTGCCCAGAGGGGATGTGGACGTCATCGAAAACTACGTACTGGCCCGGGGCGTCAAGGGAAGCTCATGGTATTCGGGACGCTCGTGGGATACCCTGGACTCCATCAAGAAAAAGGCTATCGCGGAGCTCCGGCAATTTTGCGAGAAGATCGAATCCCAGCCGGCCGGGGTCACCGCCCGGTACCTATCTCAAGCTCTGGTCGAGCTCTTACGGGACCTGGAAGTGGCCCGGACCCTGGAACGCTGGCGGGACGAAGCTTTAAAGGCGCAGGACCTGGAAGAGGCTATGTACCACTCCGGGGTATGGGCGGGGGTGCTCGAGGTCCTGTCGCAGGCTCAGGAGATCCTCGGCGACCAGGTTGTGCCGGTGGAAGAATATTCCTCGGTCGTCTTGGCCGGCCTCGAGGACCTGAGGATCGGGCTCATCCCGCCCGCTCTCGACCAGGTGCTGGTCGGCTCGGTGGAGAGATCGCGACAGCCGGACCCGAAAGCTACGTTCCTCCTGGGGGCGTTTCAAGGCGCGTTTCCCCGAAGGCACGAAGACGACCCGGTGTTTTCCGACCGGGACCGGGAGAAGATCTCGGCCGCCGGTCTCGAAATCGACGTATCCTCCACGCAGAGGCAGCTCTTTGAGAAGTATCTGTGCTACATAGCTTTGACGAGACCCTCCCGTCGATTGTGGATATCCTGTCCCCTCGGTGACACTGAGGGAAGGGCGCTTTCCCTATCCAGTCTGGTGCTGGCGATAAAACGCCTGTTTCCTCAAAAGGCCGAGCGATACGAGGGTTGCGACCCGCCCGGCGAAGTTTCGCAGGACCTCGATTGGGTTGTGCCGGGCAAGGTCCTCGGTACTCTGGCCCGGAGACTTTCGGGCGTGAGGGAAAAGCTACCTTGCGGAAAGGTTTGGGTTGAGGTTTACCGCTGGTTTCTTTCGGGATCGCACAGGGAAGAAGCTCTCAAGGTTTTAAGGTGCCTCGGGTACTCCAACAACCCCGGGAAGCTGTCGAGGGAAATCGCCCGCAAACTTTACGGAAGTCCCATCGTAACCAGCGTCTCCCGGCTCGAACGGTATTCCCGCTGCCCCTTCTACCATTTCGCTGCGGACGGCCTTGGCCTTGAAGAGCGGGAGATCTTCGTTTTGGAACCGGCGACGGCGGGTAGCTTGCTTCACCTCGCTCTGAAGGAACTGGTCGACGCCGTCGCCGCGAAGGGCCTGGAATGGTCCGACCTCACCCCGGACGAAGCGGCGCGCCTGGCCAGGGAGGTGTTTGCTCAGGTTCTCGAACGGCCGGAAGGCGAGGTCTTCAAAAGCTCTTCCAGGTACCGCTACATTTCAACCGTGCTGGAGGGAGCTTTGGTGAAAGCTGCCGGCAGCCTGGTCGAACACATTAGACGGGGCGCGTTCAGGCCCGCCGCCTCCGAACTTCGATTCGGGTTTGGAGACGGAGTGGAGGGTCTCGAGATTCCCCTGGGAGATGGTGAGACGCTCAAGCTCAGGGGGATAATCGACAGAATCGATGTAGCGGAGGATGAAACGAGCCGGTATGTCCGGGTGGTGGACTATAAGTCCGGCGGTATGGACCTGAGCATTGAAGATGTGCTGCACGGCCTTTCCTTGCAGCTCCTGGTTTACCTCCTGGTAGCTTCGCGGTCGGTTGCCGCAACCGCGGCGGAGACTGCCAGGCGGGCCGGAATGGGTCTGGCTGTGGAGAAGCCGGCTGCCGGAGCTCGCGCCGTTCCGGCCGGGGCGTTTTACTTCCGCGTGTTGACTCCGGTGAAACGTGAGAGCGTTCCGCTGGAACCGGGTCCCTCTTTGTCGCGCGCCCTTCAAAATCGCAAGATGCAGGGGGTTCTCGTGGGCGCTGACGAGGTCGTCGAGCTCATGGAAAAGGAGAGAAGCAGCGGGTCGTCGTTGATACTCCCCCTCCGTTACTTGAAGTCCGGAGGAGTGTCCGGCTCGGTAATAGCAAGGGAGGACATGGAGAATCTCCTCAAGTTCGTCGAAGAAAAGGTCAGGGAGCTCGGACGGGGGATAATCGAAGGGGATATATCCATCGCACCTTACCGTCGGGGGACGGAGCGGGCGTGCCGTTACTGTCCTTACGGGCCCGTTTGTACCTTCGACATACTGGTTCCGGGAAATACCTACCGCAAGATCGAGGGTCTTCCGGGCGAGAAAGCTCTTGACCTCGTTCGGCGCGCGGTTGGGGAAAGGAGGGGCGGGTGATGCGCTTTACTGAGGAGCAGGAACAGGCTATAACGATGCGACCCAAGAACCTCCTGGTCTCCGCCGCCGCAGGCAGCGGCAAAACCGCCGTGCTGGTGGAGAGGGTTTTAAGAAGACTCGTGGACCGGGAGGACCCTCTGGACGTCGACGAAATCCTGGTGGTCACCTTCACCGAAGCTGCGGCGGAAGAGATGAAATCCCGGATTCGAAAGGCGCTCGAAGAGCACGTTTCCAGACATCCGGACGATGGGAGGCTTCGCCGGCAGCTTCTGCTCCTCGACCGGGCGGACATCTCCACCCTTCATTCCTTCTGTCTTAGGACCATCCGCCAGTACTTTCACAAACTCGGGCTCGACCCCACCTTCGTCATCCTGGACGAACACGAAGCGGAGCTCATCAAAGCTGAGGTCATCGAAGAGCTACTAGAAGACCGTTACGCGTCTCTTCCGGACGGGCTTGCAGGTGAGGAAAACGGACAAGCTGCGGTTGAGCAGGCGACTAGTGATAGCCGGAACGGCGAAGACTTTCTCAGACTCGTGGAATGGTACGGCGGCAAAGGCGGAGATGAATCCCTTTCATCTCTTATCCTTCGCTTGCATGATTTCACCATGTCTTTACCCGACCCCGAAGACTGGCTGGACAGAGCGTTGCGAATGTTCGAGGCCGGGAGAGAACAGGACCTCCGGGACACAGAGTGGGGAAAAGCCCTCATCGAGCACGCGATCTTCGATGTCAAGACCGCCATAGAATGGATCTCCCGGGCCGTTTCGGAGGCGGAAAAGCCGGCTGGACCTGCGGTATATGCTGCCGCCCTAAGAGATGACCTGAGAAACCTAGAAAACCTCCTGCGGACGTTTAAAACCCGTCCCTGGGATGAGGTAGCTGCGGCGCTGCACGAATTCGAGTTTCCCGGTCTTCCCCGGAGGCCAAGAGGCGATGATGCCGGTGCAGCCGAGCGAGTCAGAGGTTACAGGGACAGAGCCAAGAACCTTATCAGGTCCCTTAAAAACTCGGTCCTCTCAAGACCATCCTGCGACCTGAAGGGCGAGCTCCAACTGGTCGCGCGGCTCATGCGGGTTTTAGCGGATTTGGTGATCGAGTTCGACCGGCGATACAGGGAGGCCAAGTCCAGAAGGCAGGGCCTGGATTTCTCGGATCTTGAGCGATACTGTCTCGAGCTTCTCCGTTCCGAACCGGAGGGTGAGGCAGTTCGGTCCAGGTACAGGGAAATCTTCGTCGATGAGTACCAGGACATCAACCCGATCCAGGATGCCATTATCCAGTTGATCTCGGCGGGCTCACCGGATCGGAAGCTCTTCATGGTCGGCGATTACCGGCAGAGCATTTATGCCTTTCGCCTGGCGGAACCGGGAATCTTTCTTTCGAAGTATAAGAGATTCCCCAGAACGTTGCTTCCGGACGGGGCCGAACTCCTGGCGACCTTGTCCACGAATTTCCGGAGCCGCAAGGAAATCCTTGACGCCGTGAACTACGTTTTTCGCCGGATAATGCTGGAGGGTGTCACCGGGGTGGCTTATGGCGCCGAGGAAGAACTGCGCCCGGGCCGGACCATGAAAACCGCCGTGCCCGACTCGAACGGCCAAGCTGACCGCGACGATCGAGCTCGTTGTGGTAGTCAGACCGGTTGTGGTGATCATCCCGGTTACGATGTCCGGGCCGGTTACGATGATCAGGTTGCTTCCGATGATCAGGCTGGTTATCACGATCAGGCTGTTCACGATGACCAGACTGGCTACCACGATCAGGCCGGCTGCCGCGATCAGGCCGACTATTCGGTGGAGCTTCATCTGATCGAGCGCAATCCGGTGCAGCGCGAGGGTTCGGTGCTGGAAGCGGGGCAGAATGCCGGGGAGGAGATGGGCTCGACTCGCGCGCAAACCCCTGGCGAGGACGGAGAAGCGAGCCGGGACCGGGCTGGCGGAGCCAAAACCGGAGGCGGTGAGGCTGTGCGGGACGGTTCGAGGGCCGGAAGCGAGGAAGATGCGGGAAACGGCGAAGATGCCGGGGACGATTTCGACGCCGAGGATTTAGAGGCGCTCGAGAAAGAAGCGCTGGTCGTGGCGGCAAAGATCCGGGAGATTACATCGTCGACGGGACTGACGGGACTCCGTATATGGGATGAAAGATTGAAGGACTATCGTCCGTGCCGTTTCCGGGATGTCGTCGTCCTCATGAGAGCCACGAGGAACCGGTGCGAGGCGGTGCTGGGAATCCTGCGCCGGGCGGGGATTCCGGTTTACGCCGACGTGGAAACCGGGTATTTCGCCGCCCGCGAGGTGGAAGTAGTCCTTTCCCTCCTAAGCGTCATAGACAACCCTCTTCAGGATATCCCTCTAGCTTCGGTCCTCCGGTCTCCCATAGTAGGGCTGAGCGGAGAAGAGATGGCAAAAATCCGGTTGACCGCGCCGGACGGGCGGTTCTTATATGCCGTCGAGAAGACTGCTCGTACTCGGGAACTCGGTGATTTGTCCCGCAAAGTCCAGTCTTTCCTTGCAAACCTCGACAGATGGCGCACCATGGCGAGGCGAATGCCCCTTGCCGATCTCATCTGGAGGTTGTTGTCGGAAACTAGGTACCTCGACTACGTAAGCGGAATCCCGGGAGGCGTTCAGAGGAGGGCGAACCTTCTCGCCCTGTGCGACCGTGCGCGGGAATTCGACTCTTTCCGCAGGCGGGGGCTTTTTCGCTTTCTCAGATTCATCCGGCGGCTCGAGGAATCCCAAGGGGACCTTGGGCAGGCGCGAGCCTTGGGAGAGCAGGAGAACGTGGTCAGGGTCCTGTCGGTACATAAAGCTAAGGGGCTCGAGTTTCCCGTAGTCTTCGTGATGGACCTTGGCAGGCGGTTTGATTTCAAGGACATAAGACAGGATGTGCTCTACCATCGAAGACTCGGACTCGGCCCGGTGTTCGTGGACGCGGAAGCGGGCATAAAGTATCCCACGGTGGCGCACGCGGCGCTGTCCGGTGCCATCGTTCGGGAGTCGATGGCCGAGGAAATGCGCATCCTCTACGTGGCCATGACCAGGGCGAGGGAGAAGCTGTTCCTGGTGGGCTCCACCAGGGACCTGGCGGGGAACCTGGAACGCTGGAAGGAGCAGGGGATTTCCCCTTCGAGCGTAGCTTCGGCAGGAACGTACTTGGACTGGCTGGCCCCGTGTATCTTCGGATGTACGAGCGTAACTTCCCGGGGCCTGTCAGAAGGCGGGAAACGCCTTCAACCCGGGGATTCGCCACTACGATGCACCGGCGCGACTTCGGAGGTTTTAGATCAAGGTAAACAAGGACGGGAAGCCGGAGTAGAAGCGGTAGGCTCTGCGGATTCCCCCCGTGCTCACTCCTCGTCTGAGGTCTCTGGGCGGGAACTCGGACCTGAACCGGCCAGCTCTACGGACGTTAGTCTCTCCGGCGGGTGGAGGTCTTCCATCTGGAAGGTGCAGTGCTGGGGAACGAGTTGCTTTCCCCTCCCCGACCGGCCTCTCGAAGTAGCGAGGGTCGGAACGCAGCCGGAAATCGCCTGGGAGAAGCTGAAGCGGCTGGAGCTGCCGGACTCGCCGCCGGATCCTGAGATCCTCGGTGAAGTCGAACGTCGTATGGACTGGAGGTACCCGCTGCTACACCTCACTGAAATCCCAGGCAAGATAACCGTCGGAGAACTCGCGGAGCGCCTTGACTCCGAGGACGAAGATGGGTGGATGCACGCGCTACGTATGCCTCTGCGATGGAAATTGCCTAGAGGTCCCGGGGCTGGCACATCCGGGGTAAGCCGGGCAGGCGGTGGAGGAGAACTTTGCGCGGGATCGGCCGCGGAGAACACCGGCGAGCTGAAACCGGCGGCAGATCGAATGGGTATGTCTGAACAAGGAAGCTCGCCCGCCGTATCCGGTGGTCCGGAGGTGCAGTCACCCGCGATAACGCGGGGTATAGCCGTACACCGGCTTTTGGCTCATATAGACCTCGGGTTGGAGCCGGACGAATCGACTTTATCTGCCGAAATAGGACGTCTCGTACAGAACGGGATCCTTACGGCGGACGAGGCGTCGCTCATCGACAAGGCGATGGTGCTGGACTTTCTTCGTTCGCCGGTGGGTTGCTTTCTCAGAGAGCGTCGGCACAAGGTTAAGAGGGAAGTTCCGTTTACCATGAGGCTTCCCGCGAGCCTGTTTTCGAAAGACCCGGCGAGTTCGGCGTACGCAACGCTCAAAGCGGAGGGTTCGGAGGCTTCCGTAGACGGTTACGATGGCGTGCTGCCGCAAGTGCAGCCAGTGAACGACGCCACAAGAGGGCGTGAGGAGCTTCCGGATGGTTCCGATTACGTGGTGGTGCAAGGTACCATAGACGCCGTCGTGGTGGGCGACGGGGGACTCGAGATAATCGACTACAAGACGGACCGGGTCTCCCCGGAAGGTATTGGCGCCCTCGTGGAACATTACACCGGCCAGGTGAGCTGGTACGCCTTCGCGGCCGAGACCATCCTACGCAGGCCCGTGACCAGGGCCAGAGTGGTGTTCCTCCACGCTCGAGAAGAGAGAGATGTGCCTTTCAGGAAGTTCCTCGGGCAGGTATTTGCGAGCTTGTCGCAGGCGGGGGATTCGACTTCCGAATCGTGTGCCCCGGGCGATATGAGAAGATTCTCAAAGCAAACTCTCCCTCTGGAGCGTCCGGGAGATTAGACATGACTATGCCGATGCGCGAGTCAAGGGTTGTGTAAATCTGCCGGAAAACACGTACCAGTGCAAACCTCGTTGGCACTAAGGACTTAAAGCGCACGCTAGTGCAAACCAAGTTGGCACCATGTGCCGCAAAAAACGCGCTACTGCCAACCTGGCTGGCACTAAAAACTGAAAACCGGCACAAGTGCAAACTAAGTTGGTACCATCTGTCGCGAAAGACGCGCCAGTGCCAACTACGTTGGCACTAAGAACCAAAAACCTACGCCAGTGCCAACTACGTTGGCAGCGTCTGTCGTAAAACACCCCATAGTGCCAACCTCGTTGGCGTTGAGGACTGAAAACCGGCGGCAGTTCGAACTACGTTGGCACCATTTGCCACAAGACACGCCCCAAGTGCAAACCTCGTTGGTACTGAGGACTAGAACCTTCCCAGACCGTTTCACGGATCGGCGTAGCGGTGAGGAGGAAGGAGATGAGCAGGAACAAACGAACCGTCGGCGACGCCTCGATTGATGGCCACGTAAAATCGGCGGGGACGAGTGCCCAAGCCGGCGGGTGCGACCCCCGAATCGGTGGCTCAGTATTGCTCAAACACCCTCGAAGTAAACTCTGCGCCTGGACTCGTCCGTGTCATTAAATTAAATCGGGCTTTCGAGAAGAGTTTGAAACATTCTCGAAGTAAAGTCTTCCGCTGGACTGGGCGAGAGCCTAGACATGACTATGGTGATGCCCGAGTCAAGCGTTATGTAGAGTTCCTGCCCTACCGGCGGCCCTCCTGGCTGCACCTGCGTGATTTCCGCTTCGGATAGGGTTATCAAACTGCCGTTGGGGCCCTCCAGGCGAAACAAGGAAAAGGGAGCGGTGGATGGAACTGGGCTGGGTGGGGTTATGGCCCCTACGACAAAGCCCGCTTGGACATCGCGGCCCAGAGGTATGGTAACCTTGGCCGGTCCTCCGGCCAAGTAGGATGCTACCGCGTCGTATCTTTGACCCATCATTAGGCCCCCATTCACAGAAGTATCGTCTACGGATGTCCTCTCCGCTATGCGTGCCTTGCACGGGCGAGCAGGAACACTCCTACGCTACCCGTCAGGAGAAGCAAACCACCAAGCAACAGGTAATGGTGCAGGATGGATACCCTGGTCACAGCATAAGCTATGGAGGCACACCAGAACGCTGCCCACACATAGTCGTTGGCGAAGAAAACGCATATAACCGGGTACCAGGGTCTGCGGCTCATGCCCATGAGCCAGAAGACTTGAGTGTAGCCGGTTCCTGCCCACCTTAAAACCAGCGTGAGAGGCCACCCTCGGTGCAGGTAACGCTGCGCCTTCCGGATGAGAGGGGGAAAACCCGGCCAGATCCTTTCCAAGAAGTCGCTGGCGCGTTGCCCCACCCACCGGAATGTGTAATACGAGGCGACGTGACCCGCTACCGTCGCGCTTCCGGCAAAGGCAGCTGCTTCCTGCCACGTAAGGCCTGCGTCCTGCGACAGTCTCACGGCGAACGCGAATAAAGCTAGTGATGATACCGGTACGCCCGCCGCGGTGAGGAAAAAGCCAGCTCCGGTCAAGAACCAGCCCCACCAGTCCGTTCCGGTGAGAAAAGGGAACCTCACTTAACTCTTCACCTGCCGAGCTCCGCCGGGTCGATCAGGCGCCTTTCAATTAGTCTAGCGAGTGAAGGACGGGTTAATGCCGGACCGAGGTGATGCCCGCGGCGCAACTGGGTAGTCGAATCAGGGGCAGTCGAAGCAAGGGGCAGGTGACAAAAACATCAATACCGCGCCGGGAGGATGTCTGCTGTGCAACTTCTGCACGACGGCCCGTAGTACGACGACCCGTAGTACGACGACGAGATTAGTTGGTGGGGAGACGGAGCTGCCCGCGGTGCAACGTGGCCCCGAATACCGAGGCGTGAGCGACACCAACTTAATGCCGCATGGGGAGGATGCCCGGGGTGCGTCGCCTAAAATAGAATGTGAAGGGAGGTGCGCGCGGATGCCTGCCAATCTCGGCCCGGAGTATCTAAAGGCAGAAGAGCGATATCGTCAGGCCACCACCGATGAGGAAAGGCTGCTGGCTCTGGAAGAGATGCTTGCCACCATTCCAAAACATAAAGGAACCGAAAAGATGCAGGCGGACATCAAACGGCGCATCGCCCAGCTCAGGCGGGAAATGCAAAAGGGTCGCGGTCCCAAGCGACGGGACATCTTTCGGATCGAGAAGGAAGGGGCCGGCCAGGTAGTCATGATCGGTCCCCCGAACTCCGGCAAGTCGCAGCTCTTGGCGGCGATGACCAGGGCCCAGCCTGAGATCGCGCCTTATCCTTTCACCACGAGACTTCCTCTTCCGGGGATGGTGCGGTGGGAAAACGTGCAAATTCAGCTGGTGGACATGCCTCCGTTGACCAGGGATACCGCCCAATCCTGGATGTGGGCGGTGATGCGCTCGGCAGACGCGCTGTTGCTGGTGGTGGATTTGGGCGACGACGATGTCCTGTCCAAGACGCAGGACGTGCTGGAGTTTGCGCGGGAGAATGGAGTCGTCCTGGTGAAGTCCGGCGAGATCACCTTTAGAGAAAAGCGCTCGCTGGTGGCGGCGAATAAGGTTGATGCCGAGGGGGCCGGGGACAGGCTCGAGCTTTTAGAGGAGTTCGTCGCAGGCAAGCTCGATGTTCTTCCGGTTTCGGCTTTGACCGGTGAGGGATTGGAGGCCCTGGCGAAGGCCATGTTTTTCGATCTCCTCGGGAAAATCCGGGTCTATACCCACCCGCCCGGAAAAAAGCCGGACTTTTCGAACCCCTTCGTTCTCGATGCCGGTACGACCGTCCTTGAGGCGGCGGAAGAGATTCATAAGGAGATTGCGGCTAATCTGGCTTACGCACGAGTTTGGGGGTCCGGGATGTTTCAGGGCCAAATGGTGCCCAGAGATCACGTACTTCAGGACGGGGATGTGGTGGTCTTCTATACGTAGCAAGCTCCGGATCCTTCCCGCAATCCGAACCGGGAGCGGTAGTTTTCAGCTTTGTACGTTCCCGAACCGAACCATGACCGGCGACAAGCTCGCCACGCAGCGGTTCTCTACGTTGTTGCCTCGGGGGGTTGGGAGGACTCCGGGGAAGCGAAAGGTGATGAAAAGTGGACAAAGATTGGGCGATGCGGTGCAACGCAGAAGAGACGCTCGGAGAAACGCCTGGAGAAATGTTTGGAGAAGCGCGTCGAGAAACACTTGTAGAAACGCTTAAGGGCGAAAAACCGGAGCTCACCTTTGGACGGACGGTACACCGCGATGAATGGAACATGGGCGGAATCGACCTCGAGGAACTGGATACACCCGCGCTCGTGGTAGACCTCGATGTTCTCCAAAGAAACATCGAGAAAATGAGGGAGTTCCTCTCGGGAGGAACAGTCGGAATAAGGCCTCATGCGAAAACCCACAAAACGCCAGCCATCGCCAGGCTGCAGATGGAGGCCGGTGCCGTCGGCATAACCTGCGCCAAACTCGGGGAGGCCGAAGCTTTGGCCGACCACGGTATCAAAGACATCCTCATAGCTAACCAGGTGGTCGGGCCAGAAAAGGTCAGGCGGCTGGCGGCGCTCGCCGGACGGTGTAATGTCACCGTGGCCGTGGACTGCCGGGCGAATATCGAGGAGCTCGAAAGGTCCGCAGTAGGGGCCGGCGTTATGATAGGCGCCATCGTCGAAATGGACGTGGGCAATCACCGGGCCGGGGCGAGAAGCATCGAGGAAGCGGTAGCTCTGGCCGAGGTCCTCTCGTGGTCTTCGGGCCTCCGTTACCGCGGCGTCATGGGTTACGAGGGTCACGCGGTGTTTATCCCCGGTCTTGAGGACAGGCGTAAAGAGGCGGAAAAATCTTATCGGATCCTCCTCGACCTGGTCTCCCGCTTGATGTCCAAAGGTCTTCCTCCGGAGATCGTGAGCACCGCAGGCACCGGGACTTTTATGTTCGCCGGGCGTACTCCCGGCATCACCGATATTCAGGCGGGCTCCTATGTTTTCATGGACCAGCGCTACCGTAGCGTGGAAGGTCTTCCTTTCGAGCAGTCGTTATTTGTGCTGAGCACCGTCATGAGCTGCCCCGAGCCCGGGGTATACGTCTGCGATGCCGGGACAAAATCGATGAGCTCCGAGTTCGGTCTGGTAGGTACGATGCCGGGTTCCGGCCTTAAGGTGAAGGGAATGTCTGAAGAACACGTTACACTCGTCTCTTCCGGAGAAGGGGGAGGGCGCGGGCCCGCCCTCGGGAGCAAAGTGCTTCTCGTTCCGAGCCATTGTTGTACCACGGTGAACCTTCATGACTTCATTTACGGGTTTCGCAAAGGAAAAGTCGAGGTGCGCTGGGCGATCGCCGGTCGCGGTAAGAGCCGGTAGCGGGCAGGTAAACGGACGCCCGGTGAAGAAGAAAATCGAGGATTCTCCAACGACCGCGTAGGGCCGGGGCGGGGGCTCCATAGCTGCGGCATAGGGCGGCGGCTCCATGGTGGATGGGATGGGGCCGGTCGGAAGCCTGAAACCGCGGCGGACTTTGTCGAAGCGAAGCTGAAAGGCAGGTCCGGGAGCGTAAGAATCAGTCGAAAGCGCGGAACTGCACCGGGGCTTTGGGGAGGTCGGACCGGCGGCGGAAGGAGGACCCGCGGCCGGTCGATGAGATGCGGTCGCGAAGTAGGGGTTTTGGGTTTACATGCTATTCCATAAAGGGAGGAACCGGGTTTTTAGACGGCGCGCTAAGCGCTCTTTATTTTGGCTTGGGCAGGAGGTATCAAGCTGTGAGAGCGGTGCTCAAAGACAAGCCGGGGTACGGAGCTATTCTCGCGGATGTTCCTCATCCCCGTCCCGGTCCGGGCGAGGTGCTGATCGAGGTCAAGGCCACGTCCATTTGCGGGACGGACCACCATATCTACATTTGGAACGAATGGGCCCAGAACAGGATCAAACCGCCGCAAATCATGGGACACGAGCTCGCCGGTGAAATCGTGGAACTCGGTCCCGGGGTAAAGTCGGCGAAGGTGGGCGATCTCGTCTCCGCCGAGACCCATATCGTGTGCGGTCAATGCAAGCAGTGTCTTTTGGGGGAAAAGTACGTCTGTCAAAACACGAAAATCCTCGGGGTTGACAGGGACGGCTGCTTTGCCGAGTACGTGACGGTGCCCGAGGAAAACCTGTGGCGAAACGATCCGTCGGTCCCCCCGGCGTTTCTGTCCATACAGGAGCCGCTGGGTAACGCCGTTCATACGGTTATGGCGGGGGAAACCAGGGGGCGGAGCATCGCTATATTCGGTTGCGGTCCGATAGGACTTATGGCCATCGGAGTAGCTAGGGCGGTGGGTGCCACGTTCGTCGCAGCCGTAGATATCAACGACTACCGCCTCGATATTGCGAGAAAAATGAAAGCTGACCTGGCCATAAACGCGAAACAGACCGACCCGGTCGAGGCCATAATGGACAGGACCCGCGGCGAAGGCGTGGACGTGGTGCTGGAGATGTCCGGAGCGCGTCCGGTTTTCTCGCAGATATTTAAGGCGGTGCGTCCCGGCGGGAGGGTATCCCTGCTCGGACTTCCGGACAGGGCGGTCGAGCTTGACGTTTCCAATGAGATCGTCATGAGAGGTATTCAAATCCAGGGTATCACCGGCAGGCGGATGTGGGACACGTGGGTCATGACCAGAGAGCTTCTCCAGTCAGGGAAGCTCGATTTGAGCCCGGTCGTCACCCACCACCTTGACCTCGCCGATTACGCGAAGGGGATGGATCTCATGACCTCGGGGAACTGCGGAAAGGTGATCCTTTACCCGAAGGAGATTGAATGGTCTGGTAAATAGAGGTGAATGGAGGCGAGCAACGGCGAGTCGGTAGGTAAAGAGGCCCCAATTCCGCAGGTTTTCCCTCAGCCGGGCCTGGGACCTAAGTTTCAAAACGAGGTTTAGGGGGTTGAGTCTTATGGCTAAACTCGATTTCCTCGCAGAGGAAATGCAATCCTTAAAGGAGCAGGGTCTTTTTGCTACTATCCGCACGATTGAGGGGTCCCAGGGTGCCTGGGTAACCGTGGACGGCAAGAAGGTTCTGAACTTGTGCTCCAATAACTACCTGGGTTTTGCCAACATGGCTGAGCTCAAGGAGCGCGCCAAGGAAGCGATAGACAGGTACGGTGTGGGTCCGGGCGCCGTCCGGACGATCGCGGGGACCCAGAGCATCCACCTGGAGCTTGAGAAAAAGCTCGCCGAGTTCAAAGAGGCGCCGGCGTGCATATTGCTCCAGGCCGGTTTCACCGCCAACGTCGCAGTCATCCCCACCATAACCGGGGAGGGCGACGTGATCTTTTCCGACGAGCTCAACCACGCCAGCATCATCGATGCGTGCAAACTTTCCAAAGCTAGAGTGATGCGGTATGCCCACAACGACGTGAACGACCTCCGCGCCAAGCTCCAAGATGAGTCCAAAGATGCCCGCCGGAAACTGATTGTCACCGACGGCGTGTTCAGCATGGACGGGGATATCGCGCCACTGCCCGAGATCGTCAAAGTCGCCCGGGAGTTTGACGCTATCGTCATGGTGGATGACGCCCACGGTGAAGGGGTGCTCGGAAAGAGCGGGCGGGGGATAGTAAACCACTTCGGTCTCGAAGGACAGGTGGATATAGAAGTCGGCACTCTTTCGAAGGCTTTCGGCGTGATGGGCGGGTACGTCACCGGACCCACCCTGCTCATCGATTACCTTAAGCAGCGGGCCAGACCTTTCCTGTTCTCCACCGGGCTCACCCCCGCCGATGTCGGAGCCGCCCTCGCCGCGGTGGAGGTCCTCATGAAGAGCGACGAACTTGTAAAGAAGCTGTGGGACAACGCCGCTTACTTCAAGAAGGGGCTCAAGGATGCAGGTTTTGATATAGGCAAGAGCGAGACGCCGATCACCCCGGTGATGCTGGGAGAAGCTAAAGTGGCGCAGGACTTCTCTAGGATGCTCTTCGAGAGGGACATCTTCGCCCAGGCCATAGCTTATCCCACGGTTCCCAGGGGCAAGGCGCGGATCAGGTGCATGCTCTCGGCGGCCCATTCCAGGCAGGACCTGGATTTCGCGCTGGAAAGGTTCGTCGAGGTGGGCCGGAAGCTTGGCGTAGTCAGCTGAGAGCTCTTATGCCTGGTAGGTGAAGGCGGGGAATTCGGACTGGGTGAGCTTCGGACAGGGGGTGGGGGACCACCCCCTGAGGATCTAAGGGGGTTGGTGATTTCATGCGGAGAAGAGACGAGTACGCCGAACCTTACAGGATCAAAGTAGTAGAGCGGGTTAAACAAACCACGCGGGAAGAACGGGAGAAGCTCGTCGCCGGGGCGCACTACAACGTCTTTTCCCTTCCGTCCTGGTCGGTGTACATAGATCTCCTCACCGATAGCGGTACCTCAGCAATGTCGGACAATCAATGGGCCGGAATGATGTTGGGAGACGAAGCTTACGCCGGGAGCCGGAACTACTACAATTTAAGGGACACAGTGAGGGAAATCACCGGATACGAGTATGTCCTTCCTGTCCACCAGGGGCGGGGCGCCGAGCACGTCCTCATGGCCGCTATGGTGAAGCCCGGCGACAGGGTGCTCGGAAACATGCACTTCGATACCACGGAGGGGCACATCCTGCTCAGGGGAGCCGAACCCGTAAACTGTCTTCAAGCTGAAGGGTTGGTACCGGAAAAAGAGGCGCCGTTTAAAGGAGATATCGACCTGGACAAGCTGGAAGACGAAATTCGGAAAGACCCTTCGAAAGTGCCGTTCATCCTCGTCACTGTGACTTGCAATAACAACGGCGGGCAGCCCGTATCGATGGGGAATATCGGAAAGACCAGGGAGATCGCGGACAAGTACGGGATACCTGTGTTTTTCGACGCAGCCAGGTTTGCCGAGAACTGCTATTTCATAAAGGACCGCGAGCCCGGCTATGCTCACAAGTCTGTCGGAGAGATCGCCAAGGAGATGTTTTCCTACGGCGACGGGTTCACGATGAGCGCCAAGAAAGATGCCCTGGTCAACATAGGCGGTCTTCTCGGCTTCAGGCATGAGAAGCACTATAAACAGGCGGTTCAGTGGCAGATCCCGTTTGAGGGATTCATTACTTACGGCGGTCTCGCCGGCAGGGATATGGAAGCTATGGCCCGCGGACTCCGCGAGGTGCTGGACGAAAACTACCTCGAAGACCGCATCGGCCAGGTCGCGTACCTCGGAGAGCTCATGCAAAAGGAAGGAATTCCGATGGTGAAACCGCCGGGGGGTCACGGAATCTACATCAACGCCCTCCCGCTATTGCCCCACATCCCCAGGGAGCACTTCCCAGCTCAATCCCTGGTCGTCGAGCTTTACATCGAGGGTGGGATTCGCGGAGTGGAACTTGGAGGATGCGCATTCGGACACAAAGATCCGAAAACCGGCAAGGACGTGTGGCCCGAACTCGAACTCGTGAGGCTCGCGATTCCCCGCAGGGTTTACACCGACAGGCACATGAAGCTCGTCGCCCAAGCGGTGGCCAGAGTGAGAGACAGAGCCAAGAATATAAAGGGCCTCCGGCTGGTGGAGGAAGCGCCAGTGCTCAGGCACTTCACCGCCAAGTTCGAGCGGGTGTCGAGCTGAGCCTTGGCGGGACGTACCTTGGCCGGTGGGTGAGGCCACCCGCCTGCGTTGGACCAGCACGGCGCCAGACCAGTGCCCTGCCACGGTGGCGTTCGCAGCGGGGAGGCCCCCTGCCCAAGGCCCACCGGGCACGGCGACAGACCGGTGTCGCACCACGGCGGCGGTTGCGGCGGGAGGCTCCCTGCTCACAACGCACCGGGCACGGTACCGGGACAGGGGCGCACTTCTGGCGCCTAGTTCTCGCGACGAAGCGGTACTCCCGGATAAGCGTCGACCGGCTGGCCTTCCTTTACAACCGCCGTTCCGTTGACGAAAACCCACTTTATGCCCTCGGGATAGGCATGGGGCCGGACGAAGTCAGATTTGTCTGTGACAGTCTCCGGGTCGAAGATGACCAGGTCGGCGTGGAATCCTTTGGCGATCCGCCCTCTCCCCGAGAATCCGAAGGTTTCCGCAGGCAAACTCGTCATTTTCCGGATGGCTTCCTCCAAAGAGAGGACGTTTTTCTCCCTTACATACCGGCCGAGGATTCGCGGAAATGTCCCGTGGGTCCGCGGGTGAAATGCGCCGGGCACGCCGTCCGTTCCCACCATCACCCAGGGCCTCTTCATGAATTCGATCATCTCCGGTTCGTAAACGCCTTCGTAGACCATGGCGAACTGCCCGCCCGATGCTAAGATTTCCTCGAGGCAAAGGATCTCCGCCGGCGCATCCAAGGCATCGCTTGCTTCATCGAGGGTCATTCCCACAATGCGCTGGGTTTTCGCCCTCACGATTATGAATTGCCTGGGGCCGCCCCGCTCATCCAGAAGGGAGCGGACGTGGGAGGTGAGTTCCTCCCGGTTTTTGGGGGCACGGAAATCCCTCTCGAACCGGGCAAAAGATTCGGATTCTTTGTCCGGGTCGCTTTCCCGGTTCTCGACAGGCCATCCTTTGACGAGCCGCGAAGGACCGTAAAACCCTCCGCCCGTCACGGTGTAGGGATACTGGTCGGCGGCCACGGGTATGTCCTTCATGGCTGCTTCCAGTTTTCTAATAACTTCCGGCCCGAGTCCCCAGTTACGGGGCAGAATCACTTTAATGTGGGATATCTGAAGGCGGACGTCAGCGTGACGCGCTACTTCGATGGCTTCGTCGACGGCCTTGAGGATGGCATCGCTTTCGGACCTCATGTGCGTCGCGTAGATGGCATCGTAGCGCCGGAGCACAGCGGCGAGTTCCTTAAGCTCCTCGGTGGCAGAGTACGTTCCGGGTGCATATATGAGACCCGTGGAAAGTCCCAGGGCGCCTTCGTCGAGGGCCTTTTCTGCGAGGTACTTCATTTTTCGGAGTTCATCGGGGAGAGGAGCTCGCTCCGCATCACCCATCATGGATTTCCGGATCGTCCCGTGCCCCACCATGAGGGCGTAGTTCGTCCTGAGGCCTGTTCCCTGTAGGACATCGCGGAAGTGCTCCTCGGGAGAAAGGGGAGAGGTACCGCACAGGCCCGCCACCTGAGTCGTGATGCCCTGCCTCTCCTGGTGGTCGTCCCAAGGTCCGTCCAGGATGCTCCAGTCCGTGTGGCAGTGAACGTCTATAAAACCGGGGGACACGACCAGACCGGTTCCGTCGATTATCAGGGAGGCGTCGGAACTGGGGATGTTTTGCTTTACACTGGCGACGGTTTTTCCCTTAATCGCCACGTCGGCGAAAAAACCCGGTCTTCCGGTACCATCGATGACTTTTCCGTTCTTGATTAAGATGTCGTATTTCATGGCGCCCTCCGTTTAATAAAAGAATCCTTAACGCAGGGGATTTCCGATAACGAAGTCCTTCGACAAAGCCCCCCTTTTTCCTGCCGGTCAGCACGGGGATGATGAACGCGCGCCGGGAACGTGCTGGGACACAGGCGGAAAACTCCAGGCGTCCGATTGGGGTGGAACTTTTCGCGCGGAACTTGCGGCTGCAGTGGTTTCAGCTTTGGCCATAGAAGAAGGAGTCCCAGGGTTACCAGGGAAGTATACACACGAACTCGATGTCAAGGTGAAGGTGAGATGGAACGAAAAAGAGATGTCCGGACCGACCTGGGCTGAAAAAGACTGAACGAAGAAGAGGGCGAAGATTATGGAGCCGAAGTACGTGGAAACTCCCGCTTACAGGTTAACCTGGGACGAAGTAATGGATATTTGCAAAGCGATAGCTCTTGAAGCAAAGGCGGACTTCGATCCCGACATGATTCTCGGAGTGGCCAGGGGAGGCCTCATCCCCGCCACGATTCTCGCGTCCCTCCTGCAGGTTGAGCTTTATCCGGTGGCGCTCACGAGGAAATTCCGCGGGCACGTCGTCAGAGATAGACCCGTCTTCTTGATACCGGTGCCGGAAACCGTAGAGGGACGGCGGGTGCTCATCGTCGACGAAATGGTCGTGTCCGGGGAGACCCTTCTCATGGCATCCCAGGAAACGAAGAAGAGGGGCGCGCGCAAGGTAAGGACCGCTTCGCTCTGGGCCACCCTCGACGGGTGGAAGCCGGACTGGTGGGGAATGGAAACGGCCGGCTGGATCATGTTCCCGTGGGATTATGAGATCCTCTCAGCCGGCCGTTTCGTGATAAACCCGCTATACGAAGAGTACCTTCAACTGCTATGATGGCGCGGTCCGTCCGCCGCGCGCTTCGCCTGTAGAGCCCGCGTCACCTTCGGGGCCCGTTCTATCTGAGGAGGCCGCTCCGCCGGGGGTTCGTACCGCCGGCACAGCTTGGTTCTCGTCTACCGGCGTCATCGCTGCTCAGCTTGAGCTTTGTTGTGGTTCATTTTGAATTGTGCCTCGTATAGCTGAGCGTAAAGCCCTCCTTTGTCTACGAGCTCCTGGTGGGACCCCTCTTCGACGATCCTCCCGTCTTGTATGACCAAGATCCTGTCCGCAGCCCGAACGGTGGACAGTCTGTGTGCGATGATGAACGCCGTGCGCCCCTGGAGCAACGTCTTCATCGCCTCTTGAATTAGCCTTTCCGTCTCCGGATCGATGCTGGAAGTCGCCTCGTCCAGGATGAGAATCCTCGGGTCAGCCAGGAGCGCTCTGGTGAAGGCCAGGAGCTGTCTCTCTCCCGTGGAAAGGTTCTGCCCGCGCTCGTGGACCTCGGATTCGAACCCCTTGGGCATCCTCGAGATGAAGTCGATAGCTCGGGAAGCTTTCGCCGCCTTTTCCACTTCATCCATGGAGGCGCCGGGCTTGCCGAATTTGATGTTGTCGAGAATGGTCCCGGAAAATATGAAGGTATCCTGGAGGACGATTCCCAGCTGTTTGCGGTAAGAGCTGAGCTTCACTCCGGCGAGGTCGTGCCCGTCCACAAGGACCCGTCCGGATTTCGGCCGGTGGAAAGCTGCCACCAGGTTGATTATCGTGGTCTTTCCGGCGCCCGTCGGCCCGACGAGAGCTACGGTCTCTCCGGGTTTTACCCGAAAACTCACGTCCCGAAGCACCGGCTCGCCTTCCCGGTAGTGGAACGAGACGTTCTCGAACACAACCTCGCCCTCGATCTGGGGCATCTCGATCTTTGATTCCTCACCCTGGGTCTCGAGGGGGACGTCGAGTATGCCGAACACCCTCTCCGCCGATGCCATAGCTGAGAGAATTTGGCTCCACGCCCGGGAAAACGTGCTTATCGGCGCCCAGAACTTGTTCAGGTAGTTGACGAAGGCGAGCATAAGACCCAGGCTCACGGTTCCGCGGAAAAGCTCCATTGATCCGTACATGATTACTATGACGGTGCCCAGCGCCCCGACGAGGTCGGTGAGAGGCCAAAAAGCCACTTCTATCTTGATGGCCTTCATGTATGAACTGAAGAACTTCCTGCCGGCCTTCGAGAACTTCCGGCTGTTCTCTTCCTCCTGCCCGAAAGCCTGGATAACCTGGAGCCCCTGAACGGTTTCGTTCAGGTGGGCGTTGATCTCGCCGATGGCCTTCCTGGTCTCACCCCATGCGTGCTCCATCGACCACCGCACCTTGGTCATGACGAGGACGAGCAGGGGCAAGGTGGTGAAAGACAGAAGCGCCATCTTCCAGTGGGCCCACACCATTATGGCAACTATTCCCACCAGCGACACGAGCTGGCTCAGAAGATTCACCGTGTTCGAGGACGCCAGCTGGCTCATGTGGTTTACATCGTTGGTCAGCCTCGACACGATCTTTCCCACCGGATACCGGTGGAAGAAGCTCACCGGAAGCTTTTGTATATGCTCGAAAAGCTCCTCCCGTAGGTCATACAGGATCTTCTGGCCAAGGAAATTCATGATTCGGATTTGCTTTGCCGAAGAGATCCACTGGATGAGGCGAAATGCGATCAGGACGCCTAGCACCCATCCGACGACCTTCATATTCTTCGCGACTATCCCCCGGTCTATGGCGGTTTTCAGCAGCATTGGCTCGGCGAGCCCGATTACGATGCCGACCAGGGTCAAAGCGACTCCCGCCGCAGCGGTCCTGGAGTACCGGCGGGTATAACCGAGCATCCTCAGGAAGTAGCGCACGTTAAACGGGCGTTCTTCTGCGTCTTCTTGCAGGTCTAAGTCGTACAACGACACCAGTCCTCACCTCTTTTCGTCGCCTGGGTCCGGTGGCCTCGTTGGTCCCAACGTTCTCGGCTGGTCCCGCGATGCCGGTACACAGGCGCTGCGCACGCTTGCCGTCTTCCTGGATTGCCGTCTTCCGAGATCGCCACTTTACTGTTTCGGGTTATCACAGTTCGTCTCCCCGTTTGCGGGTCCCGCCAGCTCGAGCCTGATCGCCTTTTCCACGTCTTCTTCCGCGAACTGGCTTTCGAAGAGCTTCCGGTAGAACCCGCCCTGCTTCAACAGCTCCTCGTGCGTCCCGACCTGCAGAATCCTGCCTTTGTCCAGGATGACTATCTTGTCGGCGCCCCTTATGGTCGACAGACGCTTAGCTATCACTATGGAAGTCCGTCCTTTCATGACTTCCTGAAGTCCTTCCTGTATGAGGTATTCGGTTTCCGTGTCCACGCTCGAAGTAGCTTCGTCCAGGATGAGGATTTCCGGGTTCACCAGGAGCGCTCTGGCCAGTGCGATTCTCTGCTTCTGGCCGCCTGAGAGACCGATTCCGCGTTCGCCCACGGGAGTGTCGTACTTTCTGGGGAGTTCCTCGATAAACTCCTCCGCTTGCGCGAGTCTTGCCGCCCTCTCTATCTCTTCGTCGGTGGCAGATCTTTTCCCCAGCGCGACGTTTTCTTTCACCGTGGCCGAAAACAGGAAGTTATCCTGGAGAACCAGGCCTATGTGTCTTCTTAGCGATTTCAAGGTTATCTTCCTGATGTCCCGCCCGTCCAGAAGGACGCGGCCCTTCGTGGGCTGGACGAACCGGGGGATGATGTTGACCAGCGTGGACTTGCCGGAACCCGTTCCTCCTACGATGGCCACGGTTTCGCCCGGCACGATCTCCAGGTTGATGTCTTTCAACGTCTCCCTGGAGTCGTCGGCGAAGGAGAACGATACGTCCTCGAAAACGATATGGCCTTTGACTTCCTCTAAGTCTACGGCACCCGGTTCATCCTTGATCTCCGGTTCGTGATCCAGGAGTTCAAAAACCCGCGGCGCAGCGGCGATAGCTTGCTCGGCCATGTTCACGAGCCATCCCATCATCCTCACCGGCCAGATGAGCGCCCAGCTCATGGCGTAAAAGGCGAAGATGGTGCCCACGGTCATCTGGCCGGTCGCTACCAAGTATCCTCCGTACCCGATGACTATCACCGTTACGAATCCCGAAATCAAATCCAGGAGCGGCTGACCCCTGGCCTCGATGGACGCCCTTTCCATGTTGGCTTCGTAGTGGGCCCGGTTCTTTGCCCGGAACTTTTCCATCTCGAGTTCTTCCCGGGCGAAGGCCTTGACCACGTTGATGCCGCTTATGTTCTCCTGAAGTGCCGTAGTCAGATGACCCATCTTCTCCCGCACGTTTTTCCAAGCTTTCCTCACGTGCTTGTCGAACCAGAAGACGGTTCTGGCGAGGAACGGGAAGGTCGCCGCCATCGCCAGGGTCAGTTTCCAGTTGAGATACGCCAGGAACGCCGACGATACGATG
The DNA here is from genome assembly GCA_020725645.1 of Candidatus Fermentithermobacillaceae bacterium. Classification (GTDB taxonomy): domain Bacteria; phylum Bacillota; class Sulfobacillia; order Fermentithermobacillales; family DUSS01; genus DUSS01. The sequence continues at coordinate 21,165 of DYEQ01000053.1, read as the reverse complement.
AACAGCATTACCATGTTGGTGAGGAGGAGAGCACCCCACCCCACGAAGTTTTGCATCGACTCGATGTCGCTGGTGAGCCGGGACATCACCTGGCCCGAACCCATGGTGTTGAAATACGACGGCGGAAGCTTCTGGAGGTGGTCGTGGACGGACTGCCTGAGGTCGTATATGACCTTCTGACCCGTGAGTTCCGACCCGTACCACTGAACCCAGTTGACAAGCCCCTTGACGGCGTAAATCCCGATGTACCAAAGGCAGAGACTGATAATAAGCGACATGTCCTTCGAGGGCAGGCCCTCGTCAACGATAGCCTTCAGCATCATGGTGGAAAGCGGCTCCAATACGGTCTGGATGACCATCGCCAGGAAGGTTGCCAGGACTATGGTCCAGTGCGGTTTCAGGTATGACATCATTCGCGCCAGCTGTTTCATGTCCGAGACCTCGCTCTCTCAACTTTCGATGCCAGCTCTTCCCAGTAACCGTATAGCTCCTTCAATCTCGCGCGGGTTTCTCCCCACTCCTTCCAGGGGAGAGCCCGGGCCTCACGGTAATTGTCCGGATTCGAGAGTACACCGGCCAGTTGCTTTTCCCTTTCCTCCAGCATCTTAATCTCATCTTCGAGTTCGGCGAGACCGGCGAGGTTTCTTTCAAGTTCCGCACCCACTCCGTACTGTTCCCCCCGCTTTTTCTCGCCGGCAGTTCCTGCCCGGGCGCGTTCTCCGCGACGCGGGCCCGTCCGTGCGGCCGGTGTTTCCGCGACACCACGGCCCATCCGTGTCGCCAGCGTTTCTCCGGTATCCACCCCAGTCCCCGCTCCGGCGCCCGTGCCAGCGTTCGCTTGTCTCCAGGCCGAGTAATTTCCTTCGAAGTCGCGGATTTCGCCATTTTGAAACACGAAGAGCCTGGTAGCAACCCGGTCGATGAAGTACCTATCGTGGGAGGCTAAGATCACGGTGCCGGGGAAATGCAGCAAAGCTTGCTCCAGCGCCTCTTTGGATGGAAGGTCCAGGTGGTTGGTGGGCTCGTCCAGGAGCAGCACATTGGGTTTGGACAGGACGAGTTTCAGAAGGGAGAGACGGTTCCTCTCGCCACCCGACAGACTCGCGACCTTCTTTTCCACGTCGTCTCCGAAAAACAGGAACCGGCCCAGGGCGTCCCTGGCCTCCTTGGGCGTATCTACGAGCCCTCTTACCTCCTCCAGAACGGTGTTCTCGTCGGACAGGGAATCCAGGTCCTGCGAAAAGTAGGCCACCTTCACGTTGGGTCCCCATCGAACCTCTCCGTCATGGTCCCGGAGCCCCTGGATGCATTCGAGGAAGGTCGTCTTGCCGCATCCGTTCTTCCCGACCAGAGCTACTCTCTCCCCCCGTGATATCAAGCATGAGAAGTCGCGGAAGAGGTCCTTTTGGGGAAAAATCTTTGACAAACCGCGCAGAACGAGAACCTCCTTGCCCGAGCGGGATACGTCGTCGAATCCGGCCTTAAAAGTACGCTTCTCCTTGCGCGGCTTCTCGATCATTTCCAGGCGCTCGAGCATCTTCTCCCTACTCTTGGCCTGGCCGGTCCTTCTGGCGTTCGCCTTCCACTTCTGTATGAAGGCCCTGGTCTTTTCCACGGACTCCTGCTGCTTTTCGTAATCTTGTTCTTGCTTGCGAAGGGCGGCCTGTTTTTGCTCCAGGTACGAGCTGTAGTTGCCACGGTAAACAGATGCTTTTCCGTCGCCGATCTCGATGACCTTGTGAGCCAGCTGGTCCATGAAATACCGGTCGTGGGACACGAGGATCACGCCCCCGGGGTATTTCTGGAGATATGCCTCAAGCCACTCGACCCCGGCGACATCCAGGTGGTTGGTGGGCTCGTCCAGGATCAGCAGGTCCGGTTCCCGCAAGAGAAGCTTGGCGAGGCTCACCCGGACCTTTTGTCCGCCGCTCAGGTCCGACACGGGTATGTCCCACGTTTGCCTCGGAAGGCCTAGGCCGGTGAGCATCGCTGCAGCTTTGTACTCGACGTCGTAGCCGCCGAGACTCTCAAACCGCGCCATTGTGCGGGCGTATTGCTCGAGGACGTCGTCCGGCACCCCGGGAGAAGACATCCGTCTTTCCAGTGCTCGGAGCTTATCCCTGAGATCCCACACGTCCTTCCTGGAATGGATGAGTTCGTCGAGAACCGGGTTTTGGGATTCCACCAGATCCTGCGACAGGTAACCCAGAGATATGCCCCGGGCTAGCTGGATGGATCCCTCGTCGGGCTCGATCTCTCCGGCGAGGATTCTCAGAAGCGTGGTCTTGCCCTCTCCGTTTCGGCCTACAACCGCCAGGCGCTGACCTTTTGCCAGGTCGAAATCGAGTCCCGAAAAGAGGCAACGGCTGCCGAAATACTTGGTGAGGTTAGAGACGGTAAGCAGGGACACAACATGAGACCTCCTTGGAAATAGAAAACATCCGTTCGACCTAGAGACGAAAAGTTCCGCACCGGGTTCTTACAGGCCCAGTTGAAGGACGTCTCTGGAACGGACCATCCCAAGGGAGTCTCCTTTCATGAGAGGATTCTCCTCGCCATCAGCTCGACCTTTAGGTTCGCCTTTAGGTTCGAGCGATGCGAGACCACAGGTACCTTATCACAACCGCTCGCTTCGCGCAAGTTTTTTCTAGGTGAATGCCGTGGCAAGTCTCAGCAGGTGACTTTCTGTCGGGGGTAAGAACCTCGGTTCCCGCCTCGTCGAGAGGCTGGATCGTGCGATATGGCCGTTTGAGGCGACGAAATGCTAGAATTAAGTCATGTTGAAGGAGAAGCTCCTCATCAGCGCCGGGCGGTGTGCCGTTCCGGCTCTTTCGGGGCCGGGGCGCCGAGGTCGAATTATGTCACTGTGTTACTGCGCAGCTTTCTTTTTCCTTACACAGGTCCTCATGGAATACCTGATACCCCTCGGTCTCGTCTATCAGAACCGCGTAGAATTCGAGATCCTAAAGGACAATCCGGCAGACATCGATTGCGTACTCGACCTCATCAAAAGATCCGTTGAGCGCGAGGGCCTGTCTGAGTATTTCATCGTATTAGGAGACTCGGTTGCTTATTCCGGTCCGGGTGGTCCCGAGCAGTCCGTGTCCCGGTACATGAACGACACAGCGGGGGAAAGGGGGCTTCCCCCCGTATTCAACCTTGCTGTTCCCGCGGCTCAAGCCGGGGATTTCTACACCCTTCTCCTGAAGCTCGAGGAAAAGGGGATTTCCACGGATAACGTCATCATAAACCTGATTTACGGGGGCTTCGTTAAACGGGACCCGAGACCTCCTGTGGTTTACTGGTTTGAACGAGATCTTGCGAGGCTTGATCCCAAGAGTTACGAGGCCGTGCGGGTTCACCTGGAACAAGCGAGATCCGCCAGGACAGGGGCGAACCCGCGCAAAATAAACGAGAAAATCCAGGAATTTCTTCAGTATCAGGTCTTTCCGGCTCTCCCGGTGCTGAAATACCGCGACTTCATCAGGGATGCGATCTTCCGGAAGATCGGGGTTCCCCGGAGCACCGGAGATGCGCGACCCTGGTACGAAAAACCCTACCTGCCCGGCCTTCTTAAGCAGGCCGAATACCAGCGCCTGTTCAGCCCCGAACCGGTGGTCCTCGACGACACCAATCCGAACGTGCTTTTTCTCGAGAAGATAGCTGAGCGGCAGCGGGGGAAGAACCTGTTCGTCTTCATGAGCCCGGTTAACTCGGAACTGATGAAGGAGGAGGTTTCCCGCCCGGGGTATAAGCAAAACCTGAAAGAGATTAACGCGTTCATGGACCAACTGGCCCGGGATTATTCGTTTCATTACAGGGACCTGAGCGACGCCATTCCCCAGGAACTTTTCTCGGACCATTTGCATCTCGTCAGCCGGGGATATCAAAGGTTGGCGGAAATCCTGTGGGATTGGGTGGAAACGGTAAGCCAGGGGTGCGAAGGGAAATAGGAAAGGCGGGAATGACGTGGGCTTTCATACGCCCGAGTTCTTCATCCTCCTCGTATTGAGTTTCGTCGCGTTTTCCCTGGCCAGGGGCAAGCGCCTGTGGGTGCTTGCCGTATTCGACGCCCTTTTCTACCTGTATGCCGGAGTACTGGATTTCTCGTTGCTCGCCGCGGCCGCCATCGTGAGCTACCTTGCCGGGCTGGGTATGGCTACCCGGTGGCGAAAGGTCTCCTGCGTTCTGGGAGTAGGCTTAAATCTCCTCAACCTCGCCTTTTTCAAGTACTACTACTTCGTCCTCGGAAACATATCGAAGGTAATGGTAATTCCCGAGGGATTTTGGGCACTTCGAGTGGTGCTGCCTATAGGGATATCCTTCTATACGTTCCAGCTGGTTTCGTACATCATCGACGTCTACAAGGATCGAATCGAGCCCGCTCGATCTTTCCTCGAGTTCTGGGTGTACATCTCCTTCTTCGCCCAGGTTATCGCCGGGCCCATCATGCGGGCGGATGTGTTCCTGCCCCAGGTTAGGCGTACGGAGAGCTACCAGTTTAACCTGGATACGACGAAAACAGGTCTCCTCCTGCTCCTTGTGGGTCTGGCCAAGAAGGTGGTCATTGCGGATACGCTGGCGCCTTTCGTGGATACTTTCTTTTCCCGGGGAGCCGGGATGAGCTCGGTAGACGTATGGATAGCCGCGTATCTTTTTGGATTTCAGATTTACTACGACTTTTCCGCCTACTGCGATATGGCCCTGGGGGTGGGAAAACTCTTCGGCTTCCAGCTCACCAGGAACTTCAACACCCCTTACGTAAGTCAAAATCCTCAGGAGTTTTGGCGGAGGTGGCACATCACGCTCTCCGCATGGGTGAGAGACTATCTCTACATCCCCATGGGAGGTTCGAGGAAGGGTTACGTTAGGGGTCTTTTGGCGGTCATCGCCGCGATGTGCATCTCCGGCCTCTGGCATGGAGCTTCCTGGACGTTTCTCCTCTGGGGGCTATACCACGGTATTTTAAGTGCCGTACACAGGGTATGGAAGACGCTGACCGCGGGCAAGATCCGGTCCAGCTGGCTCGTCCGCGCCCTTAATGTGTTTAGCTACCTTCAATTGACCATGATCGGCTGGGTGTTTTTCAGAGTGACCGATGCGAAAGCCCTTGGACCGGTACTTAGAAAGATGCTGAGCTTCAGCGACCTCTCGGTCGGGCCGCACTTTCGCGAATATGTTGCGGTCGTAGTGGCGCTTTACGCTTTACACTGGGTCGAGCACGTGGCTTTAGAGAATCGCGCCAAGCTTCTCCGGTGGTGGCGGGAAAGGATCCCTTCTCCGGTGAAAGGGCTGGTCTACGCGGCAGTTATCCTCGGAATCCTCGTGTTTACGAGACCGAAGGAGAACGCTTTCATTTACTTCCAGTTTTAGATGAGTGAATACAAGTGCTGGCGCGGCATGGAGGAAGAGCGGAATTAGTTATGACCGGAAACCGGAATTGAACAGAGGTCCCGGGGGCGCTGCCCCTCGGACAAGTCAGATGTGTGAAAGGAGGCGAAGACCTGGTCCGGGGCCATCTCGACCGGATGTAGAAACAGTTGAGCTTTCCAACCAGGTCGAACGGATGTCCAGGAAGGGGATGGCGGAAGCGGCCTTCGTCGTCATGGTCATTACGGTCGTGGCGAAGGTGGTCGGTTTCTTCCGCGAACAATTGGTGGCGATGTTTTTCGGGGCGACGGGGACAACCGACGCCTACGCAATGGCCCTGCTTATCCCGAACTACCTTACGGGGATCGTCCAGACCGTGCAGGTAGCTTTCCTTCCGGTGTTCGCAGGTTATCTAGCTTCGGAAGACAGGGAAAAAGCTTGGCGCATGGCGTCTTCGGTGTTCACCATATCGGTCCTGGCGGTGCTGGCAATAGGGATGTTGTCCGTCGGTCCTGCGCCGGCCATTGTGCGCTTGGTAGCTCCCGGGTATGCCGGAGAACGGCTCGAGGCCACGGTGTTCCTCACGAGGATCTTTTTGCCCGCCGCTTCCCTCGTTTATCTAGGAGCTTTGTTGAAAGCGGTTCTCAATTCCTATCAGGAGTTCGCGGTACCTGCTGCCTCCCTTCTCGTTCAGAACCTTGCCATCGCAGCCGCCGTTGCGCTGCTTGCGCCGGCGTTCGGATTGTGGTCTCTGGCTATCGGAACAGTCGGAGGATACGCGGGTGTTGTCGTCATACAGCTTATTCGCCTCCTGAAGGAACGGCCGCAATTCAGGATCTCTTTCGAACTTGACGAGGGGACCCGAAAGGTTTTCCGGCTGGCCGCGCCGCTGGCCCTTGCTACGCTGGCCTCTCAGCTGTACCTCCTGGTCGAGCGCGGTCTTGCTTCTTATCTCCCCGAAGGCGTCGTGGCGGCCATCCGGTTTACCGACACGGTGAGGCAGCTGCCGATCGGGCTGTTCGCCGCGGCTGTTGTGGCGGTCATCTACCCCACCCTCTCGTCCCTGTGGGCTAAAGAAGACAAGGCGGAGTTCTCGTCCACGTTCATATCGGGATTCCGGTACGTGCAATTCATCATAGTTCCCTCGGTGGTGGGCTTTCTTCTCCTGGCCAACCCGATAATCCGGGTGATTTACGAGAGGGGGAAGTTTACTCCGGCTCATACCGCCATCACCGCATCGGTGCTGATGGCGTTTGCCCCCGCCGTGGTAGGCATGGCGGGGGTTCAGGTCATCAACGTCGCGTTTTATTCGACGCAGCAAACTCTGCTGCCCGTCCTCCTGGGCATCGGAAGCTCAGTTCTGAACATCCTCCTCGATACGCTGCTCGTCAAGCCCTTCGGTTACATCGGCCTGGGTGTGGGAAACAGCGTCGCCCAGTGGGCTCTTATGACGGCCGGCCTTTACATGGTGTGGCGACGGATAGGCGGATTCAGGATGAGGCCTTTAGCTCTGGGAATCGCAAAGATCCTCGGAGCTTCCGGGGCGATGGGGGTTTATTGTTACGCGACGGCGAAGATTACCGGTTATTACGACGGCGGTGTGCCCCTCATGACGGATCTGAGGAACACCGCAATCGTTGTGGGCGGTGGAGCTTTTGTGTATTTTCTCGCGGCGTACGTTTTGAAGATAGAGGAGATGAAAACGCTGACTGACACCGCTCTGAGGAGATTGCGGGTGAGGCGGGCGCGTACGACGGAGGAATCGAAAGGGGAGTCGTCAAACAGCTAGCTACGAGACAGCTGACTTACGAAGGAAGAAGGGAGGTGTGCGCCTGGTTCAGGGGGTCGCTTGGCCGGAGCGAAAAGCGGTTAGGTTTATGAACCAGGTGCAGCGAATTGGATTATATCCCCGATTTCCTCGAGTTCTTATCGATTCCCAGTGTGAGCGCTTTGTGCCAGCACAAAGCCGACGTCGAAAGAGCTGCGTCGTGGCTTGCCCGCCGGATGGAACGGGCAGGCGCCGGAGAAGTCCGCATCCTGAAGACTGCGGGCCACCCTGTTGTGTTCGGGCGAGTGTTGTCGGGACGGGGGGGCGCTCCAACCGTGCTCATCTACGGTCATTACGACACGCAGCCTCCAGACCCGCTGGATGAATGGAAGTCGCCGCCGTTCGAACCTGTGGTCAAGGAAGACCGGATTTACGCAAGAGGCGCCGCCGACGACAAAGGAGGCGTCTACGGAGCGATCCTGGCCACCGAAGACGTTATCAAAGCTGGCGGACCTCCCGTGAATCTCAAATTCCTCTTCGAAGGCGAAGAGGAAATAGGCAGCCCCAATCTGAAGGATCTTCTGGTAAAAGAAAAAGACCTGTTTGCGTGCGATCTGGTGGTTTCTGTGGACGGAGGGATGTTCACGAGGGAGATACCGTCCCTCACCACCGGTTCGCGGGGGCTTGTAGCCATTCAAATCGACGTGAAGGGTCCTCGAGCTGACGTCCATTCGGGCGGTCACGGGGGCGCGATAAACAATCCGGTAAACGCCCTGTGCCAGATCGTGGCCAGCATGAAAGATGAAGACGGGCGGATTACGGTGGACGGCTTTTACGATAACGTCCGGGAGATTTCCGAGTCCGAGCGGAAATCCTTCGCCCAGGTGCCCTTCGACGAGGAAGAGTACAGAGATTCCGTCGAGGTGGCGGAGCTCTTCGGAGAACCGGGATATACGGTCCTGGAAAGGCTTTGGTCAAGGCCGACTCTGGATTGCAGCGGCATCTGGGGCGGCTTCCAGGGCGAAGGCGTGAAGACCATCATCCCGTCAAAAGCGTCCTGTAAGATCACCTGCCGGCTTGTGCCGGACCAGGAGCCCGGTGAGATAGCTCAGGCCCTGGAGCGCCACGTTCGGCAACATGCCCCCCGTGGGGTGACGGTGGAAGTCACAGTGTTTCCGGGCAATTCCCGGCCTTACGTGATTCCGCCGGATCATCCCGCGCTTTCCGTGCTATCCCGGGTGCTTGCGAAACTCTACGGCAGGGAGCCGGTGGAGGTGCGCCTGGGTGGGACGCTTCCCATAGCCCGCACCTTCCTGGACCTGCTCGGTTCCTACCTGGTGTTCTTCGCAACGTCAAGCCCGGATGAGAACGTCCATAGCCCCAACGAGTTTTACAGGCTGGACGAGCTCGATAAGTTGAGAAGAGGGCTTCCTGAACTATGGACGGAACTCGCCGGATCGTACCGGAAGTAGCGCTACCCGATGTGGCCGGGTCAGATGGAGCGTGGACGAATGTGGTCGAGCGAGACGTAGTGCCGGCGGGTGTCGCGTCGCCGGGTGTAGCGTGCTCGCCACGGGGCGCGGACATCGTCGTTTTTGGGAGCCTCAACGTAGACTTCGTCGTTAGGACCTCCTGCCGGCCCAAAGTGGGAGAAACCGTTACGGGTCTCAGCTTTCACGTGTTCCCGGGAGGGAAAGGGGCTAATCAGGCGGTCGCCGCAGCCCGTGCCGGAGCCCGGGTCGCCATGGCCGGCAGGGTGGGCGATGACGTCTTTAAAGACATCCTGTTGAGGAGCCTTAAAGACGCCGGAGTCGACGTGCGCCTGGTTGAAGTCACTCCCGGGACCGAGACCGGTTCAGCTTTCATCACGGTGGACGATGCCGGTCAAAACTCCATTATCATAATCCCGGGCGCGAACGGCCGGTGCTCGGTGGCGGACGTCGAGTGCTTGCGGCCTGTTTTGGAGAAGGCGAAGGTGTTGATGCTTCAGCTGGAAATCCCCCTAGAGGCTGTGGAAGCCGCTGCCGGACTTGCTTCGGCCATGGGAGTAAAAGTGCTGCTCGATCCCGCGCCTGCGAGGGATCTCCCCGGAAGCCTTTGGGCGTCCGTGGACGTGATAACGCCAAACGAGCACGAAGCGTCTTTTCTGACCGGAATCGAGATCCGAGGCTACGACGATGCGGAAAAGGCGGCACGGGTACTATTGGTGAGAGGTCCCCGGCAGGTCGTGGTCAAGATGGGAGCTCGGGGAGCTGTGGCGGCGACGAGAAATCCGTCCGGAGACCCGGTACTCCATCGCTTCCCCGCGTTTTCCGTGCATGTCGTGGACACCACAGCCGCAGGGGATGCGTTTTCCGGGGGCCTGGCGGTAGCTATGTGCGAAGGCAGGGCTTGGGACAAGGCGATCCGGTTTGCCAGCGCCGTAGGTGCCCTTTCCGTCACCAAACCGGGCACCCAAACGTCCATGCCGTCCAGGGAAGAGATAGATATGTTCCTCAGTGAGCGGGGGATCTCGAGCCTGAACCGAACCGACCCGGATTGAGATGGACCGAACCTGAGAACCGTATGGAACCGTTTGGAACGTGACTAGTTCTGCTGAATGGTCGACTCGGATGACCCATTTTCGCAGACGGTGGGCGGGATGCTGATGAAAGACATGAACCGTGCCGCGGTTTAGCGGCCCCGGGCAAAGTTGGAGCCCAGGGCGGAGATTAAAAAATGGGGGACGGGAAAGCCATGCAAGGTACAGGCAGGATTCCGGTGGTCATAGACTGCGACCCGGGTTACGACGATGCCATAGCTCTTATGCTCGCCGCCGGTTGCGGGCAGCTTGAGATATTGGCGGTGACGGCTGTGGCGGGAAACGGACCGGTGGATAGCACCTACCGGAACGCCGCCAGGGTACTGAGATTTCTCGGTATGGATGTGCCGCTGGGAAAAGGAAGGGCCAAGCCTCTCCTCGGTTACCTCGTAACGTCGGGTGCGGTCCACGGGAAGTCGGCCATGGACGGAGTGGCGTTGCCCGATCCGGCGTTACCGGAAGTCCCGCCCGCAGCTTTTGATGTCCTTACGAAGACGCTCCTGGACTCGCCCCGAAAAGTTCTGCTCGTGCCGACCGGTCCCCTGACCAACGTGGCCGTGGCGCTTTTAGCCAGGCCCGAAATAGCGGACAAGATCGAACGGATCATCTGGATGGGTGGAGCTATTGGGAAGGGTAACATAACTCCTTCCGCGGAGTTTAACGCTTACGTGGACCCGGAAGCTGCCCGGGTGGTGTTTGATTCAGGGTTGCCCGTCACGATGGTGGGGCTGGATGTCACTCATAAGGCGTTGATTTACCCTGAGCAGGTTGAGGACCTGAGAGGGTTGGGCAAAGCTGGAGAGCTTGCCGCCGAAATCCTCGACCGGTATTCGGCCGCTTACAAGCGCAGAGGTTTTGCGGGAGTCCCCATACACGATGCTGCGGCGGTGGCCGCTGCCTTCGAGCCCGGGATCATCAAGACGCAGCGAGCTCGCGTAGATGTGGAGCTTTCGGGTGAACACACCCGCGGCAGGACCGTGGTGGACCTGTCCGTTACGACCGGTCGCGAACCCAACTGTGATGTAGCGGTGGATATCGACCGCGAACGGTTTGTCGAGCTTTTGTTTTCTGCCATCGGGAATCTCGGTGATTCGGATGAGGAATGAGAACCGCCCCCCCGTGCCAGATTGGCCACGTGCAAGCAACATTGGCACTACGAACTTGGTGTTGTTTCTTTGAGGACATGGGTGTCTTTTAATCCCGCCCACGGGGTGTTTTCGTGATCGACCATGTTCGACACTTCTTGACGGCCTAGAACCTATTACGTACGGGACATTCGAGATTCGGCTCCATCTCTTACCGGGTCGAACAGCCGGAATCCGCCGTGACTCAATCGTCCGTACCAACCCCTTCCAACTCGTTTACTTCCTCGCGATCCATGCTTTAAACACGACCTAAATCGTCGCGTTTCGCCCACTAAATCACAACCGCTGTCGAACGATTTGCAAGATTCTACAAGGAATTATCCCCCGTCATGGCATATAGTGGGAATGCTGGGCAGATACGGGGCTGCTGGTTCGTCTGATCCTGAGCCTCGTCAATGACCCGGACATCGCGCGGGACGGGCCGGCGGGCGGTGGCGATCTTACGGCCTTACGCCCTGGTGCCGGAGCTGCCGGGAAGGGAGGGATATTTCGGCAAGCACTCCTCAAGTCTCAGTTAGCGCCTTTTGCACGTCGCGAAGGCGGAAGCGAAGTCTGGTGGAAAGGAGAAAGATGATGAAGCGTTTCCTCAGTCTAGCATTGACCTTCGCCTTGCTCCTTGGGGTTTTCGGTTCGCCCGTCATGGCCGCGTCTTCGCCGCAGAAAGGCCTGGCCGTTTCAAGGACCGTCCCGGGAGTTCACGTGGCGAAGGCGGCAACGGTCGGCGAATCACTGTTAGAGGCCTTTTCCACCAGCGAAAAGGCCACGTACATCGTGCGGCTCTGGGAGGAAGCCGACCTCTATGGGGCGTGCGATGCGGCCGTTCAAAAAGCTGCGGCCAACGGCTTACGGGGTAAGCCGTTGAAGATCGCGGGAAGGGCAGCTGTGGTGAGAGCTCTCCGCGAGACGGCTTCACGGTCGCAGGCCCGCCTCCTCGGGATGCTCGAAAAATGGAGCAAGGACGGGCAAGTGGAGGAGTACAAGCCCTTCTGGGTGATTAACGCGGTCCGCGTTACCAGCACCAAGAAGGTTATGGAGGAAATCGCCCGGCTGCCCGAGGTAAAGGAGCTCTTCCTGAATGAAAGGGTGCAGCTCATCGAAACCACACCTGAAGCACCCGCGGAGTCTGGAGCTCTTCCCACCGGCGAGGCGGCGGATGCGCCCAGGGCCGGACCAGAAGCCGTCGAATGGAACGTCCAGATGGTCGAAGCTCCAGCTGTTTGGGGGCTGGGTTACGACGGCACGGGTGTGGTGGTAGCTAACCTCGACACCGGCGTTGACTGGGAGCATCCCGCTCTGATGCGCAAGTGGAGGGGGTATGACCGGGAGATGGGCGCACCTGGTGAGCTGGCCATCTTCAGCTGGTTCGACGCGATCAATGGCCAAGCCCTGCCCTACGATGACCACGGACACGGCACCCATACCATGGGCACCATCTGCGGGTCGGACGAGGAAGGGATAAACCAGATCGGTGTCGCGCCCGCGGCCAAGTGGATAGCTGCGAAGGTACTGGATGCTAGTGGTTCGGGCTGGGCCGACGACATCATCGCTGCCGGGCAGTGGCTGGTGGCGCCGACGGATGCCCAGGGAACTCCACATCCCGAATACGCTCCGGACGCAGTGAACAACTCCTGGGGCGGTCCTCCTGTAGCTGACGACTGGTTCAGAGATATCGTGAGGGCCTGGAGGGCCGCGGGTATTTTCCCCAGCTTCTCCGCAGGGAACAGGGGTCCGGGCTCCGGAACCATAGGTTGTCCAGCCAACTATCCCGAGTCGTTTGCAGTAGGCGCTGTCGACAGGAACGGAAATCTAGCGGGGTTCTCCAGCCGCGGACCGTCACCCTACGGTGAAATCAAGCCCGAGGTCGTGGCGCCGGGCGTTGGAGTGAGGTCTTCCGTTCCGGGCGGCGGTTACGAGGGCGGATGGTCCGGAACTTCCATGGCCTGCCCGCACGCGGTTGGTGTAGCTGCTCTTCTCCTGGACGTGGACCCGTCACTTACCGTTGACGAGCTCGAGGAAATCATCACCCAGACGGCCACTCCCATCCAAACGCCGGAGTACCCCGGCAGGCCCAACAACGGCTTCGGTTGGGGTCTCGTCAGCGCTATGGCTGCGGTGAGCGAGGTACTGGGTGCCGGAACCGTCCGGGGACGGGTTCTCACCGCCGGTGATGACCTGGAAGCTCCCACGGTGGACCATGAACCTCCGCCCTATGCGTACCAAGGGTTCGACGTTCCCGTGATGGTCGAGGCATCCGACAACGTCAGCGTGGTGTCGGTGGAGGTGTTCGCCAGGCGTTGCGGCGAGGAGTACTTCACCTATATCCCGCTGGACAGGGTGTCCGGCGACCACAAGAATGGCGTTTACGCAGGGGTCATACCATGGTTCCTGTTCGTTGTCGGAGTCGATGCCGAGTACTTCGTTCGGGTGAGGGACTACGGCGGGAACGTGGTAGAGTTGCCAGGTGGCGGCGAGCTCTTCCATGTCCAGGTCAAAATCGGAGAGGAGCCCGGGTACGAAGAGGACTTCGAAGGCTCCGTTGCTCCGGTGGGCTGGACCCATGGCGGTGTGAACGACTGCTGGCAGTGGGGGATTCCCACTTATGGGCCGAATGCCGCGCACTCGGGAGAGAAGCTCTTCGCCACGAACCTTTCCGGTCCTTACCCGAACAGGGCCAACTGCTACCTTCTCATGCCCCCGCTGGATCTAACTGGGGTTATCCAGGCGTACCTCAGGTTCTGGCACTGGTACGACCTAGAAACGGGTTATGACTATGGCGACGTTTACGTGTCTACCGATGGCGAGAACTGGGACCACCTGGCCGAGTTCAACGGAGTGTCCGGCGGGTGGAGGAAGGAGCTGATAGACCTTTCACCTTACGCCGGGAACGTGGTGTACGTCCTCTTCAATCTGTGGACCGACAGCAGTGTCCAAAAGGCCGGTTGGTACATCGATGACGTAAAGCTACTCGGATCCGACGACGAGCCTCCCCTGACGCCGGAAGGTCTGGAAGCTCAAATAACCGGTAACGGCGACGTACGTTTGACCTGGACGCCGGGGACCGAGGAGGATCTGGGCGGCTATACCGTCTACCGCAAGGTCTACGGTGAGGCAGACTTCAGCTCCATCGGGTTTACCCTCACGGCGTCGTTCATCGATTCCTCGCCCGTGCGGGGCGTCGAAAACGCGTACCGGGTAAGCGCCGTCGACCTTTGGGGTAACGAAAGCGAGCCCTCGGAGGAAGTGATCGTGGTTCCTCCGGCGGTAATCGTCGTCTATTCCACGGATTTCGAGTCTGGAGAACAGGGTTGGACGCACGGTGGGACGGGTGACTGCTGGCAGCTGGGCGTACCTACTTCGGGGCCTGGGGCAGCTCATTCCGGTTTGAATGTCTGGGCCACGAACCTCAGTGGATACTACAATAACAACATGAACGCGTGGCTCGCTTCGCCTACCGTCGACCTCACGGTTTACGCCAACCCCGTTCTGAGCTTCTGGCACTGGTACGAGATTGAAACGAGCTGGGATAAGGGGTTTGTGGAGGTTACGAGGGACGGCAGCAGCTGGACGACGGTTGCCCAGTTCAGCCACTCGACGGCGGGAAGAGCCTGGACGCAGGTGACGGTCGATCTCTCCGCTTACGGCGGTCAGGTCATCCGGGTCCGGTTCAGACTGCAGAGCGATTCCAGTGTAACGAAGCTGGGCTGGTACATCGACGACTTCACCATCCAGGCGCTGCCTTCCGGGACGACCGTACAGGCGGATATACTGTCCTGGGTGCAGGAAGGTGTGTCCGCGCCCGACAAGCTCAAGCCCGAGAAGGAAGGGCCGCTGTTCTCCTGGGACGACGTGAGGACCGGCACGCCCGACGACTACCGCAAAGTCCAGCGGGATAATCCGGTCGAGAGCGAGTCCCTCCCGCTTGAGGCGGTTGTCAGCATCGAAGAGACCGGCCGGTCCACCACGACCGACCCGGCCACGGGCACGTACTCGTTGCGGCATGTGGCAGGGGACTGGACCATCCGCGCATGGAGCTACGGCTACTACCCGGTGACGGAACCGGTCACCATCAGAGATGACGAGGTTACCGAGGTCAACTTCGTCCTCGAGCCCATACCCAGGAGCGCCATCGTGGGTACCGTCGCGGACAGGAATACCGGCGAGCCGATTTCCGGCGCGGAAGTGTGCCTCGTCGAAGATCCGATGGTCTCACCGGTGCTGACCGACGAAAACGGCGAGTTCGTCCTGGAGTGCTTCATCGGCGAGTACACGCTCCACGTATCCGCTCCCACGTACTACCCGGCGGATGTGCCCGTCACGGTAGTGGCCGACGAGCCCACCGTCGTGACGGTGGAACTCAGGCCTTTCGTGGGTTATCCGGGCGAGCTTGTCTACGACGACGGCACAGCTGAGAATGCCTGGGCTTACTACGATCCGGGCAACGGCTGGGCCGTCAGGATGACGCCCGAGGGTGGCTCGGCCATGCTTACAACCGTGTCCTTCCGGTTCTGGGATGCGAGCTGGCCGAATCCCGGCGGAACCGCGTTCAAATGGGCTGTCTTCGACTCGTCGGGACCTGATGGGTCGCCGGGCAATATGATCGCCGGCCCGTTTGACGCCTTGGCCAAGAGGGATGGATCCTGGACGGTCATCGACTGTCGGGAGCTCGGCATAGTCGTCACCGGCGACTTCTACGTGGCGTACATCCAAGCTGCTCCTTATCCCAACTGCCCCGGCCTGGCCACGGATGAAAACGGTCCGTGGTATGCAAGGTCCTGGAGCTTCGTGGGAGGGTCATGGGAGCAGAGACCCGGGGACGAAGGGAATACGATGATCCGGGCTTCGGTTATGTATGCGGTAGCAGTACCCGCCATCACTTCTCCGGAGGACGGCACCGTCACTAACCAGCCCGAGATCGTGGTCCAGGGCCTTACCTCCCCCAACGTCGAGGTGCGGCTGTACGAAGGTGAAGAAGAAGTCGGTCGGACCACAGCTGACGCCGGCGGAATCTTCGAGATCCCGGTTACGCTCACCAAAGAAGTGAGCGTCTTCACGGCGAAAGCTTTCGTCGAAGACAGGTGGACCGATCCCTCCGCCCCAGTGACCGTCTACCTCGACCAGGTCGCCCCCGTTCTAACGGTCACCGCGCCGGAAGACAGCTTCATCACGAACCGTGACGCGGTCGTGGTTGAAGGATCGGTATCCGACAGCTACTTCGCCGCGCTCACGGTAAACGGCGAAGCTGTCGAAGTGATCGACGGAACGTTCCGAACCCGCGTTCTCCTGGGTGAGGAAGACGGGCTGTACACCATAACCGTGGTGGCCCTCGACAAGGCGGGGAACTCCACGGAAGTGGTGCGGAGCGTGACGAAGGATACGGTTGCGCCGGAGATAACCGGGATGGTGCCCGCTGAGGACATCGAGGTTCTGCCGGGTGACGAGGTCGCGGTCAGCTTCAGGAGCGGGCCTGGCCTGGCGTTCGCGGGGTTCCAGATCGTGCTTCCGGTCGGAGCTCAGCAGGTCGGGGGGTTCACTCAGATGACCGAGGACCCCGAAGATCCGGGTCTTTACACCGGGGTCTGGACCGTTCCGGCAGGTCTCGTGGTGGACGGAGCAACTGTCCAGTTCAGGGCGGTTGACACCGCCGGCAACGTCGCAGAAGCTGTCGCTCCGGGAAGGATCATGGTCCCGCAAATCGAGCCGCTGGCCATAACTACCGGTTCGCTCCCGCAGGGGCGTGCGGGTGACGCCTATAGCCAGACCCTCTCCGCCCAGGGAGGTCGCGCTCCCTACACATGGGCGGTGGCGCAGGGTTCGTTGCCTGCTGGGCTCGCCCTTGATGCTGGAACGGGCACCATTTCCGGAACGCCGACAACGGCCGGTACGTCCACCTTCACAATCGCCGTAACGGACAGCCTGGGCACCCAGGCGACCAAGGCGTTCAGCATCACGATCGCCCAGAAGTCCTCGGGTGGCACACCTGGTGGTGGTACGCCTGGCGGTGGCACGCCCGGTGGCGGAATGCCTCCCGGTGGCGTTTCCGCAGCGGCGCCTCCTGTCACCTCGGCTCAGGGCTTGATCAGCGCTGAGACCGGAGGGAAGATCGGGGATGAGAAGCTCGGATTCGTCTTGTCCGCCGAGGCGAGCTCGGTCAGGGGCAACACTGTGGTTAAGGTGGAGCGGAAGACCGAACCCGCGGGTGCGCCCGTAATACCCGGCACCGTGTTCGAAGCTAGAGCTACGATGCAGGGTCAGCCCGTGACCCGCTTCGGAAAGCCCGTCAGCATCGTCATCCACTTCAAGCTGTCGGACCTGCCCGCAGGGGTCGAGGCTGACGACCTCTTCGTGGCCATGTACTCCGATAAGCTCGGCAAGTGGATGGCGGTACCGACGACCGTCGATATGGAAGCCGGAACAGCGATGGGCAAGACGATCCATCTCTCCACCTTCGCACTGGTCGCCATGCCGGAGATGAAGACTCTCTCCGATGTGCCCGGACACTGGGCCGAGGAGTTCATAGTCGCTCTTCAGTCCCTGGGCATCATAAGCGGACGTCCCGACGGCACGTTCAAGCCTGACGATGTGGTTACCAGAGCGGAATTCGTGACGCTGGTCGGCTCGGCCATGGGCCTTGAGCCGGTAGATGCGTCGGGTTCGCCTTTAACCGATATCGCGAATCATTGGGCCGCAGGCTACATCGAAGCTTGCCGGCAGGCGGGCCTGCTGATGGAGACCGAGGGGCTGTTCAGACCCGGCGAGGCCATCACCCGTGCGGAGATGGTAGTCGTGCTCGGTCGCGCCATGAAGGTTAACCCCTTCGACGCGCACACCGGCTTCGAAGATGACGCTTCTATCCCGGCCTGGGCCAGAGGATATGTCGGTATCCTCAGAAACAAGGGGATAATCTCCGGCAAGCCGGGCAACGTCTTCGAACCGTCCGGGACCGGAACCAGGGGCGAAAGTGCGAAGATCGTCTGGGAGATCCTCATGAGGTAGCACCGGGCCGCTTAGCGAACGGCCGCTTGACGAAGGGAGCTGGCGAAAGCCAGCTCCCTTTTTGCTTGGGCCGTTGACAGATTTCAGCACGAATCCTATGATTCTTTGATAGGAATCCTACTGGAAGAGGATATTTATTTGGTTACACGAATAGCTCTCTGCTCACATGGCATTACCAAAGAAGTTGCAGAGCGGTAGCTCCAGCGGTGAACCGGAAAGGAGGTGCTTTGGTTGTTCCACGGACCGGACGAACCCGTCTACACGATAAGTGTAGCTGCCAGACTCCTAGGCGTCACCCCGCAGGTCCTGAGGCAAATCGAGCACGAAGGCTTGATCGAGCCCAGGCGCACCGTGTCCAACATCCGTCTGTATTCGGAAAACGATTTAAGGCGGCTGCAGAAAATCATCCACCTCCTGAGAGATAAAGGCATTAATGCCGCGGGAGTACGGTTCATACTCGCTGCCGAGGAAGAGGCCGGTTCCGAAAGATGGACCGGTCCCCCGTCGCGGTCCGTGCGGCGAGCCGGACTTTCACGGCTGACCTCGGAAGAATCCCATCGCGACTCCGGTAATCGAAGCGATATCGAACGTGGTCTACCTGAATCAGAGGGTGAGGAAGCGGACGCCGAGACGGACGCCGGTGGTGAGACCGGTGCGGAAGGCCGGATGGCCCTGACCCAGCACGGGGGCGGACTGAAATCCAAGAGGCCGCCGAAAAGCTGGCGAGACGAGGATGGCGCTTGAGAGAAGGCGCTTAAGAGTGGGATTTTGAGGGTAATCCAGCGTTTGCCGGTTGAGCTCAATTACCACTTTCATCGAACACATTTTTTCACGGAGGTGCATTTATGGCCAAAGTTGTAGGTATCGACCTGGGCACCACCAACTCCGTCATAGCTGTGATGGAAGCGGGGGAGCCCACGGTAATCACCAACGCGGAGGGTTCAAGGCTTACCCCCTCGGTGGTCGGTTTCACCAAGAAGGGGGAGAAGCTCGTGGGGCAACTTGCCAAGCGGCAAGCTGTGCTAAACCCCGAAAACACGATCTTTTCCATCAAGAGGTTCATCGGAAGGCGATATGATGAGGTAGAGGAAGAGAGAAAGCGCGTTCCGTACCAGGTGCGGCGTGGCAAGCACGACGAGGTCAGGGTGTACGTGCCGGCTATCGATAACGAGATCACGCCGGAGGAAGTATCCGCCCACGTCCTGAGGAAGCTCAAGGAAGATGCCGAGAAGTACCTGGGTGAACCGGTGACCAAGGCGGTCATCACGGTACCGGCGTACTTCAACGACGCTCAAAGGCAAGCTACCAAAGACGCGGGGCGGATAGCGGGACTTGAGGTTTTGCGCATCATTAACGAGCCCACCGCAGCGTCCTTGGCCTACGGTGTGGACAAGAAGAAGAACCAGAAGATCCTGGTTTGGGACCTTGGTGGGGGAACGTTCGACGTGTCCGTCCTGGAAGTTGGGGATGGGGTCGTCGAGGTTCTGGCTACTTCGGGTGACACTCACCTGGGCGGAGATGACTACGACCAGCGCATCGTGAAATACGTCGCCGAGGAATATCTGAAAGAGACCGGCGTGGACCTTCGCAAGGATAAGCAAGCTCTTCAGCGTCTCATAGAAGCGGCCGAAAAAGCCAAGGTGGAGCTGTCGCAAGTCTATGAGACGGCGATAAGCTTACCGTTCATCACGGCCAAAGACGGCCAGCCACTGCACCTGGAAATGAGGATAACCAGAGCGAAGTTCGAGGAGCTCACGGAGGATCTCACGAAGAGATGCATTCGCCCGTTTGAGCAGGCGCTGTCCGATGCCAAGCTCAAGCCCGCCGACCTCGACGAGGTCATCCTGGTGGGCGGCGCCACGAGGATGCCCGCCGTCCAGGAGCTCGTGAGGAGGCTGACGGGGAAAGAACCCAATCGCAGCGTGAATCCGGACGAAGTTGTAGCGGTCGGAGCTGCGATTCAGGGAGGTGTCCTCGCCGGAGAGGTCAAGGATATCATCCTCTTGGACGTGACTCCGCTTACGCTGGGTGTGGAGACGCTCGGAGGAGTCATGACTCCGATCATCCCGAGGAATACTACCATCCCCGTCCGGAAGAGTCAGATATTCACCACCACCGCCGACTTCCAGTCACAGGTGGAAATCCACGTGCTCCAGGGCGAAAGACCCATGGCCAAGGACAACCGTAGTCTCGGGCGCTTCATGCTGACGGGGATCCCGCCGGCTCCGCGGGGGGTGCCGCAAATCGAGGTTTCTTTCGATATCGATGCCAATGGCATCCTCAACGTTTCCGCCAAGGACCTGGGCACGCAAAAAGAGCAGAAGATAACCATCACGGCGTCTACGCAGCTTCCCAGGGAGGAAGTGGACCGGCTGGTGGAAGAAGCGCAGAGGCATGCAGAAGAGGATAAGAGGAAGAGAGAAGAGGTTGAAACCAGGAACATGGCGGACCAGCTGGTCTATCAGGCGGAGAAGGTGCTGAAAGACATCGGCGACAAGGTGCCGGCTTCCGAAAAGGCAAAGGTAGAAGAGAAGATATCTGCCGTCAAAGACGCGTTGAAATCGGGTGACACCGAGAGGACCAAGAGAGCTGTGGAAGAGCTTCGGGAAGCTCAGGGGAAGCTTGCGGAGGAGCTTTACAGGCAGGCGTCATCGAGAACGGAAAGCGCAGCCGGTTCTAACGGCGGAGGCTGGAGTTCTGATTCCGGAGGTTCCGGTAAGGGGAACGTGTACGATACCCGGTTCCAAGAGAAAGAGGAGAAGGACGAGAAGTGACAACCAATGACGTGGGTAAACAAGCTGCGCTCAAGCCGGGGACGGATGCCATGAAGTCAGGGGATGCCGAGTTCAGGAACCGGGTGAATGGCGAACAAACCCTCGACGGTGGTGAAGCCCGGACCGGGGCCGGTCCCGGAGCGAGGCGCAATCAGGAGCATGGTCCTGGCCAAGACCGAAGCGGGCGCCAAAGCCGCGCTAAGAGTCAGAGCCAGGGTCAAACTCAAGGTCACGGCCAGCCCCTGACCGGAGCTCAGGCCGGGAACGACGACCAGGTGTCCGCCGGGCCGGAGGAGCAGGCTGGTGCTGAGCAGCGAAATCTCGAAGCGGAGCTCGAGATCCTCCGGGCGGAAGCTGCTGCCTGGAAGGAGAAAGCCGAATTCAACTGGGACCAGTTCCTCCGGGCTCGCGCGGACCTGGATAATTACAGGAAGAGAGTGGAAAGGGACCTCGCTTTCCGGGTCAGGCTGGGAAAGAGGGATCTCATCCTCAGCTTCCTTGAAGTGCTGGACAACCTGGAGAGGGTCCTCGAGG
>DYEQ01000052.1 GCA_020725645.1 Candidatus Fermentithermobacillaceae bacterium | reverse complement strand
GTTGCAAAGGCTTCCCCGAAGTAGAGGGGACTGAAAGCCACGAGCATGTATTCAAAGGTCACCGAATGCACCTCAAGTTGCAAAGGCTTCCCCGAAGTAGAGGCGACTGAAAGCTCGACGTACTCGGATGGGTTTTAGCGGGGGTGGTAGTTGCAAAGGCTTCCCCGAAGTAGAGGGGACTGAAAGCCCGGGGGAGACGCTCGCTTCTCGCGAACATCTCAAGTTGCAAAGGCTTCCCCGAAGTAGAGGGGACTGAAAGGGTCGCAGGCGCGAGGCGAGGTTTACAGCGTTCAGTTGCAAAGGCTTCCCCGAAGTAGAGGGGACTGAAAGGCGCAGCTCTCGGCCATCCAACCACGCGAGGTGGGGTTGCAAAGGCTTCCCCGAAGTAGAGGGGACTGAAAGCTCACGATATCCCTCCTTCTCGCCGAGGATGGTCAAGTTGCAAACGCTTCCCCGAAGTAGAGGGGACTGAAAGTAACCTCTGGCACGGCAGTCAAGAAAAACGGATGCTCCCCCTCTCTTCTGATCAACGCAGCCAGGAGGGTGTTTACGGTGCAGGCACGGACGTGCATCTCCAGGCTCTGATGCAGGATTCTCTCTTGTGGCGTTAAGGCGTACCTCTTGCGAACCTCGGCAAGGTGACGTCCAAACATCTGGTTGCATCTCCCCCAGATCCCGCGAAACTCCACGACAAACTCGTTCGCGTTGCGTACACGGGTCACCGGAAAATCTCTTCCAGCCGGTAAGTGAACCGTAGCGCGCTTGGCCAACCCGCCTGGACAAAGGTGTCGAGGATTTCAATAAGAATTTGACGGCATTCTGAGTCCTCACGCAGTAGCGCTCGGTAGTCGGCCAAGTACCGCTCAACGAGCTTGACGATGCGATCTGCGGCCAGAGACTCGTACTGATACCCCCCTTGCTGCCCGGCCCGGAGGATATGGCCGATGCGAAGAAACACACCGCGGGGGTCGAGCGGGATGAAGAATTCCAGGGTTTCGACTAGGTGGTGCGCAACGCTCGGCAGGCCTGTCTCCGCGAGTTCGTCGAGGATTACGGCAGCTTCCCGATAAAACCTCTCCGACTCGGGTTTTACTGCGCGGACCGCGCCTGGCTCTCCTTGACGCTTGCTGTCATACGCCCCGGAAGCAAAGTAGACTTCATCGCCGATCCCATCGAGCAACTGCAGGAGTGACTTGGCCTTGTCCTGGTCCTGCCGAGGCCACTGATTGAACGGAATATCGCGGTTGCGTTGTTCAAGGTTTCGCAGCCCGTCGCGCGCGAAACGCAAGAGACGCTTCGAGCAGATCCAGCGTTCGTCGGCGAATAGCCTCCGCTTTCCGGTCAGGAGGACTCGTAGGGCCGTGCGTGACCGCCTCGCGGAGGCTGGCCAGGACGTGATGCGCCTCATCAGGAAAAGAACCAGGATCAGAGGCAATCTCTAGAACGACCTCACGGCAGAGGGCATGATCGTGCCAGATGTAAAGACCAGCGAAGAGTCCCATGCAGAGTTTTCGAACCTTCCTGGCGCCTGGACCCTCGCGCACGCGGTCAAAAATTGCCTTTGCCAAACTAGCCACCTGGTCCGGTTTGGCACCGGCAATCCGCCGGAGTGGACCGGTTAGAAGTCCCTGGAGAACTGCCCGGCTCGGCTCTTCCCGACACATCTGTTCGGCCATGCGCCACATCAAATCAGGTGCTGTGCGGTAGAGACCGTTAAGACGGGTGGCTATCTAAAAGCGGACGGCAGGCACAGGATCGCTACTCAAACGCTCGACAGCTTCCAGAACTTCAGGATCCGCACATTCAGGGTGCCGGGCAAGCACGGCCAGCCCTTCCGCCGCCGCGACGCGCGCTGCCGGACTTCCCCGTGACGGGTGCTCATCAAACTGGGCGTCGTACTCAGGACGTTGCGTGGGCTCGGGGTGACGGCTCGCTTTGAGGAGAACGCCCCTTACGAACGAACCCAGATCGACATCACACGTGAGCCCATCAGTTCTGGCGATGCAGGCGCATGCAGTAGGAGACAACCCCAGGCGTAGTCGCACTGCTTTGGATGTACGCCGTCACTGTCTGCGTGGGAGAGAGCCTCATTAAGGGCCCAGAGAGCCGGGAGCACCTTCCTAGCCTCCTCAAGAGCGGGGGCGGAGTTGAGGTGCCTATCAGCAAACTCCTTCACCGGCCGCTCCAGCTCCCGGATCTTTCGGTTCGGCTCGGCGTTGACCGGTACCCCAACGTCTTCAAGATATTCTTCTTCACTGTACGGCACACTCCACGCCTGAAAGCGCAGTGGCGGCTCGTTGGGTGGGACGGCGTTCCTGCTTCTAAGACCCTCAAGGAGACGCCGGGCGTCGTCGGTGACGAGATTTTCGCCAGCAAGGCATCCGAGGAGGCGATCGCGTATGCGCTCGGCTACCTGCCGATGGTCTGCCGGTACCGTCTCAGGAATGCTCAGGATGGCCTGCTCGATCCGCTGGCGCGCCTCGCGGTCGAGGGTCGGAAAGACCGCGCTAATGAACTCACCGGGTGGCGTCGTTGTGTCAGGACCGGTGAGGATCGGCACCGCCCAGGCGAGGGGCAGGATTTCTCTGCCGACCGTATCCGGAAAACGAGCGCCCACGAAGAGAACCCGACGCCAGAGAGCGGCGAGGCGGTTTTCGGAGACGAGGATGTGCAGAAGTTTGTCGAGCTCCTCAACACTATTTTCCTGCCCCGCAAGCCTCTCCAGGTGTTGCTGGAAGGCGTCGAGCATCCTGAGGGGCTCGTCATGGCGGTATGCATCGCCCTCGTCCCAGATAGCGCTGTAGTCAGTGAGGAGGCACACCTGAATACCATCGAAATCGAATGTTTCTTCATGCCATTCCGCTGACGCTGGGCAGTGATGTCGAATGACATAGGCCTCCATAACCGCGATGAGGGCGCGGGTTGCATTTACCGGTGCGCGCTCCAGAAATTCCGGGAACGCTTCGGTGAGCTCATACCGCGCTGACCCGTAATCTTGCCGACGATTGGAGATCATTGGCAGGATGCGGCTCTGGCTGAACGGTGTAGGCTCCTCTGAGGTCTCCTCGTAGGTGAAGGCAGCGCGATAAATCTCCTCAACGAGCCCTTGACCGAGAGAAATCAGCCGTTTGACCTCTCGCGCCAGCCACGGCATCTCCTGGAAGCCGTACTGCGAAAGGTGCGAGAGCTCGAGGCAGCGCCGAATCAGGACAGCGGACGCTGCCGCATCGCTCTCGAAAGTACGGCAGACGCACTGAAGGGCATGAATGACCAGCCAGGAGTCTCTGGAGGTGTGAGACCAGGCGAACTCAAGGAGTCGCCGGGCGGTCTGCCCTGCGGCGTTTCGCTGTTCAGGAGTGAAGTCTTCAGGGCGGTCGCACATGGTTGTGAGAAGCGACCGGACCGCGTAAGCCACAGACGGTCTGAGGTTGCGGCTCACGCGGTCCAGGAGTTCACTCCAGGGGCCAGCATCAGGCCCTAGGAGTCGAATATCATTCGGAGCCCCTGCTAACAGAGGTCCGACAAGATACCGCAGTGCCTGCTCCGCGGCGGCGTGAGTGGCGGAGCTCGAGTCATCGAGGGCGGCGCAAAGAAGCTCCAGATCCCGGAGTGCCCGCGCGAGTTCGGCAGCAACAGAGGGACCTATGAGCTTGCCGATCTCCGGGATACGGTTCGCCCGGATGACCCGGAAGACGACATCCCAGAACTGCTGGCGGTTTCTATCAATTTCCCAGAGGTAGTGGAAGTGAAGCACGAGGCTAGGCCGAATCACGACCACGAGGTCCGGGTCGTTCTCAAGGCGACGGGCTAACTTCTCGGGCTTGCCACGCAATAGCAGTCGTGCGACTGCATAATCGAACAGAACGTGGTGCGAAAAAGCCAGGATGTACCGTTCAGGCGGAGCTTCAGGTAAAGGCTGCCACTCGATAAGGATCTGGGTGCTGAGGAGATCGTGAAGCCAGACGCTGGTCTCCGGTCGTGCGACCACCGAGCGGTCAAGGTGGAGCGCTCGCTCCTCGACCATCTTCTCGCACACATTACGCAGAGCCGCTTCGCGGGCGTCTCCGTGCTCGCCATGGCAGACCCGGTGTTTCCAGTACCGATCCAGCAGTTCAAGCTCCGTTTTTATCGGCGTGAGGTCATCTGGGCTCACGCCGGCGCCGAGTAGGTCGCCCATGAGCCGGAGGTTAAACGGTATGCGCAGAAGATCACGAAGTTCCGTGGGTGCGCTACGGACAAGCAAACCCAGCTGGGCAGATTGCGATGCGATCTGACTAAGCTCATCGTCTGAAAGGGGCGGGACTCTCAGGTGCCGAACACCCGCAAACTCGGGATCCTGAAACTCCGTCGGAGGGTCGCCACGGAAGAGACGTTTGACCTCTTCGCCGTAGCGCAGATCAAACTTGCGAATCGAAGCTACCACTCGCCAGTGCCCGCTCTTTTGGACGATCTGGCGGATCAGATCCTGAATCATCGTCTCGGTAGGTTCCCCACGGGCGGCGTCCAGAGCATCTATGAGGACGAAAGCAGGTTGGAGGCCCGGCCAGTTGTTGAGCACTTCGACCAGTTCGTGCTTGAGGCCAATCTCCGCCCGAAGCTTTCCAAGGCTTCGGGCTGCGAGGCGATCGACAGCGAGGAAGATGTAATCGCGTCCCTCCTCACTGAACGCCTCGGCCAAACTCTGTAAGGCGCCCGACTTACCGGCTCCTGGCTCCCCGACGACGAGGATGGAGTTTTCCTCAGCAGCTTGCCTCAGGACTGCTGCGCACTGCCGCTGGATTTTGACCGTCTCAGAGCCCACGCGAATCTGGGCGGAATGGGCGAGCGCGTTAAAGGTAGCCGCGGAATATTCCTTAAGCCTTTTGATGTCGTCCCGGTAGCTCAACGCGGCTTTAAGGTGGAATCCAGTGTTCAGCAGTGCGCGCTCTAGATCTAACCGGCTAGCCCCCGAACGCTCTGCTGCAAAGCGGGAAGCCAAGCTGATGAGCTGCGCCCACGCCGCGTCGGCTTGATCGGGGTCCTGCAAGACCACATTACGCAAGAGGTTTATCACTTCGCGTTCTTCACTTCCCCCTTTGTCAACATCTAGAATCTGAACGCGGACTAAAGAAAGTAGTTGCCGAAGGTCGTCGTCAGACGGATCTGTCCCAAGTACTTTCTGCCAGGACCTCGTCAGGTGCCCTTTCACACGGAGAGTGCGCAGTGCTCATCTATATTCAAGGCCGAATCGGACAGCGGTCGGTGTTCAAGTGGGTTCCGCAACCTGCAAAGGGCCGCAGGGAGGTGGGTACAGATTCGTCTTGAACTTCTCGGTGAGGTAATCAGGACGAGGCGATCCCGCGCTGGGTCCAGAGCTCGGTCCCAGGCCCGTGAACTGGTAGTTTTAGTACGGCAATCGACAAATTGGCGGACGAACTGGTCGAGAACCGACGCCAGATCTGAGTTCTCGCCCTTGCAAAGCTTAACATTCCGCTTGATTTGTCCGAAGACAAGACCTTCCTCCGATGTTCCCACTAGCAGGTCGTCGACTGGTTGCTCGGTCTCGCACCGGAGCCATCCCAGCGTCGTCCCCGTGGGAAGATCCCACTCCTTCGGAGGGGTTGCACCTTTCTCCGCCAGAATGTGCACAGCTACCCACGCTGCGATGCGGTGCTGGAAATTCATGCCAGCCGCCGCACCTGCTCCACCTGAGGAACCTTTTTGCATCATGCGCGTAACCCCTTTCCGTTAGCTGCGCACCTATTCACACGCACCTCTGTTTATCCCTATGGGTGGTTTGTTGCCTGGCCTGCCCGCTTCGGGCGACTCCCAAACACTGACGGAGATTTCATTCATGACCACTGTAAGTCCTTCCTGAGAGCCCTTTGCACCATCTGTCTGCTCCTTCCTGCTACTCGTGGATGCTGACGATTTGGCCTGTTTCTGGTCATACCGAGATCCCTTGACCGGTTTGGCGGAAGCACAAGTTTATGACGAACCGAATTAGGGTGCTACCACACCGGGTGAAGGCGGGCGGGGCATGGTGCCCTTACCACGATTTCGGCCTCCGTTTCGTGGGTAAAGGCGTTCATCGGGGCTACAGCGGGGGAAGGCTTACTTTGAACGCGTCGTGTCAAACCTTCCGGCACTCGTCCAACCTGCGGTTGGCATCCTGTATCACATGGAATGGGGCTACAATGATCTTGGCTTGAGGGAAAATCCGCTTAATCAGTTTGCGCCACGAATCCTCCATGTCTACTACAAACGCCTCGACGACTTCCCCGGAATCTTTGAGGTATCTCAGATACCCTTCGAGTGTTCGTATCAAGTCGTTACCCAGCAATCAGAGCACCCTTTCGGCTGGGAAGTTCCACGGTTTCTAATCTGGAGCCAACGTAGGGTTGAGGGCCTCGTTCATATCAGAACATCTCTTTGCGTTAGAAGCTAATCTCTGATAAACTGAAGTGGGAAATGCCCACTCGGAGGTGCGAGTCGTGAGCAGCTTTCAGTTTGCCGTAAGGGTGGATGGTAAGGGTCGCCTTTTGTTACCGAAGGTAATACGCGAGGCTTTAGGGCTGAAACGTGGCGATGCTATGTTTCTGCGTTTTGAGGCCAAGTCTGGTACTATACAGCTGGCCAAGGCTCAGAGTCCCTTCGACGTTCTGGCGGATGAAGCTCTCAGAGAACATCACGCAGGCAAGACGGTAGACCTTCGCGAGCTTGCCAAGAAGCGAGCAATTCAGTTAGATGAGTGAGCGTTTTACGGTAAAGCTCACAAAGAGAGCCGTCGGGGACCTAGAAAGGCTACGGGATCTCAAGGCGGAAATGACTCGCAGACTGCTGGAGCTTGAGCTGGACCCAATGAAAGGGCATCCTCTAACCGGTAGTCTCCGAGGAGTTAGGTCTCTGGAGGTGTCCCTTCAAGGAGTAGCTTATAGGGCTGCATATCTTGTACTGAAACAAGAATGGACCTGTCTTTATGGTGGGACCGCACGAAGGGTTTTATGCGAAATCGGAGAGGAGAGCACGAGCCCTCAGGTGCGATGACGCAACCTGACGTCCCACTACTGCAAGAACCATCAGCCATGAGTGCACCCTGGCTCTGTGTGTACAGTTAAGCCTCTTTGTTTACAGTGCTTAGTTCCGATGATCCCATTTTTGCTACATATAGGTGGCAGGGTAGATACAACCTGACGGTCAACTCGGCGCGGAGATTTGAGTCGGCCCACAAATTAGAATTATCAGGCCCCGTTTGGCGCGCTGGACAGGACATACCGATAAGAACGTTCAAAATGATGTGCAACATACAAGACGCGACGTGCACTTTTAGCTAGATCTCCGGTATAAAGAAGAGGGAATCGGCTTTCGCCGGGGAGGGTGCATTGTGGTTGCTTTTCGTGCTCTGCAAGAGGGGACGCGATTGCGCGGGCCCTTTTGGCCCGAAGAAATAGAGGTAGTCAAGTCTCAACCATTGGGAACGTGCGTGCTTGTAACCGGCAAGGGACTGAAAAGCCGGAGGTTTTACGAAAACGCCCTCTCGCCAGCCGAACTTGACCAGGTTACAGTAATCTCTGACTCAGGAATAGCGTTCACTGCTGACCCCGAAGCGTTCTTTCTGGCTGCTGAGGCCCAGCGTGTGCGTTACGTCCATCAGTTCGACCCGCTCTATGCGGTGAGTGTCTCCCAGATAGACCCGTTGCCACACCAGATCGAAGCGGTTTATAACCACATCCTAAAGAACCCGCGCCCGCGCTTCCTTCTGGCCGACGATCCCGGCGCCGGGAAGACCATTATGGCGGGCCTCGTCCTGAAGGAGCTCAAGCAACGCGGTCTGGTTGGGCGAACCCTTATCATAGTCCCCGGTCACCTTAAAGACCAGTGGCTGCGGGAGATGAAGGAAAAGTTTCACGAACAGTTCGTCCCTGTGGACCGAGGGGTGAGCGACGCCTTCTGGGGACGCAACGTATGGCAAGAATGCCCCCAGGTCGTCACCTCCATCGATTACGCCAAGCAGGATGAAGTTCTGGCTTCACTCCGAGAGGCCACGTGGGACCTGGTGATCGTTGACGAAGCTCACAAGATGGCCGCCTACCACTATGGCACGAAGGTGGAAAAGACCGAACGGTATCGCCTGGGGGAAGTGCTGTCGCAGAATGCCAACTACATTCTTTTTCTTACGGCTACGCCCCACAGAGGAGACCCCGAAAACTTCAGGTTGTTCCTCGACCTTTTGGAGCCCGGTTTATTCGCCAACGTCAGCACACTGGCGGAGGCGACGAGCAGTGGAGAAAACCCACTGTACCTACGCCGGTTGAAAGAAGATTTGCGGGATTTTAACGGCGTACCGCTTTTCCCGCCCCGCCAGGTACATACCGTCAAGTTCAGCTTGAGCGAGCAGGAAAAAGAACTATACAACGCCGTGACTGAGTACTTTCAGCGTCATTACCAGAAGGCCCTTGCCAAAGACAAACGCAACGTCACGTTCGCCCTGCTCATCTTGCAGCGTCGTATGGCTTCCAGCGTCCGGGCAATCCGCGAGTCCCTGGAACGCCGCCGCAAGCGCCTTGCCGAGCTTTTGAAAGAAGGCCGTATCCTGCAAGAGCAGGGCTATATCGACGAAGAACGTTTGGAAGACCGCCCGGATGCCGAACGCCAGCGGGTGGAAGACGAACTCCTGGAGAAGCTTACGTCGGCGGAGACCCTTGAGGAGCTGCGCCAGGAGATCGATAAGTTGGATGAACTCATTGTGCTGGCCCGCAAGGCTGAACGCCAGGAGATCGAGACCAAGCTTAACGAACTGAAAAAGGTGATGGAGGAAGGGCAGCTCCAAGCTAGCGGTGAAAAACTCCTCATATTCACCGAATCCAGGGCCACCCTGGAGTATCTTGCGGAAAAACTTCAGAGCTGGGGATACACCGTCACCACGATACACGGGGGAATGAACCTCGACGAGCGGATTGCTTCCGAGAAAAGATTCTGGAACGAGGCGCAAGTGATGGTGGCCACAGAGGCGGCAGGGGAGGGCATCAACCTTCAGTCTTGCTGGCTGGTCGTGAATTACGATATCCCCTGGAACCCCAACAGGCTCGAGCAGCGCATGGGAAGAGTCCACCGCTACGGGCAGCATAGAGAGGTGCACGTGTACAATCTGGTAGCTCAGGACACCCTCGAAGGTAGAGTCCTGGTTCGGCTTTTCGAGAAGCTTGAGCGTATCCGGGAGCAGATGGGCAGCGACCGTGTATTTGACGTCGTGGGAGACGTATTCGCCGGTCGCACTCTCAAGGAACTCATCGTGGAAGCGGTAACCAATCAGCGCTCGCTGAATGACATTCTGAAAGAAATCGAGCTTGAGCCCGACGAAGAAATAGTCCGGCGTGTGAGGGACGCCACCCATGAAATGCTTGCCACAAGGCACGTAGACCTCAAAGGCGTTCTCGGTGAATTGGAGAAAGCCAGAGAGAACCGTCTGGTACCTGAGTATGTCGAGCGATTTTTCCGTCGTGCGGCCCGGAAGCTCAATGTGTCTGTGGAAGACAGGGCGGATGGTTACCTGAGGGCGAGAGTGCCGTTAGAAGTGCGAAGCCTGCCTCGTGAGTTTAAGAATCGCTTTGGAGAGGTCCAGGCTGAATACGCCAGGTTTTCCTTCGATAAGGAGAAGGCGCTCAAAGACCATGCGGAATTCGTCGCCATGGGTCATCCGCTCTTTGAAGCGGTTGTGGAGCGGGTATCCGAAAGCTGTGCTCAGGCTCTCCGGGAAGGCGCCGTGTTTGAGGACCCGGCGGGGAAATTGTCCGGACTTATCTGGCTTCTTGAAGGAGAGGTACGAGACGGTGCCGGAGACGTAGCAGGTAAACGAGTCTTCGCCGTGTACCACGGCGCCGATGGAACTGTACGAGGGATATCTCCTGCGATCTTCTGGGACCTCCGACCCGTGAAAAGAAATGTACCGAGCCCCATCCGAGACCTGGTAGACAGGCAAGATCAGGTAGTCGCCTCGGTGCTCACCGGGGCTCTTCCTGATTATCGCGATGAACTCCTGGCATCTCGTCGAAGAGATGCGCACATTAAGCGAAAGTACGGCTTGAGGTCACTTGATTCTCTAATCCTGAAATCGGAGGAGAAGCTTGCTGACTACGAAACCAGGCGCGCAAAGGGAGAAAGCGTACCCGAGCTAACGATCCTCAACGAGCGACGCCGGCGTGAAGAGCTTGATGAGAGGAAGAAACAGCTTCTCGCCCGAATTCAATACGAGACATCGCTCGTCCTATCTCCCCCTCGTGTTCTGGGTGTAGCTGCCGTCCTTACTCCGCAGGAGGTGCCCGACTTACTCAAAGAGGACGCCGAAATCGAACGCGTAGGGATGGAGGTTTCCATGAATTATGAGCGGGAGCATGGCCGGATGCCCGAAGACGTCTCGGCGGCTAACGTCGGTTACGATATCCGGTCTGTGAGCTCCGACGGCGGCGTGCGCTATATCGAGGTTAAAACTCGAGCAGGAGTTGGTAAAGTAGCGTTGACTCCGAACGAATGGATAGCCGCACAGAAGCTCGGCGATAGATACTGGTTCTATGTAGTCGCCAATGCCGCCGCCACTCCAGAACTTTTCCTCATCGAGAACCCAGCAGCTTGCCTGAAGCCTGACGAAGAAGCGGAGATAGTCAGGTATGTGGTCAAGGACTGGCAGGCTCAAGCGAGGAGGGCCGAATGATGGCGAAGGCGTTTATCGAAACGACTTTTCCGATCAAAGAGGTTAGCGAAGAAGGAGCACGGGAAAAGAACATCCGTCACGGGCACATTTCCACCCTGCATATCTGGTGGGCTAGGCGTCCCCTCGCAGCGTCAAGGGCGACGACTTATGCTGCCCTCGTGCCCCCTCCTGAAAATGAAGAAGAAGGCAAGAGGTTCGTGGCCGAACTTGCGAAGTGGGAGAACTCTCTGAATCATCTCGTTGTCGGACAAGCACGGAGGAATATACTGGAAGCAAACGGAAAGACGCCCCCGCGGGTTCTGGATTGCTTCGCCGGGGGCGGGTCCATTCTTCTTGAGGCACTGCGCCTCGGCTGCGAAACCCACGCGATCGACCTGAACCCCGTGGCAGTGCTGATTCTGAAAGCTACGTTGGAATATCCTCAAAAATTCGGTCGCCCGAAAAAGGTCCCGGAAGAAACACCCATGGGAAAAGTCGAGCAGGAAATCAACCCTCTTCTTGAGGATGTAAACCGCTGGGGCGAATGGGTCCTCGAGGAAGCTCGCAAAGAAATCGGACGGTTCTACCCCGAGGAACCCGATGGAAGCATCCCCGTTGGGTACATATGGGCTAGGACTGTGAAATGCCAGAACCCCAGCTGCGGCGTGGAGATACCTCTGATGCGTCAGTTCTGGCTGGCCAAAAAGGACAACAAGAAAGTCGCGCTCAAGTTGGTGGTGGACAAGGAAAAGAAGGCCATCGGCTTTCGCACCGTCGAAAGCGCGGAGATAGGCTTCAACCCCTCCGAGGGTACCACAGCCCGGGCCACCGTTCTCTGTCCGGTCTGCGGTGGTGGCATCAGCGACAAGGCCCTGCGGAGAGAGTTCCAGGAAGGCAGGTCTGGTCAGCGCATGGTGGCGGTGGTGCTGCACCACCCCGATCGGCAGGGCAAGACCTACCGGCTGGCCACGAAAAAGGACGTGGAATCTTTCCAGGAGGCTGCGGAGTACCTGGAGGAGAAACGTGCCGAGTTACGGGACAAGTGGGGCTTCGACCCGGTGCCGGATGAAGACTTACCTCCAAAGAACACATTAGGTTTTCGGGTTCAAGGATATGGCATTTTGAAATGGGGCGACCTCTTCAACTCCCGCCAGAAGCTGGCGGTGATCACCTTCGCCGAGAAGGTACGGCAGGCGCACGAGCTGATGCTGGCGGAAAGGTACGAGGAGGACTACGCGAAGGCCGTCGCGACGTACCTGGCGCTGGTAGTTGACAGGTTGGTTGACTATGATTCTAGTCTGTGCGTTTGGGCAGTTTCTGGTGAGTTCGTTGCTCACACTTTTGGTAGGCAAGCTTTACCAATGATTTGGGATTATTTCGAGCTTAGCCCTTCGAGCAAAGCCACAGGCGACTGGAATTCAGCGTTAGAGTGGGTTTTGAGAGTCATTGACCACTGCTGCCAGACCAGCTCTGCTCCTGCCACCATTACCCAGGCTTCCGCTACATCCCTGCCCTACCCCGACGATTACTTCGACGCCGTGATCACCGACCCGCCGTACTACGACAATGTGCCCTACTCTTACCTTTCGGACTTCTTCTACGTGTGGCTCAAGCGCACTATTGGAGACCTTTACCCTGACCTCTTTGCCACCCCGCTGAGCCCGAAGTCAGAAGAAATCGTCGCCTACTCCCGCAGCGAGGGTGGACTGGAGGAAGGGAAGAGGTTTTTCGAGGAGATGATCACCAGAGCATTTTCCGAAATCCGCCGCGTGCTCAAGCCCGAGGGCATCGCGGTCATGGTTTTCGCGCACAAAACTACGGCAGCCTGGGAAACGATCATCAATGCCCTCCTGGAGGCGGGCCTTTATCTCACTGCCTCCTGGCCCCTCAATACTGAAATGAAAGCTCGCCTGCGGGCCAAAGAATCAGCGGCCCTTGCCTCCTCTATCTACATGGTCTGCCGGAAGCGGACCACCGAAGAGATTGCTTACTATTCTCAGGTTAGAGAAGAGATAGCCCACAGGATAGAAGAGAGGTTGGAGCGGTTCTGGCAGGAGGGCATCAGAGGTGCGGACTTTTTCGTCAGCGCCATAGGCCCTGCGGTAGAAGTCTTCGGGAAATACAGCAGGGTCGAAAAGCTCTCCGGTGAAGAAGTGTCCGTCAGCGAGCTTTTGGAGTACGTCCGCCGGCTCGCCAGCGAATTCGCCCTGAAGCGCATACTGGGTGAGGCGGATCTCGGCGGTGTCGATAAAGAAACCTGCTTTTACCTCTTATGGCGGTGGACCTTCAACAGCGCTCCTGTCCACTTCGATGAGGCCAGGAAGCTCGCCCAGGCTGAAGGTGTGGAGCTTTCGACTATGTGGGACGGTAGGGGCCTGGTCAAAAAAGAAAAGGAAATGATCCACGTCCTCGGGCCGCATGAGCGGGGCGGAAAGATCGAAAAACCCGTAAGTCAGATTGACGTGCTGCACAGAGCATGTTACCTGTGGGAGAAAAACCAGGTAAAGGAGCTCACCGACCTTCTGACGTTAACCGGCAATCTCAAAAACGAACGGTTCTGGCAGATAGCTCAGGCGTTAGCGGAGATCCTTCCCGGTGGCGACAAAGAGAAGCAGCTATTACAGGGACTCCTCTACGGGCGCGAGGTCTACGACAAAGCTGGCGCACGCGCAAACGGCAAACCGATGCTGCCGTTTGATTCGATGTCTGACGGGTAAACGGCATGGTCTGATGGACAAGATTTGCATTTCCGAGAGGGAAAAGGAGGCTATTCCCATGAAACCGTGGTGGCAAGTGGCGACCCCGCACAAAGACATCCGTGAGGAGCGGTTTGACGAGTCGGTTTTTGCAGCTGATCTTGGCAACGTCCTGTTGGGAAAAGGTCCGCTCGATTACACTGATGCCGAGACTTTCTTTAGCAGGACATACATGACCCGGGGCCTTGCCGATGTATTGAAGACCATGTTCCACCGCATCACCGGCAAGGGAGGACGGGGAGTAATTCAATTGCAGACTCCCTTCGGGGGAGGCAAAACCCACACCCTCGTCGCCATTTACCACTTGATTAAGAACGGCCAAAAGGTCGCCCACCTCCCACAAGTCAGGTCCATCCTCGAAGAAGCGGGCCTGAGTGCGGTGCCAGAGGCAAGAGTAGCTGCTTTCGTCGGGACCTACGCCGATGTTCTTTCGTCCAGGACCCCGTGGGGTGAATTGGCAGGCCAGCTCGGTCTTTACGACCTCGTTCAAGAACACGATGAAAAGGGGGTTACACCGGGTAAGGAAAAGTTGCTGGAGCTTCTCAGGCAGGCCGGTCCCGTGGTTTTCCTCCTCGACGAGATTCTGGAGTATACGGTCAAGGCACAAAAGACCGTCGGCGCCGGGCAGGTCCTGGCCTTCCTCCAGGAGTTGACCGAAGCTGTCAGCGCCACACCCAGGTCCCTCGTGGTACTGACCCTTCCAGCGAGCGTCATGGAGCTCTACGACGAGCAGGCGGAAAAGCTCCTCAACCAGTTAGAGAGAGTTATCGGCCGGGTGGAGAGCATCCTCAGACCGGTGGAGGGCGAAGAGATTTACGAAGTGGTGCGGCGGCGCCTTTTCGAAAACCTCGGTCCCGAAGCTGTCCGGGCTGAGGTCGCTTCATCATACTTTGCATACTATCAGGGATTTGTCGGGGACATGCCGGCCGACACCAGGGAGGTAAGTTACCGGGAAAAGATCAAACGAGCTTACCCGTTCCATCCCGAACTCATCGACCTGCTTTACGAAAGATGGGGTAGCCTTCCCACGTTTCAACGCACCAGGGGAGTGCTTCGCTTGCTCGCCCAAATCGTGGCCGACTTGTACGGGCGCCAGGTGGTTACCCCGCTGATTCATCCCTGTCACGTCAACCTGGGTGACCCGAAGATCCGCAGCGAATTCGTAAAGCACATCGGCAGGGAGTACGACAGCGTAATCGCTTCGGACCTGATCGGAGACCGCATCGAAAAGATCAATGCGGAAATGGGTACCGAGTACCAGCCGTATAGAGTAGCTTCGGGGGTATCTACGGCCATATTCCTTTCTTCATTTAGTGGAGCGGAGGTCCGCCGGGGAGCTACCCTGGGTCGGTTGAAGCTGGCATTCCTGAGAGAAGGCTTACCCGCGTCCCTGGTGGAGGGCGCGCTGCAGAAGCTGAAAGACCGGCTGTGGTATCTTCACGATGAGCAAGGTCTCTACTACTTCAGCAATCGTCCCAACCTCAATCGAGTCATCGTCGAAAAGGAGGAGGGGGTGAGGGAGCCGGAGGTGAAAGAGGCCGTAAAAGAACTGGTAGCTCAAGCGGCCGGCTCCGGATTCAAGCCCTTTGTGTGGCCGGAGAACGCGGTAGACGTCGGTGAAACAAAAAAGCCCGCGCTGGTGTTGCTTTCACCGGAATACTCCAACGGTAATCCGGAGACGGTGGCATTCGTTCAGAAGATGTTTAAGAGCACCGGTACCTCTTTCCGGACGTACAAGAACACCCTGCTTGTCATGGGGGTCGAGGAGAACGATTACGTTGCCCTCAAGCAAGCTGCCAGGCGTTACCTGGCTCTTGCTAAAGGTGTAAAGGAGGATTCATCCCTCTGGGCAAGACTTACCGAAGAAAACCGCAAGAGCGTTGAAGAAAGGATAAAGGGCATTTCCTCGCTTATGGCGAACAAGGCGATTTCCGCTTACCGGTACCTTTATCTCCACCGGGCCGCCGTCTCCAAACCTGTACCG
This sequence comes from Candidatus Fermentithermobacillaceae bacterium, assembly GCA_020725645.1. Taxonomy (GTDB): domain Bacteria; phylum Bacillota; class Sulfobacillia; order Fermentithermobacillales; family DUSS01; genus DUSS01. The sequence goes on along the minus strand of DYEQ01000052.1, from coordinate 7,901 downwards.
GAAGGGGAAGCTGCAGCTGAGGATCTCCAGAAAGTTGACCTTGGTATCCCCATCTGGGGAACGAAGAGTATAGGCGACAGGGTCGGCAATTACCTCAAAGAAAACGAACGATTGGTCAGTAAGATCGGTGCCAAAGAGGTAGCGAGATTAGTCCTCGGGGAAGCGGAGAGAAAGACGGTTCAGGAAATGTGGGAAGATACGCTGCGCTACCCCGGACTGCCGCTCCTGGAAAGCGAAGAAGTGCTGTATGCTGCTATAAGGGAAGGTGTGAAGAACAAGGTTTTTGGAGTACTGGCCACAGAAAAGGTCTGCCTGGGCGAAGATTCCTGCCCCGTGGATGGAGAAACGGTGGTTCTGAAGCGCGAAGTAGCGGAGAGACTGCTTGCATCTCAGTCTGCCGAATATCCACCTCCAGACTCGAAGGCGTCCGGGAAGTCCAAGATAGGCGAAGGAGCCGTATCTCAACCGCCTGCACCGGAAATCGGTGCCGGCCCCGGGCGGGTTTTGCCGAGAGAATATCATTTGCGTGTTTGTGTGCCGTGGGATAAGGTTTCCGCCGTCGTAGGGGGGGTCATCGGGCCTCTTCAGCAAGCGGGCTGCGAGCTGACGGTGATATTGGACGTGACTGCGCGCTCTGAGACAGGGATCAAACAGGACGTGCTCGACTTGAAAGTAAGGGAGACCGTGAAGCAGATCGGAGCTCAGGTTCTTGATGAGGAGCAGAAGTGAAAGAAGGATACAGACGCCTTCGTCTGGAGCGTTTGTCAGTCAGGAGATGACGAGTATTGGGTATCGAAGCAGCTTGTTTCATCCCGTGCTGTTCCAGAAAAACCTCAGGCACCGGGTTGGAAAGACCTCCTTACGCCTGGCCCTGTAGCGGTCTGGAACGCACCTGGGCCCGATTGCAGGCAGCCCGACGAGAGATGAAATACTGTGTTGAAAATGATTCTGCCCCGACTTCGGCGATTAACCTTTACACCGGTACGTTCTATTCCGTCCTGAATATTGGCCTGGTAAAGGAGATTATTCGCTCCGGAAAGCTCCGGGTTTTCATCATCTCGGCCGGCTACGGTGTGCTGGACGCCTTCGAGCCTGCGTACAACTATAATGCCGAAATGAAGGGCATGGTAGCCAGGTACTGGCGTGAAGCTGGCCTGGCCGATATCATCAGCGACATCTGTCTGGTCCTCAGCCCCCAACGGGTTTACGGCTTTTTCGCCGGCGAGCCGGACTGGTCCGGTCCCGGGACAAAATACCGCTGTTTTTTCACTGAGGGCGTCAAAAGAGCTCTCAACTCCGGTTTTGAGCCCGCGCATGCGGGCTGCTTTTACAGGGAAAGCGGAAGGGGAGTAACCGCAATACTTGGGGCACTGGGTCGTGCCTTTTCGAAATGTCTCTCCGGCCCACCAGACTGGGATATGGTTGTCGAAGAGGCAAGGACGAACGGGTTAAAGGACGGCGGGGTCACAATCAAGTATCAGGATTTTCTGCGTACGGGAGGGTAGTGCCGGGTCTGAGATCCCCGGGATAGCTTGAGGAGGCGGCGGTCTTGTGAATACAAAGTATCATGCCGAAGTTATCAGGGATTTGGAGAGATTCTATGCTGTTTTGAATGGAATCAAAGAGCAGGTCGGTGGCGAGCGACGGCTACTGGAATGCAACGGGCGGATGGGCTGGCCCCGGCGGGGAGTGTATTTCTTTTTCGAACCCGGAGAGAACAGGAACTCCGGTGCGGGGTTAAGAGTTGTCCGGGTGGGAACCCATGCGGTTTCTGCCGGCTCGTGCAGCACTCTTTGGGGTCGTTTGAGGATTCACCGCGGGGTTTCAGGCGGAGGCGGCAACCACAGGGCTTCGATTTTCCGCTTGTATGTCGGGACTGCCCTCCTGGCAAAGGGGGACTATCCTGATAGGGTCAGGTTGAGCTGGGGCAGATCCGTCGCCAAAGAAGTAAGGCAAGAGGTGACGCGTACCGAAGACGGGTTGGAACGCGCGGTAAGTCAGTACATAGGAAAGATGCCTTTCCTCTGGTTGAAAGCCGACGATGAGCCTGGGCCGGCGAGTATGCGCAAGTACATAGAACGTAATGCGGTGGCACTGCTGAGCACCGCCTCAAGGCTAGGGATCGATCCTCCATCCGAGGGATGGCTGGGGTGGAGCTGCTCGCACGAGAAGGTGAGAGATTCAGGTCTCTGGAACGTGGATCATGTCTTCGAGGAGTATGACCCGGGTTTTCTTGATTTGCTCGAGAGATTGGCCGGCGGAAATGTATGAATGGGTACTTATGGCTCCTGCCTTCAACACCAGACATCCTGTACAACGCTAGCGACTACTCGTCGAGGAAAGCATCCTGGGATGGAAAAGAGGAAGTCCTGATCCCGGCAGGGGAAGTGAACGCCCCCATTTACCTTAACGAGGTGCGTGGTAGTCCTGGACTTGGCTAGTTCCCCGTTGGCTCGCCGCGAAGCCCCTGCGGTGAAGCGGCGTATGCAACCGGCGTAGTACACCTGAGTAATGTGACAGAGGTCCTTGAGACCTACTACTCGGCGATCGATCGCAAGGACTACGCTACAGCCCGCGCTTGTGAGAGCCGCTCACACCTCATTTGGTACCTCGCGTCCAATATGGACAACACACGCCTTTACAACGACGGGTTCGGCGAGGAAAGCGGCGGCGGTCTTGCAAACTTCATCTCCGTCAAACTGGTCGAAGTCAGACGTGCTGAGGAGTTCGAGAGAGATGGAATCGGTTACGGTGACAGACAATGCCATTACGTGTTAGTTGAGCAGCATCGCAGGGTGGTGGCGGGCGGGCCGGACGGGCGGTCCGGGTACTTCGTTACCATGAGGGGGGAGACGCCTGCGACAGGGTGGAGGATCTATAGTATCGGAACGGGGCCGTAACGGCGACGAGGTCGTAGCTATCGATAGTCGCGCATCGAGCGCAGGAGTGAGGATGGTCCTTACCGGACCGGGTGGCGGTGATTGAGAAAAACGCGGCAGCTCTGGTTGAGCCGCCTGCGGCGGAGCGAGGTCGCCGGTGAGGGTGGCCGTGATTTTCCTGGTACTTGCCGTTCTCTTAACGTTGCCTGTCGAAGTAGATGCTCTTTCCGGTCGCGCTCAGCGGAATCGCGATGGCCACGTCGTTGTCACACAACCCCAGCCTCTTCGCCATGGAGCCGAGGCTCAACATGATGCGGTTATCCACGTTCATAATCGAAGCAGTCTTGGCAGCAGATCCCAACGCGATGCCCAGGTCCACAAGCCTCCACGCACAAACCGGCCCACCGGACCCGCTACCCTTCCTTTTCCTAACTTCCTCGCAATTGCCGAACCCGCACGTCCCGCAGTTCATCCCCGCCGGCTCTGAATCCTTCAGGCCGATCAGGACTATCGCACCGGATTTCTTCATGTTGTTGGCGTCCCGCTCGAGATTCGGCCTGCCCGTAGCTCTTCCCATCTCCAACATCGCGCCAGCAAGCCGCTCGAGCTCCTCGCCCGAGATTATCCTCGTGCTTATGTAGTCCTGGCCTCGCGTTTTCGGTGCCGTCCTGGCGGACACGCACATAAGCTGCGCCGTAAGCAGTACGCCCTGCAATTCTCCCGGGTCTGTCTGCATCGAACTCTATTCCTCCTCCTGCAATATCTCGGTTTGTTTGAGGAATTGGCCATACTGCGGGGTTGCTCCTTCCTGCGTTTCAGAAAACAATTCCGGTTGTATAGTGGTTGCGGCTGTTATACGGTACGCGATCTTCGTTGCGCCCTTCAGGCTGTGGCCCGGGCTTATGTCACATGCGGTGCGCATTCTCGTTTGCTTAGCTCCGCGCCGTCCTCGAACCCATGTTCCGTCCTTGACCACACCCACGCTGACCGGAGGCAATGTCGCTAAGTCGGGCAGAAGCGTGTTCCTCCTGTTTGTCTGGGCTAAGCAGCCTACGGTTATCTTGGCCGGGGCTCTGGTCCTTCTTGCGACCTGCGCGATTATCGCGAAAGCTCGCGCGAGGCGGCGTCGTTCGACAAGCAGAAGTATGCGCTAACAAGGGAATGTCAGCTATGCGCCTCCAAGCGGTTCGGCAAGCTGTATCACGTACATGGCGGTTGCCGCTGTTATGCGGTGTGCGAGACGCCCTGGCTGCTCAGCGGATGTCGAGGGCGGTCTAGAATCACTCGCTTTGGCGGTTCCTCACCGGGCGTATCTTGAGGAAGCCAACATAGCCTTTGCCCTTTGGGCGGTCGAGTGTATAGGCCAGATAGCGCCCATCGGGGGAGAGGGCCATCTCTACGAGGGACACCGGTGCGTTCTCCAACACAGACACCGTCCCATCTGCAACCGGTACCAGACGGAGTTCGCATTCGCGCCGGGGCGTTATCGCGACCACCGCGAGAGTACAGTCGTCAAGCCAGGCCATAGTCCCGGTCGTCTCGCCGAGGGAAATCGGGCTCGTCCAGGAAGAGGTTCCACCGGTGCTGTCGCCGGCTTTGACCGCGTTCAGAGTGAGCCGCAAATTCTCGCGGTCTTTCGACACGAAGGCTAGGGCCTTGCCGGTGGGAGACCACGAGCGGGAAGACTGGAAGATACCGTCCTGTTCCGGGGTGACCTGTTCAACTTTCCATTCCTCGCCGGCCAGGTAAGCCACGTAGATGGCAGTACTGGCTTCAAAACCGGGTACCCTGGGTTCCTGGATCGTGCCCGCAGCAAAAGCCAATCGATCTCCCGTGGGGCACCACGCGGCCATTCCGTAAATTAGCTTATCAGGGACGGCCACGTAGGTTACTTCGCCCCTTCGCACGTCCAGGATACCGAGTTTATGGGCGACCGGCGGTGTCACCTCGTGCTCCAGGAACTCGTCGCCCCTGCCGCGTAGATATAAGAACGCCACGTGCGCCCCGTCAGGCGACCATGTAGCCCAGAAGGCGCAGCCGTCCTCCGGCGCGACCGTGCGGATGACCTTGCCGGTACCGGCCTCCACGATCCCGAAAGAGGTCATGCACGGGCCCTGTATCAGTTGATAGAGGTAGAAGGAACTATCAAGAGACCAGCTACAGGCCAATCCGGTAAAGGGAAACTCGTAGCTGGGGACTCCTATCAGGGACGTGGTGCTGCCGTCGCGCAAATCGATCATCCTGGCTTCCTGGTGGGTGTACGCAACAACGCGGGTGCGATCGGGCGACACTTTGAAGACACGAACTCCATCTGCCACGCGTACCATCTGTCCGGTGGTCTGACGCTCGGAAGGTATGTCATATCGCCATAGGCAGTCTCCAGAGCTGAACAGAATGGATTCCCCCTCGCCGAGGTAATCCCAGGTGTAAAACGAGCCCGGTACGGAATCCGGATTCAACGTGAGGAGAACGCGGCCGGTCCAGGCGTCGCTGCCGCTGCGGTAAAACTCAGCCAATGACTCCCCCCTGTCGTGCCTGACCATGGCTATCAGTTTTTCTGCGTTCACCCATTTGGGGAAGATCAACTGGGGAAAAGGTCCTGCGGTTGCGGTCCCGCCGTCCATGCTTACGGCTACGTCCATATGGGACACTCCATCGCTGGGCCGGCTGTCTCCGGCAGGTTTTTGACCAGAGCACCCCGACGCCTGGAGGCAGACCACTAGTACCAGTAGGCCGGCGGCTATGAGCATCCGGGGAAATCGAGCCACCCTGGGGCGTCCGGCTTCGTGTCCGCCGCCCTGCCTGTTCTCTCGTACCAGCTGCTGGTTTACTCGCACCCGCATGATACACACCTTCTTTCACATAGCTTTTCGCACAAATGCGGGGGACTCCTTCATTCTCTCATCCCCACCAAGTTCCCCAGAGTCCGGTGAGATGCTCGTTGAAGATTTCTGACTTTCTGGACGATGGAAGCAGTATCCAGGTTCCGTCGGCGTGACGGGTACCGGGCGACGACCCCTTCGTCGTTCCGCGTCGTTCCGGGCGGAAGGGGGTCCGGCAGGAGGCATAGGTCTCCGGCGATGTCACACTTACTGCCGCTGCCGAACGGCAAAAGATAAAGGGTCCGCTTCTGATTGTTGGAGGAGCTTGCCCATAGCTGGAAGGTACGGTCCGGCCGGCGTCGAATGTCGGAGGAACCTCAAGCGGTGTTTACTGCTGCGGAGCCGATGGCTTTGGCTGGCAGGTTGCGCTGGTCGGCGCGAGTGGATTTGAGCGACCTACCTCATGGTCCCAACTTAGATCCAGACCGTCTACATGTGTATCGGACAGTCCTTTGTTTTTGTTCGACTTTAACCAGGATTCCACGGGTTAGAGTCCCTAGTAGTGGTGTAATTTCGGGGAATGAGAAGCCGGGCGAAGGGGCTCCTTGACAAAAGAGGCCACCCGGGTGTTGATTTGCCTGGTGCCTGTAAACGGGTTATGCAACGTGGGGCTTTTCAGGTGGCGGTACTACAACAAGTCCCACTGCACTCTGCTGGTAGAGCCGTAAGATCTTCACCCCAGAGCGAGGGCAATCAGCGCCACCACCATGGCGGCAGTTCCTGTGATCCTTGCCTTTGCCTGCTGCTCTGACAAAAGCCTGGTGCCCATTATCGTGCCTATCAGGATACTTATTTCCCGCGCCGGGGCTATGTAGCTTACCGGGGCTGTGGCCATCGCTGTGAGTACCAGAATGTAGGCAAACGGGCTAAGCAAGGCTACTCCTAGAGCCTCCTTCCTGTGCAGCTTCCATTCCTCCTTGATTCCCGAAACGTTACGGAGGGCCGCAGGAGTGAGTATGAGGAAGCGTCCAAAGTTAGTGCCCCAGTCGAGGAGGAGGGGAGGGGTGCCCAATCTACCGACCGAGATCTTGTCGAGAACCGTGTAGAGGGCGATAGTTCCACCGCACAGCAGGGCATACAGCACCGTATTCTTGTCTCTGGGTTCAGCCTGAGATGTTGCCTTGCCGGTGATCAGGTATATTCCGGTTATCATGAGCGCTATGCCTGCACCAGCTACAAGTGAAGGCTTTTCCCCAAGGAAGAGGACTCCCGCAGCTGCCGAGAGAAGCGGTCCTGTTCCGCGGGCGATCGGATATGCGAGGGACATGTCGCCGGTACGGTATGCAAGATCCAGGAGCAGAAAGTAAGCGGAGTGTACTGCTGCCGACACCAGTACCATTAAGAGGTTCACGAGGCCCAGGGACGGCTTTTGAACCACTATTGTTGTCATAGCGACCGGGAAGTAGAAAGCCGATGCCAGACCCGCAAACATCCAAACAAATGGTGTACCGCCGCTCGCTCTCTTGGCGAGATAATTCCAGAGGGCATGCGTCACGGCTGCTGCCAGCACGAGCATAAGGGCTATTGCGCTCACAGCTATCCTCCTAACTGCCCTGTCCTCTGCCGGTGCAAACTCCAATCATTGGCGTAGAAGCATGCTGCCTAGATTCGATAAAACCGCTGGCGATCCTTCGCCCGTGGACGGATTTACCTGGTAAGCTGCCTTGGCTTGGGAGGAGTTGTGTTCAGCTGGATGCACGGCCTCAAGGGTTTCCGGGCCGAACCGGAGGGAAAGGCGGGTTAGGCTCAATCGGGGTTCTGACGGAGATGACAGCGGGTCTCAGCCCGATGGCGGCCCGGAGCACCGTAAAAGAAGCAGGGCCGACTATCACACCCTTTACACCACTGAGGTCCCATGGGGACTGAAATTTGGTTCGGTTTTCGCCAGTGCATATTCCGCTGTTATCCGATCCCGGTTCAGGTCTCTCCCGAAAGAGCCTTGCATGTTTCCTCGTACCCTTTGGGGTCGTGTCCCAGCGCCCCCTATACTTCGGGGAAGCCACTGCAACTATGCGATTAACTGCGGACCAAACCGCTGGCAGAGCAATTTCAGTCCCCTATACTTCGGGGAAGCCACTGCAACCCATCGCGGCCGCATCCCACTGCCTCAAATCGTCGCATTTCAGTCCCCTATACTTCG
>DYEQ01000051.1 GCA_020725645.1 Candidatus Fermentithermobacillaceae bacterium | reverse complement strand
GGAGAGGAGAACGAACTCAGGGAGGAGCTTTCGTTTCTTCGGGCGGTCTCGGAAAACTGGAGGGAACGTCCGGGCCCCTACTCGAAGCTCCTGACCGTCCTGGAGGGGCTCAAGGACCCGGTAGAGGCTCTGGCCAGAGCGAAAGAAGGCGCGGTCCTGTCGTCGGCCGAGCTTTTTCTCGTGGGGAATCTCGCCTGGTCATCGCGGCAGGCCAGGGAAGCGCTGGTGGAAACGGGTCTTAAGTGGCCGGCCCGCTTCGAGATACCCGACCTGAAGAGCGTGGAAAAGGAGATCTTTCCGGGTGCCGCAAGCCAGCTCTCCTTTTACGTCCATGACTCCTATTCTCCGGAACTGGCCAGGATACGCCAGGAAAGAAAGCGCAAAGAGCGGGATTGGCGCGCCATCATGGCCCAAGAAGCTTCCCGCGTGGAAAAGATCCTCGGAAGACGACCCGGGCTCCATGAGGAGATAGCGATCCGCCTGACCCAGAAGGATCTCATCGAGAAAGCCAGGCTGATGCCAGAGCTCGGTGAAACCAGGGAAACCCTCACCCACGTTCACTTCCGTTTGAAAGCTACTCAAGAAGCGGTCAAGCTCGAGCGGGAGATCGGTCGTTTGAGGCAGAAGGAAGCTCAATCTGAGGAAAAGGTGAGGGCCACCCTCTCGAGAAAGATCGCCGGGAGGACGGGGGACCTCGAAAAAGCCCTGGATGCGCTGGGAGAGATCGACTTCCTCCTGGCCAAGGCTTCGCTTTGCATGGATTGGCCCGGCGTCGTCCCCGAGATAGCGGACGGCCCTGCCCCGCTCAAACTCGACGGTGCGTGGCATCCGCTGGTCAGACAAGATGTTGAGTCAAGGGGAGGCAGGTTTCAGCCGGTATCGATTACCCTCACCTCGCCCGTCACCGTCATCACCGGTCCCAACATGGGTGGAAAGACCGTCACCCTGGCGACGGTGGGACTTTCGGTAGCTTTAGCCCAGTGGGGCATGCTGGTACCCGCAAAAGAGATGTCCCTCTCCCTATGCGACTTCATATACTTTTCATCCCAGCCCGAAGAAAAGCCGGGGCTTTCGAGCTTCGCCGTGGAAATCGTGGGAGTGAAAGCTGCGCTCGCAAGGCGAAAAGAGCGAGGACTTTTACTTCTGGACGAAATGGGCAGTGGTACGAATCCGGTCCAGGGACTGGCCCTGTACGCAGCTCTCCTCACTTACCTCGCTTCACCGGAGAACTCATCTTGCCGCGTCCTGGCCACCACTCACTACGGAGGGTTGTCGGCGCTCACCGGAGCCGATCACTGGCAGGTGCGCGGGCTCGTCTCGGACGGACTGGACCTCTCAATGTTCACCGGGGCTAACGACAAAGAGGCCCTGGAGGAAGGGATGAAGTGGCTTTACGACCATATGGACTACCGCCTCACGAGGGTGAGCCCGGATGCTCCCGTCCCCCACGACGCGCTCCTGGTCTCAAGACTTCTCGGGCTGGACCGGGAGATAGTCGAAGCTGCCGAGGCCATCGTCGCCGGCCGTTTCCGGAGACTGCCTGCAAGGGAGGAGAAACCGAGATGAACTCGCCCGGACGATTGAGACTCAATCTCGATCCCGGTACAGTTGCCGCCTGCCATGAGAGCGGGCAGGCCATCGCCGAAAAGGTTTGGAAAGAGCTCGAGGGTCTTAGCACCGTGGCGGTGGAAAGGGCCGTTGCAAGGCTCTTCGGAATAGATGGAGCGGACTCCGCGGGGTTGCCGCTGCCCAACGTCATAGTGGATGCGCTTTCCCGTTCCGGCGGGCTCGAGGACGGCGTCGCCATCCACCTGGCGAAAGCTTGCCTTGAAACCGGCGGCGAACCGCAAGATGTGGCAGAGGATGTCGCTTGCGGCCAGCTCGATTTCGCATCCATCCCCGACCGTCCCCGCCGGGAACTCGAAGATAAGGCGAGGGAACTTGCCCGCAGGGCGATCGATAGGATACTCGACAGGCGGAAGGAACGGGAAGAGCTCATCTCGAGGCTTGGCCAGTCGAGGCAGCCGTGGCTTTACGTCATCGTCGCCACCGGAAACATTTACGAAGACACAATTCAAGCCAGGATGGCGGCATCGCAGGGGGCCGACATCATCGCCGTTATCAGATCCACCGGCCAGAGTTTGATGGATTTCGTTCCGTACGGGCCTACCACCGAGGGATACGGGGGCACGTACGCGACCCAGGATAATTTCAGGTTGATGAGAAAGGCGCTGGACGAGGAAAGCGAGAAACTGGGACGGTACATCAGACTCGTGAATTACTGCTCGGGCCTGTGCATGCCTGAGATAGCGACCATGGGCGCGTTCGAGCGGCTGGACGTCATGCTCAACGACGCCATGTACGGCATCCTTTTCAGAGACATCAATATGGAGAGAACCCTTATAGACCAGCGATTCTCCCGGATGATAAACGGGCTTTCAGGGATCATCATAAACACCGGCGAAGATAACTACCTCACCACCGTGGATGCCTTCCATCACGGTCCGCAGGTGCTGGCCTCGGAATTCATCAACCTTCACTTCGCCAGGATGGCAGGAATTCCAGACGAGCAAATCGGGCTCGGCCACGCTTTTCAAATAGACCCGTGGCTCGAGTCGAGCCTTCTGTACGAGATATCTATGGCCCTGCTGGTGAGGCAGTGCTTTCCCAACTGCCCGGTGAAGTACATGCCTCCGACGGTCCACAAGGACGGTAACATCTTCTTCGCCCACGCCCTCGATACCATGTACAACCTGGTAGCTTCCCTAACGGGGCAGTCCATCCACCTTGTAGGGATGCTCACCGAAGCGGTTCATACCCCGTTCCTCCAGGACCGGTTTTTGTCCATTCAGTCGGCAAAATACGTACGGGAGGCATCGAGGGGTCTTTCGGACAATTTTTCCCTGGTTCCGGAGGAGCTCATCGAAAAAAGAGCTCAGAGCCTTCTCCAATCCGCGAAGGAAGTTCTTGAGCACGTAAAAGATACCGGCCTTTTCGCCGCCATCGAAGAAGGGGTCTTCGCAGGGGTAAAGAGGGACCGGCACGGCGGACGGGGGCGCGAGGGCGTCTTCAAGAAGAGCGCCCGCTACTTCAACCCCTTTGAGGAAATCTTGAGCTCGAGATCGAAAGCATTCTAAATGAGGAATAGTTTCGGTCAGGTGCGCCAGGTGAGAAGCGCCGGGCCTCAGAAGGAGGAGGATGCGGAGATGACGGTCGATGGAGCTAACCCCGCCACGGAGAAGCGTGAGTCACCCCGGAGGAAGATACTGCCGTACGGGGACAGGCACGGCGACGGCATGGTGCAGGTGAGCTTCACTCTGGAACTTCCGGACGGTCCGGAGGCGGAAGAAGCTGGGCGGCAGGTCATGAAACTCATGGGCCTTACGGACCCTCAGATAGTGTCGTCGGAGCCGCTGGGTCCATCCTTTACGTTCTTCGTCGGATACGGCAAGCTTCTGCGGCCCGTGGATCTCGACAATCTCAAAGTGGCGAAGCTTCCCTGGGAAAAGCTCGACCCCGAGACCATCAACAAAATGGTGAGGGAGCGTCTGGGGCGGCCCATCATCGTGGTGGGGGCAGCTACCGGGACGGATGCCCACACCATCGGGCTCGACGCCATCCTGAATTACAAGGGTTACGCCGGTGACCACGGGCTGGAAGCTTACAGCGCCTTCCGGGTGGTGAACATGGGAAGCCAGGTGGAAAACAGGGATCTGGTGGCTAAAGCCCGGGAACTTCGCGCCGACGCCGTTTTGGTCTCGCAGGTGGTCACCCAGAGAAACGTCCACATTTCAAACCTCACCGCCCTCGTCGAACTCTTGGAAGCTGAGGGACTCCGGGACGATGTCGTGCTCGTGTGCGGCGGACCGAGGCTCAGCCACGCGCTGGCTGTGGAGCTCGGTTACGACGCGGGATTCGGGCCGGGGACGAAGCCCTCGGAAGTCGCCTCGTATCTCGTCCAGGAAGTGCTGAAACGGAAGGGGGTCTAGGGAAACTCGTATTGATGCCCCCTGGGTGGATGAGTAAAATTACTGGGGATTGAGGTCAGGGCTGAAAGGTTGGGGGTGGATGGGGACTTGTCTCGATCAACTGAAAACCTCCGGCCGGGCCGAAGGTTTTCTGACATCGCATATCTGTTGTTGAAAGAAAAGAAAGAACCCATCAAGTATCAGGAGCTGGCCATGGCGGTACTGGAAAAGGCGGGTATCCCCGATGGCCAAGACAGGGCCAAGCTTCTTGCGAAGATTCACACGGAAGTCAACATGGATTCGAGGTTTCAACCTCAGGGCAAGGGCCTGTGCGGCCTGAAAGAGTGGAGTTACAAACCCGCACCGTATAAAGTAGTTGAAGTACCCAGGCCGGAAGGGGCGAGGAAATCCAATAGGCTCAGGGAAGAGCTGGAACTCCTCGACGAAACGGCCGAACCGGAGGCGGAAGAAGAGGAGCACGGGGAGCCCGAAGAACCCGAAGGCGAGTTGTAAGGCTCCTCGCCTCATTTTTTGGAGGTAATAACGTGTCTAAATACGTGTTCGTCACGGGAGGCGTCGTTTCGGGCCTTGGAAAAGGCATAACCGCAGCTTCCCTGGGAGCGCTTTTGAAGGCCCGGGGACTCACCGTCAGCATCATCAAACTGGACCCCTACGTCAACGTGGACGCCGGAACGATGAGTCCCCTGCAACACGGCGAGGTGTTCGTCACCGATGACGGCGCCGAAACCGATCTCGACCTCGGTCACTACGAGCGGTTCATCGACACGTCTCTAACGGAGGCCAATAACGTCACCACGGGTAAGGTCTACCAGAAAGTCATCGCCCAGGAGAGAAGGGGAGACTTTTTGGGCTCCACCGTCCAGGTCATCCCCCATATAACCAACGAGATCAAGGAGCGGATAAAGAAGGTCTCGAGGACTTCGGGAGCGGACGTGGTGATCGCCGAGATCGGCGGTACCGTGGGAGACATCGAGAGCTTGCCGTTCCTGGAAGCTATAAGGCAGTTTCGGGCCGATGTGGGGAGGCAGAATGCCCTCTACGTCCACGTGACCCTCATCCCGTTTTTGCCCACTTCAGCGGAGCTCAAGACTAAGCCCACGCAGCACTCGGTAGCTGAGCTTCGATCCATCGGTATACAGCCGGACATAATTATCTGCCGGACAAGCAAACCCCTCTCTCACGACATCAAAGAAAAGATATCCCTCTTCTGCAGCGTCGAGCCGGAAGCGGTCATTCAGAACGTGGACGCAAAAAGCATATACCAGGTGCCACTCCTCCTGGAAAAAGAGGGATTGGGCAGAATTGCTTCGGAAAAGCTCGGCATCAGAGGCAGGACGCCCGATCTCCACGACTGGGAGGAAATCTGGCGCAAGATCGAAAACCCGCGCCAGGAGACCACGATAGCTATCGTCGGGAAATACGTAGCTTTGCACGACGCTTATCTCAGCATAGTGGAGGCCCTTACCCACGCCGGACTCATGTGGGATTCCAGGGTGAACATCAAGTGGGTGAACTCGGAGAAACTCGACGATACGTCGGAGGACGAGATCGAAGATGCGCTGGGAGACGTGGACGGCATCCTGGTGCCCGGCGGCTTCGGCTCGCGGGGAATCGAGGGCAAGATCAGGACCGTCCGTTACGCCAGGGAACGCAAAGTCCCGTATTTCGGTATCTGCCTCGGCCTGCAGTGCGCGGTGATAGAGGCGGCCAGGAACATCCTGGGTCTAAAAGAAGCTCACTCTACGGAGTTTAGCCCCGACACGCCTCACCCGGTCATCGCGCTCATGCCCGAGCAGATCGGTAAGGAGGATAAGGGAGGCACCATGAGGCTCGGCCTTTATCCCTGCCGTATTGGCCAGGGTACGGTCGCCATGCAGGCCTACGGGACGGACCTCGTCCGGGAGAGGCACAGGCACAGGTTCGAGGTAAACCCCGACTACGTCGACAAATTAAAGGAAGCGGGCCTCATCCCCTCGGGCATATGGCCCGAGAGAGGTCTTGTGGAGATCATGGAGAGGCAGGATCACCCGTGGTTCCTCGGAACCCAGTTCCACCCGGAGTTTTTGTCCCGACCCGCAAGACCGCATCCCTTGTTCAGGGAGTTCGTCACAGCGGCGCTGAGGTACAAGGAACACGGGAATAGAGCATAGTCTCAAGGAGGAAATCGCGTTGCAGTCCAATGACGATGTCAAGGTAAGAAAGAAGACGGGCATCACAGATACCACCTTGCGCGACGCCCACCAGTCGCTTTTGGCCACCAGGATGAAAACCGAAGACATGCTCCCCATCATAGAAAAGATGGACGCAGTGGGATTCCACTCGGTGGAGGTATGGGGAGGAGCTACGTTCGATACCTGCCTGAGGTTTCTCTCGGAAGACCCGTGGGAGAGACTCAGGCTTTTAAAGAAGGGCTTCAAGAAGACTCCCCTTCAAATGCTGCTCAGGGGCCAGAACCTGGTGGGTTACAGGCATTACCCCGACGATGTGGTCGAGGCGTTCGTAAAGAAAGCGGTGGATAACGGCATCTCCATAATGAGGATATTTGACGCCCTGAACGACCCCAGAAACATGGAAAAAGCTTTCGAGGTGGCCAAAAAGGCGGGGGCGCATGTCCAGGGTACGGTATGCTACACCATAAGCCCCGTTCACGACCTCGAGCACTACGGAAAGGTAGCGAAAGCTCTCAAGGACATGGGGGCGGATTCGCTTTGCCTGAAAGACATGGCCGGCATACTGTCCCCGCAGGCGTGCTACGACATAGTGAAGCTCTGGAAAGAAGAAGTGGGGCTTCCGGTGCAGATCCACTCCCATTACACCTCGGGTATGGCGTCCATGGCTTATCTCAAAGGGATCGAAGCCGGTGCGGACGTGGTGGACTGCGCCATCTCTTCGATGTCTCTGGCAAGCTCGCAGCCACCTGACGAGACCATAGTAGCTGCGCTCCAGGGCACCCCGTGGGACACCCGACTTGACCTCGAACTTCTCAGCGAAATAGCTGACTACTTCAAGGAGGTACGGAAGAAGTACGCCGAGTTCGACAAAGCTTCCCCGGTCCCCGACCCGAACGTGGTCAGGTATCAGATTCCGGGAGGGATGATCTCGAACTTCATATCCCAGCTGAGAGAGCAAGGGCAGCTAAACAAGCTCCGTCAGGTTCTGGATGAGGTGCCGAGAGTGAGAAAAGATCTCGGGTATCCGCCTCTCGTGACGCCTTCAAGTCAGATCGTGGGAGCCCAAGCTGCTCTGAACGTGCTCACCGGCGAGAGGTACAAGATCGTCACCAACGAGGTGAAGGATTACTTCAGGGGGCTTTACGGGCGGCCTCCGGCTCCGGTCGATCCCGAGGTTCAGAGGAAAGTGATAGGGGACGAAAAGCCGGTGGAAAAGCGGCCTGCGGACTATATAGAGCCCGGTCTCGAAAAAGCGAGGGCGGAGTTGGGTCACCTTTGCACCCAGGAAGAAGACGTTCTGTCCTACGCCCTTTTCCCGCAGCAAGCTAAGAAGTTCCTGGAGGAAAAACTCGCGAAGCAGACCGGGGTCGATTTCGAACTGGCCGAAAAGGCCCGGGAGAATCATCCCGCCGGTTACTACCCTGCTTGACGGCACCCGTCGTTGCTATGGCCGCCTATGAGAGGTTTTTACGAGCTTAAGGGAACATTTTTCCCGCGGTCATGTCTAAGAGGAATCAAAGGGCGCACGGAGATCGCCTCTCAAATTGCGCTCAAGTTGACAGATGGTGGGACCGAAAGAAGGATTTTTTTAGGCGGTGTCGAATAGTGAAGGACACGAAGAAAGTTCCTCAGTCATTGCCGTATTGGGGAGGGTGATGAGGGCCAGGTCAAACTACCTTCAGTTCCCTCCGTCGGTTTTGTTGACCGAACATAGCGGAGCTGATATAATAGCGCACAGCCTGGGAAGATGCCCAGGCAGGGCCTGAAAAACCAGGTCCGCGACGAGTGATTATATGAGTGTGACAGAGTAACAAACTCGCAAACCCGGTGATGAGCTCCCGCAGACAACATAAACTTCATACGGACTCCTACGATATAGAAAAAGGGAGTCACCCTCCGAGCCGCGGAGGGTTACCGGGGAAGGTGAAGCCCCCATCGCGTTCGGAAAGGAGGGAAGTTCTCGAAGAACGCAGGGGCGGGAAGTGTTTCCCTGAATTTAGGAGAAGGCAGTAGACGAACATCCTGAAAAGGAGGTTTGTGATCGTGTTAAAGAAGCTGTTTGCCGCAATCGTAGCGGCGACGATGGTCCTGGGACTGTCGAGCTTCGCGACAGCGGCCCCGGTGTTCCCGGACACCATGGGGATCCCGGAGGAGCCGCACATCGCCAGGCTGAAGGCCCTGGGCATCGTGACTGGTGATGCCGCCGGTAAATTCAATCCCGACGGCACGTTCACCAGAATTCAGGCGGCGACCATTGCTGTAAGGCTTATGGGCTGGGAGTCCTCTGCTGCCCTAGTTCAAGGGCAGCCCACGATCTTCCCGGATGTCGAGGCCAGACATCAGTGGGCGTGGGGCTACATCAACGTAGCTGTTGCCCTCAAGCTTGTAAAGGGTACTCCCGAGGGCAAGTTCGAGCCAGATAGGGCGATCACCGAACTTGAGGCAGCAGTGCTGTTCCTCAACGCCCTTGGATACACGGGGCAGGTCACCGGCGGCTGGCCCTTGGGCTACATGATGCTGGCGGCGAACCTCGGCCTCATTGGGAGCGACTTCCAGCCGTATAGGCCCGCCACGAGAGCGCTTGTGGCAAAGATGGCTGACGTCGCGCTTGAGCAGAACCTCGTGAAAGAAGACAAAGAGGAGCCGGGCACCTACAACGAGGTTCTCGTCGGCGGGCAGCCCATCAGCCTTTACAAGAAGGTGTTCACTGGAAGCATCTTCGGCCAGGCTCAAGAAGTGACCGCCGTGGACACCACCAACAAGAAGATCACCGTCGGTGGCGTGCCGATATCTTACGATCCGGCGGTCGTGATCTACGGCAAGGATAAGATCGCCGACATCGTGGGTCATTACATCGTGTACAGCACGAACAAGGATGGTGCCATCAACTTCATCCAGGTAGTCACGCCGCCCGAAGTGTTCGGAGTTGTCTCCGAAGTGGACGGCGTTAACAACACCATCACCATCGGTGGAGTCACGTACGCGGTGGACGAGGGTGCCGTTGTGGTGAAGAACGGTACCGCAGTCGACGGAGCACTGGCGGTGAAGCTCGCCAACGTGCTGGGTTGCGACGCGACGGTGTACTTCACGCAATACGGCAAGGTGCATAAGATCGTCGCCACCTACATTGAAAAGCTAGATGGTGGCATGATCACGGCCAAAAAAGCTGAGATGACCCCGGATGGGCTGACATACTACGTCACCCTCTCGAATGTTGGCGCCGAGAAGCCACTGGCAAAAGGCGCGACCTTGTTGAAGAATGGCCAGGTAGCGACCTGGAGTTCGTTCAGCGCGAACGACCCCAACGTTCTCTACGCGGTGAACGAATCCGGTGAAATCGTTTACCTCGATGTCTGGAACGTAGTGCAGAGAAACCTGAAGGTAGTCTCCAAGTTCACCGACCCGGTGACCGGAGCTTACAAGGTCACCCTCGTGGACGCCAACGGCGTATCCAAGACCTACGTATGCGCCAGTAGCGGCATCTTCTACAGCGTGCTGTTGGATCCCGGGCGCTACGCGACCATCACGCTCAACAGAGATGGGAAGATTTCCGCCGTAACGGAGGGTACCGCTCCGGCCGGGCTCGGTACCATCGCCAGCACATCGATCAGCACGGAAGGCACGAAGGTGTACTACTACGTGGTGCTGAACGACGGGACCACGTACAAGTGGGAGAACGTCTCGATGGCCGTGTACAAGAACGGCGTCGACAAGTCGGGTTACCTCCAGGGCATCTTCGGTGTCTTCCAGGTGGGCGACTACATGAAAGCCGAGTATACGTCGGCGGGCGTGCTTTCGCGGATCTCCCTCTTCTCGCCGGGTGTGGTCGAGGGGAAGGCCGCTTCCAACTGGGCGGATCCGCTCACTCTACTCGATGCCAACAATGCCGCGTTGGCGAAGATCAGCGTCGCTTCTGACTTCGCCATCAAGCTCAACGGTGTTGCGAGCACCGCAAACAGCATCCAGGCGGGCGACATAGTACGCATTACGTGGAACGCCCCCGAGGGCAAGGTGGCGACGCTGCAGGCCGTCAGGTTTACGGACCCGACCAAGCACGCCGTCTCCGGTTGGGACGAAACCGATGCCGGGATCGTTTTGAAGCTGGCCGACGGTACTAGCCTCACAACCAGCAACAACACGATCGTCCTGCGCAACGGAGTCGCCGCTTCGGTAGCAGACATCCGCGTCGGCGACAAGGTACTTTATGATGCTCAGAATCCTTGCCTCTACATCGAGGCGTTCGCGGACACCGCGAAACCGGAGCTCGATGTCGCCACGGCTCTGTACAGCAATGGCCAGGTGACGGTAACGCTCAAATTCAAGGAAGAGCTCTATAAGGTAGAGGGCTATATCGACGGTGGTACTCTCCTGACCTTCGCGGCCGGTGCCACCAGAGATACGTTTACCGCAGTCAAGAGCTATCAGACTCAACCGGGCTCGGTCGTCGTGTCGTTCACAGCCACCGACTACGCCGGGAACAAGCTCGTCCTGACGAGGACGGTGACGGTGACGGCGCCGTAGTCGGTTCGGGCGGAGTGGTCTCTGACCCAAACCCAGGGGCGGGCCTCCCGCCCCTGGTTCTTTGTCAAGAGCGTGGGCTGAGGTATAATGTCGTTGAACTCGGCCGTTGTCGGATCCCGCGCCTGATCGCTTTACGCGCGGACAAGAGACGGTTTGCGGAGTATAGCCCAGATGACAAGGTTTGCAACTCCCCGGTGGCGGGAACGCAGGACGCTGATCCCGGCTGCGGTCGGGACGCTCGCGCTGCTCGTCATAGACGCGGCGGCCCTTTGCTTGTACTGCCCCCGACCGGCTGCCGCGTCTCCCGTGGACTGGTTCGGCCACTGGGCCGAACAGGAAATAGCTTACTGCTTCCGGCGGGGGATGGTGACCGGGTACCCTGACGACACGTTCCGGCCCGGCGCCGTGTGCAGTCGTTCGGAGTTCGTAGTGCTCCTCCTGCGGGCCCTTGGTGAGGAGGAACAGGCCAGAACCATGCGAAGAGTGGCATCGAGTTTCGCCGACGTTCCTCTTTCTCACTGGGCTGGGGGCTACCTGGAGCTGGCTTTTGCCCTGGGCCTCATAAGTCCAGGGGAAGGGCAAACAGCAGCCCCGCAAGCTCCTCTCACCCGGAGCGAAATGGCGGTGGTGGCGGCGAAAGCTCTTGCACGATTCGGCTGCGGATGGCAGGATGTCTCCTCCGCAACGCTGCCTTTCGGCGACGCGGTCCAGATTCCTCGGGAGGCGGTCGGCTCGGTAGGCCAGCTCCATGCACTTGGCCTGGTCGCCGGAGACGAGAAAGGGCTGTTCCGACCGAACGACTTCGTCAGCCGGGGTGAGGCCGTGGTAATGTCGGTGAGGATCCTTCAGGCGCTCGGAAAGCTATGGGATGTGGAAGGGAACGTGGTATCCGTCGACAAGGCGAACGGCACCCTGGTGCTGGATACTCTGGGGGAGCGCTTGACGCTCCGGTACTGGCCGGATACGATCCTCGTCTACCGCAGCGGGCGACGATTAAACGCGGATGCGATCGCCCCGGGCTCGAGGGTGGGCGTGGTATTCACGAAGGGAACTTTCGGGACGGTAAGTTACGCTAAGATCATCACCCGGTAGAAGGTGCCGGGCCGAGGCGGCGAGCCCTTAGGCCAAAACGTCGTATTGTATTTTGTATTGACAAGACGGAGCCGGGAACCCCGGGGGCCTTTTGGTCGTCTATACCGTGGAATCGGGTCGTTGAGCTCTCCTTCAAGTGGGACGAGGGGATTGCTGAGGTGGTGTGCGGACGAATGGCCGTGCTGGAAAAGAGGCTCTCCTGGCTCCGGAAAGGGTTAGCTCTGGTAGCCTTCGCCTGCTGTGCCTTTGCGGTCGTTCTACCGGTCCGCTCCCAAGCCCTTCCGCAGTATACCCACGAGACGGTGCAGGGCGAGGGGAGGGTCCTGGTCGCGTCCGCCCCGTACCCGGCGCGCGGCCTGGAACCGGAGGTGACTTCCGGTTTCCTGGAGGGGTTGGGCATCTCACGATTGAGGGAGGCGGGTCTCAGCGGCAGAGGCGTTACGGTCGGAGTCGTCGACACCGGCGTGGATCCATCGCGGTTCGCCGCAGGTGTGGTGGTGGACTGGATCGACCTTACGGCCGAGGGCATTGTCAAGACGGTGGGACCCTATGGTATGCGGAGCGGCACTATTGAATTCAAAGGGTTGACCCTCGATGTCAGCGGGGTACTGTCCCGTTCGGGATACGTCAGGGTCGGTGAATGGTCACCGTCGAACCTGCCCCGTGATTCCCTTCTTAAAGACCTCCTGCATGGTCAACGATCTCTCCTCGTTCTAGTATCCGATGCAAATGTGCCGGGCGTGTATGACACCGTGTACGTCGATTCTAATTGGGACGCGGCCTTTTTCCCCTCCGAGCGGCTCGATCTTTATGCGAAGTCGAAGTCCTTCCTCCCGGTCTACGGTGCGGACGACAGGTCGCGTGGGCCGCTCGTCATGGTACTTTCGGCGGTCAAAGACAACGGTAAAACGGTCGTGCTCGGCTTCGACGGGCACGGGCACGGAACGGAGGCTTCCTCCGTTCTGGCCGGCAAAGAAGAGGGTTACGCGTCTATCTGTCCTGAGGTCCGGATCCTGGCCATCAAGGCGGTGGATTCAACCGGTCTGACGACGTGGGAGCTCGTTTCGAACGGTATAAGGACCGCCGCGGAGCGGGGAGCTGACGTCATTCTCGTCAGCATCGCGCCGCAAGAGGCGTCGGCCGATTCCCCCGAGGTATCCGAAGCGCTCAAGCGGCTGGCCGGGCGGTCTCTCGTGATCATGGCTGCGGGGAACGCGGGTCCGGGATTGGCATCTTTACCGCAGTACGCGGGAGCTCCGGGCACCGTCGTGGTGGGCGGGTTTGTGCCCATGGAATCCCAACGCATGCTTGGTATCTCCCTGACGGAGCCCCTTTTGTGGCCCTGGACGTCTTGTGGCCCCAACTCAAGCGGAGCTACAGTGGACTTGGTGGCGCCCGCCGTCCTTGCCGCCCTCCTTCCGGCATGGAACGGTCGGGAAGGCAAAGCTTACGTGTTCGAAGGGACGTCCGCGGCGGCGGCTTGCACAGCCGGAGTGGCATGTCTCCTCACCGAACGCGCCAGGGTCCTGGGCTTGAAGGATCAACTGGAGACCGTGCGGCGCGCTTTGATCGAAGGCGCGAGGCTGCTCAAGGGCGTCCAAGCGGTCGAGCAGGGTGCAGGGGCCCTGGACGCCGGACGTGCGGCGGATCTGCTTCCGGTCCTAACCGGCAAAGCTGATGCGCGGATAACCTTCAAATGGAACGACGGCTACCAATCGGGTGCCTTTT
Organism: Candidatus Fermentithermobacillaceae bacterium; assembly: GCA_020725645.1. Lineage (GTDB taxonomy): Bacteria > Bacillota > Sulfobacillia > Fermentithermobacillales > DUSS01 > DUSS01. Next base: position 9,051 of record DYEQ01000051.1, on the reverse strand, counting down.
GGGACCGCTCGAAGACACCCGGACTGGTACCGTTCATGCTTGAGAACCTGTCTCCTTGTCCGGTCTTCCTCAACTTCGAATATCCGCAGTGGGTACGGTTGAAGAGCGATAAGACGAACATCCCTGCCGTGGACCAGCTGAGCTCCCTCGTCTGGTTTCGGCCCGACCTCACCCCAGGTCTTTACAGCGGCTTTCTGGTCGGAGACGATCCGTTGCATGGCGGCACGGAATTGCGAGCCCTTCTAACGGTGGTGAAACCACGAGGCTGGAGCGACAGCAGGGCCTTTGCTACTCAAGCGCTCCTCGAGGCCGGCGCAATCAGGCGGGAGTATTTCTCCATTCCATATGCGGTCGAAAGTCTTAAGGTATCTCTCGATGTGGGTACCTTCGCGGACGGGCGTCCGAGAGGAAGAGGGTCGCTGATAGTCTACGACCCGGCGGGCAATTGTGTCTACCGGGGCCCCTGGGTCGGCGCCGGCGGCAACTCGCTCAAAAGCTCATGCGTCGTCAACCTCCCCTCACCAGGTACCTGGGAGGTGGTGATCGTCTCAGACCCGCTCTCACAGCTCTTTGGAACGGCCGAACTGCTCTTCAAATTGTCCGTCAGTACGTCTGGAATGGTGTGCGAAGGGTTGGAATCGGCTGAGACGGCAGCTCAGAAAGGACGCGAGACGGAAAGCGGCATCTCACTGCAGTGGCGTAACTCCGGCCGAGCTTTTACCGGACGCGTCGTGCTGAGCGATGACGCTGGTAGTTTCCTCGCCCGGAAGAGAATCTGGGTATCCCGATCCATCGCTGCTGTCGAGAGATTACCCCGGCTCGATGGGGATATGGAATACCTCTACGTTTCCGCGACAAACCCGGCCGACCCGACAGCTTTAATTGCACTATACCTGTACAGATATGACGAAGCGCTGAAGAAATGGACGGAGGTCGCGAGCAGCTCTTCCCGCTCCGACGGTCAAGTGGCCATCTTCCTCAGGAACCCGGTGCCCGGAGATTACGTGGCGTATCTTGAAGTGACAAGTAGCACCGGTCAGGGAACGTACGTGCAGTGGACCGCAGCCGGTGGCCGCAGCAGCTCGCAATGGGAAGTCACCTGCGACGGAATCCCTACGGGTCTCGTGATGTGGAGCGAAAGTGAGTCGAAACGGCTCGACGTGCGTCCTAAGAACACGGATTTTTATCAGAACCCATCTTCCCTGCTCCTGGCGATATGGGACACGGCAACGGGGACCCTTAAAGGCTTGCTGCCCATCCGCATCGGACCACAAGCGCAACGACCCATCGTAGCTCTCCTGCCCGGACAGGCAGTAGGCGGACTCCACTTCGCCACCCTCAGAGCTTGGGATCGAGCATCCGGCAAACCCGTGGATGCTTGCGTATGCGTAGGAGGCGTCTGGTACCAGCTGTTTCGAGGCGAAGCTACGTTTGCCGCGCCTGCCGAGGATATCGATGGCCCCATCCAGGCAGTGTTCAAAGGAATAACCTTTTCAATCCAAAAATCTTTTTCGGGGAGCGGTCTCCATTGAAAACTATTGAGAAGCCGTTTACCAGGCTATTCATGGACCACGGCATAAACAGATCGAATGCGCCGAAGCGTACCGAAGCAAAGGAAAAGCTCGCACCGGTCCGATACAATGCCCGCACCCTGGCTGCTCTCTGTCTTGTAGTACTCATATTGACGCTATCCCTGACGCAGGCAAAGCCCGTAACGGCAGAGCCAGGAGCAGCCGCGGGTACACAACAAGCTGGAGCCGAGGACGAAGTAACCATTACACTTTCCCGCGATGAAGCTGAGCTTTATGAGCGCCTGAGGCAAGTCATGACGGTCATTAGGGAGATCCATCCCAGGGACGTTTCCCTCGAAACTCTCTATGAAGGAGCCCTTAAGGGCGCAGCTGAAGCCGTAGCAGATCCCTATACGCAATACATGGGAAAAGAGGAGTTCGGCGATTTTGCCTCGTCAATCGAAGGGGAATACGTCGGCATCGGGGTGACCATTGAACTCGTAAACGGCAAGATCACCGTGGTAAATACCTTTCCGGGTTCCCCGGCGAGGCAAGCAGGAATGAAAGCAGGCGACGTCATTACGCGCGTCGCAGGGCAGGATATGGCGGCTAAAAGTTTGACCGAAGCTTCCACATTGCTACGAGGGCAAGAGGGAACCGCCGTGTCCGTCACCATATACCGCCCCTCGACGGGGGAGACCCTCGAGATGGATTTAATCCGTCGCAAAATCACAATCCCTACTCTTGACTTCAGGGACCTCGGCGACGGCCTGAAGTACATCGCCATCGCCCAATTCACCAGCGAGACGGGGCGGAACTTCCCCGCCCTCATCAAGACGGCCAAAATGTTCGGGATGAAAGGTTTGATACTCGACCTCCGCGACAACCCTGGAGGGACGCTGGAAGATTGCCTGGAGGTGTTGAAGTGCCTGGTCCCCAAGGGGCCTATGGTGTCCTTAGTGTATAAAGAAGGGCGCGAAGAGTACTCCAACGAGGAGGATCCCGAAAAAGTAATCCCGGTGGTTGTTCTCACCAACGGCGGAACCGCCAGCGCAGCCGAGATCGTAGCTGCCGCCGTAAGGGACCGGGGTGTCGGGATACTGGTTGGCGAAAGGACCTACGGAAAGGGTACCGTACAAGCTGTTCTCGAGTTTAAGAACGGTTCGGGTATAAAACTCACCATAGGCGAGTACCTACCTCCCGGTGGACAATCTCTCGACCGCAAAGGGCTTATACCCGACGTCTACGTTCCTCCCCAGGAAACGGTTTTGCCGAAGAAGCCCGAGGCCACCCGCACACTCCGGAGAGGCATGGTGGGTCTTGACGTCCTCGCCGTGCAAGAGGCCCTCGCTTTTATAGGCTACAATGTAGGGAAACCCGACGGGATCTTCGGTCCTCGGACCGAAACCGCCGTGAAAACTTTTCAGAGGGGCATCTCGCGTCCTGCCACGGGGATAGCCGACCCGGGTCTTATCGACATGCTCTTTGACGCCACCGAGGCCTTCGCCCGCGAACACCATCAAGATAACGTCCTGGAGAAAGCAATTGAGATTCTAAGGCGAAAGGTTGATACCGGTGAGTGGGGCATTGAAGTAGCTAAACCAGCTGCGTAATCTACCCGACCGGGCGCTTTCCTTTAACTGCCCCGCAGCTCCTAAGCGGTTACGTGGCAAGGTCGGGTCGCGGATAGTGGTCGACGGTATGGAGGCTTCGTCCGTTCCTTCGGAGGAGGAGTCCGATGTCCAACGAAATCGTTCAATCGGTAATCCGGGTTAGAATGAGCTTGACTGACGCCCACTATGGCGGAAACCTCGTCGCCGGCGCGAAGATCATGGAGCTTTTCGGGGACGCCGCCACGGAGCTCTGCATCCGTCACGACGGCGATGAAGGGCTGTTTGCCTCTTACGACATGGTGGAATTCAAAAAGCCGGTCTTCGCCGGAGATTTCCTGGAAATACGAGGCCGCATAACACAGGTGGGCCGTAGGTCGCGCAAGGTCGAATTGGAAGCTTATAAAGTGATAGAGGCCCACCCGGAAGAAGGGCCTTCGGTTGCTCGTGTCTTGGACGAGCCGGTCCTGGTCGCACGAGCGACGGGCACCGTAGTGGTACCCAAACCGAAAGACAGCTAAAGCGCGGGGCGAAGTCGAAAGCCGCCAAACGGAATACGGCCGGGGGACTTGCTTTCTTCCCGCCCGCCATGGTGCGATCGTCGCGCTAGAGAATGCCGGGTGCGTAGCCTGTGAGGCAAGTCCCCGCTGCGGCCAGCCATTCACGTTGGTGCGATAGGCCGCCCGTCGCCGATGGGCCTCGTTGGATCGACGCAGGCAGGTTCTCACGGCGCCGCTGAAGAACATCACCCCGAGAAGCCGACCCCGGAGGTGAATGCTGTCATGGACCCGCTGATGATTACCGTTGCGCCGGTGGGCGCCGAGGTAATGAGAGAACATAACCCTCGCGTTCCGTACACGCCCGCGGAAATCGCGGACGAGTGCTACCGCGCCTGGAACGAGGGTGCGTCCATCGCCCACCTTCACGCCAGGATGCCGGACGGCAGACCTACACAGGACCCCGCCGTTTACCGGGAAATAATAGAGCTGGTTTCCGCCCGAACTGACCTCATCATCCAGGTATCGACTGGAGGCGCGGTCGGGATGACCCGGGAGCAAAGGGTAGGGCCGGTGATGCTCAAACCCGAGATGGCCACGCTTACCTGCGGGACGGTGAATTTCGGCGACGGGATCTTCGTCAACTCCCAGGAAGACATGGAGTTTTTCGCATCGGCTATAAGGGCCCATGGAGTCAAGCCCGAACTCGAAATATTCGACGCCGGAATGGTCGAGAACGCGAGGAGGCTCGAGAAGAAAAAGCTCGTCGAGTTTCCCGCCCACTTCGATTTCGTTATGGGAGTGCCCGGAGGCATATCCGGCGACCCGCGAAACCTCATGCACCTCATATCGCTCATCCCGGAGGGCTCCACGTGGAGCGTGGCGGGCATCGGCAGGCACGAGATACCTCTCGGTACCATCGCGGTGGTCACCGGCGGGCACGTAAGAGTTGGGTTTGAGGACAACATATACCTTAGCCGCGGCGTTTTGGCGAAGTCCAACGCCGAGCTCGTCGCCAAAATCGCCCGGATAGCTCGGGAGGTAGGAAGACCCATCGCAAGTCCGGTCGAAGCCCGAAAGATCCTCGGGTTGCCGCAAAAGGCGGCGTGACCTACCGAGCCGGGGCGCAGGGCACGGGCCCTGGGGCTGGCGCAGGGATCAGGCTGCCTCGCGGTCCGGGGTGTAGCCCTTGCCCGTGCCATTTGCACCTGAGCCTGGGTGCCGGGCGAACCGGAGAGGCGGGGTGTGCGGCCTACGGCGCGCCTGCCCGCCCAGCCAGGTGGGTAGTGCTAGATGGTGCCTCGCCGGTCTACTGGCCCGACCGGCGAGGCAATTCCGGAAGTGAAAGGAGATCTGAACTTGGAGCTTTATCTCGACACCGCAAACGTAGATGAAATCAGGACAGCACTGGACTGGGGGGTCATTTCGGGCGTCACCACCAACCCTACCCTGGTAGCTAAAGAGAAAAGACCGTGGAAAGACCTGATTAAGGAAATCGCCGCGCTGGTTCCGGGTCCCGTGTCCGCCGAAGTTTTGAGCCTTGACTACGAGGGCATGGTACGGGAAGCCCGGGAGCTTGCGGCGGTCGCTCCCAACGTCGTGATAAAGATCCCCGTAACGCCGGAAGGACTGAAGGCGGTGAAAACGCTCTCGCGGGAAGGGATCAAGACCAACGTTACCCTGGTGTTCTCCGCTACACAGGGTCTTTTAGCGGCGAGGGCGGGAGCCTCATTCGTAAGCCCCTTCGTGGGGAGGCTCGACGACGTTTCCAACGAAGGCATGGAAGTGGTAGCTGACCTGGTGATGATAATCGAGAATTACGGACTCCCGACCAGGGTGATAGCAGCTTCCATCCGCCACCCCATGCACGTTCTACAAGCAGCGAGGGCGGGTGCCCATATCGCCACCGTGCCCTTCGGCGTGCTTCAAGCGATGACCCGTCATCCCCTCACGGACGTGGGCATCAAGAGATTCCTCGACGATTGGGAGAAGGCGAAATCCTCCCTCCAGGGCTGAGTTGGCCGGGGAATGGCCGGGGAACAAGCGAGCACCGCCTGTGTCTGATGGCAGGCGGTGCCTGTGTTAAAGCTGCTCGTGCATAAACCTTTCAGGCCGCAAGTTTCGTCTTCGCAACCGGCCGCGTACCCAGGGCCCTAGAACGGCGGGAGCACGGGCGGTACAAACGGTGGAACCCTGGGCACGTCCTGAGTAACGGGTATCGTGACCGTCTTCGTCAGGACGTTCTTGGCATAGTCCTTCGCCTCGAAACTCACCGCAACCGAACCGGGCTCTAACGAATATTCGCCCGCCGACGTCCACGTCCACCTGGTTCTGTCGTCGCCATCCGGCGAGAATACCCGCTCCGCCCCATCTACAATGACCCTGAGTTCCCAAATCTCCTCGTCAAACCACAGCGTCACCTCGACGTTGCCGCCCGTCCAGCGGGCCGCCCCGTGCCTGTAACCGGGTTTTGTGGAATCCGTGTAAACCTCGAAGTAGTTGAAGGGCGGGCTGATGTTGTACCTCAGCTTGTCACCTACCGCGATATCCGCCAGAGACTCCCTGACGCCGCTCCGCACCACGATGGCATCGCCGGTCGGCACGAGCGTGACCCCATGGGCCAGGGTGAGCCAGATATCCCCCGTGTCACCCTGGGTGATGGCCGCCACGGTGTGCGGGATGAGCTCCGTAAAACGTGCCACCTCGACCTCGACAGCCTTTCCCAGCGAGATATCCCACGAGAAACGGAGCACGTCTCCACCAGCTATGCTGGCTGCGGTATCCCCGAGCCCGTTTAAGACGATCGGAGCCGAGTTCTCCAGATCAAACTGAGCGAATATCGCCCCCAGCGCGTCCTTCAGCTGGATGCTGGTAACGTTTGGACCGTGGGATACCGAGGAAGTTATGCCCTGCAATCTTCCGGGGGTAAAGAGGTCAACTGTCTCTATCTTCCCGCTGGAACCGTAGGACATTCTCGCGTGCTCCCCCGGAACGAACATGGTCCAGACGGCTTGGACCGGCGGAACGACCATGGGTGGCGCCGCGACAATCCTGCCGTTTCGGAAGACCGTAACTTGGGCGAGAGCAGCTTCATCCCACTCGAACGTCCGGCCATCCTCCAGCACGACCGCGTAGCATGTTTTCGAGTCCTTCAACCCTACACTTGTGGACTTGATTCTTCCGATTGCGGTAGGCGGCTGGGATGGAGGCGTTACGTCGTACACCACGCGGTCCCGGTCTACGAGAAGCTTGCAATACATGCCGGCGCCCATGTCCGGGTCATCGAACACCGAACTGTCCTTCACCCGGTAGGACGTTCTGAGCCCATCCTTCTCGACGGTGACGGTCCACGTACCGGACTCGCCGGACTTGTCCACGACCCGGACGTTATCCACCTCGACTCTCCACGCGTCAAGCCATACGATCTTCCCGCCTTCCACCACGTACAGGCACGGATCGCCCACCTTTAGATGGGAGAATTGCGCGGTCGCACCGTTGCGGATCAGTGAGGCGTTTTCGGCCAGCGCGTACTCGACGCCGTCTATCCAGACGAAATAAGTGATTCCCGCGGGCGTGCTGGTGACCTTCTTGTCGGTTAAGAGCCCTTCGAGCTTCTCCGTGTATCGAGCGACAATTCTATAGGCGCGACCGTCTCTCAGGTAAACCCGGGCATCGGCACCCAGTACAGAGGCCAGTGTTGCCGCGATGGTCCCCCTTTGCTCGACACCGTTCTTTTCCACATAGGCGGTCTCCTCCACTTCCAGCGATACTCCGCCTACCACGATTCGCCTGTTGATGCCATCGACCCCGGCGATAACTCCGGCAACCTCCGACGGCGTCACGACCCGGATGAAGATCAATTCCCCTCGGGAGTTGGTAGCTCCCACAACGAGGTGCCCCTCGAGGTCTCCAGGCCCCTCCTTGCCGTAAATCCCCATGCCGGTAGCACACTTAATCGGGGCGAGGAAGCCTTCCAGCTCGATCCGTCCGCCGGCGACATCCACTGCCTTCACAAGCGCCGGGTTTTCTATAAGGGAGCCTCCGAAGATTCTTTCATAGAAACTCTCACCCTCGCCCTCGTACTCTCCGGGCTTGCCCTCCTTCTCGTGGACTACTTCTCTCTCCAGGACCAGGTCGGCCACCTTCGCTACAAACGCCCTGGTTGCGGGCCTGTCCGGCTGAAAACCTTCGCCGATAATCCCCAGATCCAGGGCTTTCATCATGTAACCGGTGGGCCAGCCCCCCGGCATCGCTCCCCGGTAGCCCAGGGCATTCAAGAAAAGCACCGCGGCCTCAAGCTCGGTGATGGGTTTATCCGGGAGGAATTTGCCGTCCGGAGTCCCTTTGACCAGTCCGTGAGCTACGGCTACGTTGATGTAACCCCACGCCCAGCTGTGCCTTTGCTCAACGTCGGGAAAGACGGTAGGCTGCTGGAGCATGGGTGCGTACTGTCCGAGGCCCGACAGCCTCACGGCAAGCGTCGCGGCCTGGATCCTTGTGAAAGTACCCTGAGGGTCGAATCTCCCCTGGTCTCCGGTGACGACCCCGAGAGCTTTGAGCCTGGCGATGTTTGGTTCCTCGACGATCCCCCCGGTATCCGCGAACACCGGTGCGGCACCCGATGGACGGGCTGTCCCGAGAACCGTGACGCCGGCCGCTACTGTCGTAAGCAGCGCCGTCACAATCGTTATTGCGGAAAGCCTTTTTGGCACATCCCCGACCTCCCTTACGGAACAATTTCCCACTGTCGCACTTGCCGGACATTTCTACGAGGACAAGAGTCTCTCCTTCAGCTGAGTTCCACCGGTGGTTAGCTTCGCATATAACCTGGATGAACGAGGCAGATTAGCTTTGGAGCGACCCGGGGCAGCGCCGGCAAGTGGTATTGACTCCATCAAGGCATAGTGATATCGTGACAGCGGGTTCTTCGAACGAAGGATTCTCCGGTCGCTCCTGGATGCAAGCCTTCCGAGAACGAACAAAAACCCTGAATGTAACGAGCCGGCAATTGTATTCCGGCACCGGGTTTTCATAACGATGTTCCCTTGAAAGCTTCCCGCAGGCGTTAGGTTGCCGCAAGGAGATGGTATGCCTTTGATGGATCAAGAAATCCACCGAAACCGCACTGAATCCTCGAATTCAAATCGAATCCGAAATCACGATGGGTCAATTATGGGACCGGTTAACCGCCCTGGAAACCTACCTCCCGTGGAGCAGCGGGCTGCCGCTGAAAAGTCAGGTGCCATCGAAGATACAGGCTCCGTCGAAGAACCAGCTGCCGATGAAGACGATAGAAGAACGGCCGAGGCCCAACCCTTACCCTCGAGGGAAAGAACGTCGAGAGCGACACCGACCAAAGGGAGAGGAACAAGGAGGAAGTCAGCCGTGGAAAAGGAGACCGAAGGCATCGTAAAACCCGACCAACCGGGGACG
>DYEQ01000010.1 GCA_020725645.1 Candidatus Fermentithermobacillaceae bacterium | reverse complement strand
CCTCCAAACGACCACTGGACCATCCTATAGCGATGGTATCCGAGATCTGTCTGAATGTCAATAACCTATCAGGTTAATGCAATTGATGAAAGGCACAAGACAAATAGCAGTGTGCGCGAGGCATTTGTAAAGGGCGCGCGATGCGCGTGTGAGTCTCTGCGTAGACTCATTAACATAGTTGGTCTATTCTTGCGACAGGCACCAGTGCAGGACGGAGGGCGCGCCCGGCAAATCACTTGGGCGAGAAACACCGTCGTGGTGTTTGGTCGGACCCTCCTGCGCAAATCCCATATGGGTGCGGATGAACGCGCCTAGCCCGTACAGGTGTATGCAACACGATGGTACCGGAGGCAATCACAGCGCGATGGCGTTGATGACGAGATACATAGGGCTTGACCTACACAACGACTATATCCACGGGTGCGAATGGATTCCACACGAAGCAAGGGAGAAGCATTTTAGACTCAAAACAACCGGGACGCCTGGACTGATCTTGCGAAAATGCTCGGACCCGGTTGTGAGGTTGCTGTGGAAGTGACGGAGCAAAGCCATTCTCCTCCCGCAGCAAACTGAAAAGAAATTGTCGCTTTCTTCGAGGGAGGGATTGGCAAGATCCGAGAGTAACATGACAGAAGAAACTGCCAAACCCGGAGGATCAGTGTGCGAAGTAGCTGGCGGTTGCGGGAGAAGAAGCGCGCCGATCTATTTGCAAGGCAATTAGATAGCCCGTCTATAGTGAACCGACGCAATCATCTTCGGATGCGGAAGGGCACGAGAAGAGGATAGCGTCGTCCGGGTAGTTGAAGAGAGAACGGGAGGGGAGTTAACAGACGAGAAAAACTCTCATCGCAGGAAGAGATGCACATCTAATAAAACAGGAGAGGTGAATCTCGATTACGCGTCGAGCTGGAATCATCGGGCTGCTGTTAATCGGTCTTTTAGCAGGCTGTTTGAGTTCCTCTGGAAACCCGTCCGCCCAAACCTGCCTAGAACCCGAGGCGGTATTCACATACACGGACGACGAGGGACGAGCTGCAGTGTATGATCTTGCATCTCGGCGTGCCATATGGCATTCAGACCACGCGGTGTCTACGAGTGGTCTCCTGACGGTGATCGCATCTGTTACGCCGTTGTTCACGGTAAAGCAGTCGACCCTGAGAGCTACGACTACCGCTTTGACCTGGTCTCTCTCGATCTACGTAGCCGACAGAGCAATATCGTCTTTTCCGGGGAACCCGGTAATTGGATAAGCCCTCTAAGATGGACTGACTCGATCATTTTCGGATACGGAAGGCCCAACGAAGGATACCTGGTTCGGGACGTATCAGGAAAGCAGTACACCGACATCGCTCCACCTGTCGCAGCTATGCCTCCGGAGGCAGTCGCGGGTGGTCTCGCCAGGGTGGGCGGTACCGATCAGAGCGTCGCCGGGGCGTGGCTCGTGGAAGGCTATGACTCGGGTTCTTGGTGGGTGTACTATTCGCCGGACGATGACACGAGGGCCGTGAGGGTGGTTCGCGGTAATCACCCCTCGTGGCGGCCGGGAAGCTGAGTGACCCTCGATGAGCCGCGCAACCGTTGGTGGTATAGCCCCTGGCTATTGGGCGGCCTTCAGGTCCTTGGCCATGCACAGCGTGGGTAATTGTCTCCCTCTCCAGAGCTCACTCGAACGCTTGAACACGCGGAAGCCCATCTTCTCGTAGAGGGACAGGGCAGGCGCGTTGTCCGGTTCGACCATGAGCGTAAGACGGGAGAAACCCCTTGATACCGCAGTGGACTCGACGGTGCGGATCAACCGGGAACCCAGTCCCCTGCGCCTCATATCCTCTCGGACTTCGAGAGCCTGCAGGTACGCGGTGGAGGCACCGTCCCCCAGGTCGGGATCTTCATGTCGTGGCACGAACTGGACAGTTCCGGCGAGTTCTCCGTCCAACTCGGCCACGAAGAGAACTCGCTTCCCCGCGAAGTGTTCCTCGATCTCCTTCCGGGCGATGGCGTCTTTGTAGGAGTCACCGCCACGCCAAGCCACGAAGGGCTCGACGTCCCGCTCCACAAGAGGACGGACGACGATCTCGGCAGCAGGTGAACTGCTCATGCCCGCATACGTTTCTCCCAAGTGTTCGATATCTCCTGAGAAGACAGTAGAACCGGGTCTGGAAGATGTAAGCCTTGTTCCGGCGGCTCCGGCATGGTCCGCGACCCTACATACTATACTACACTGCACGTCTGCCGGCCTCTGTGATTCGCTCCGCGCGAACTCAAGCGCTAGACTTAACTAGACTCAAACCGTGTTGCGGCTGGCTCCTTGATTTGGGAATCCTGACGTCGATTTCACATGCCCCAGAATCCTGAGTCCGATTGCAATGGCCACTTTTAGCCCCAGGCGGTCGAGATTGTTGGGTGTGGCAAAAGGGAAGGTATTCTCCGTTCCCGATGCCTGGTGCGCCAACATCGCAACGAACAGGTTCCGCCCCGAAAGGTTGAACAGGGAATCAATGGTGAAAGACAGCACCAGCATGGTCACAAACCCGTACAGATCCGGACGGATGTTGAAGGCCAGGTTCATCCCCTGATGCCAAAGCCACCAATAGCTCGTGGCTGACGTGTCAGAGCCCACTTCTCAGGAGGTACGACGCGCTCTCAATATCACGTTCCTGGAGGGGCCAGGACTGGCCATAGCTCCGCTGCGGGCAGAGTTTGCGTGTTACCAGAAGTTTCAGAGAGACCCTCTTCCGAAACACAGGTGGCAGACCAAGCCAGAGCGAACGTGTATCATGCGCGTATCCAAGAGACCCGGCGCGCATCGCTCCTTGCTCCTGGATTTCCTCGGCTTCGGTTTCAGCGACCGCCCCGCAGGATTTCCCTACAGCCTACGGGAGCACGCGCTGACGGCGGCCTATGTCCTGGACCATCTAGGTCTCGAGGCGGTCGATGAATCGGACACAGCATGGGCGGCACGATAGCCGTCGTCCTGGCCCAGCTCCGGCCCGAGCTGGTCGGGCTACTGGCGCTGGCCGAAGCAAACCTCGATCCCGGCGTGGGCGGCGCCAGCAAGATGATTGCCCCCTATCCTATAGTGAAGAGGATTATCTAGCCTACGGGCATCGCCAGATGGTGGCGCGCATGCGAGAAGAGAAGGAGTTGTGCGGCTACGTGGGGGTTCTAGCTTTAGCCGACCCCGTCTCCATGCACCGCAGTGCGGTTTCCCTCCTCCGGGGGACCAGGCCGGTTCAGCGAGAATTGTTCCTCGCGATGAAAATACCGCGGGCGTTCATCGTGGGTGAAAGGTCACTGCCCGATCCGCAGGTCGAAGGGCTGGCGCAGGCCGGCGTCGAGATACTCGTGGTGCCGGAAGCCGGGCACGGTATGATGGACGACAATCCGCCCGGCTTCGCCGCAGCCCTGGCGAAGGCGCTCGCATGAGCCTTTCCCCCTCGTTGAGATATCCCATGGCGAAGCCGATCGCTCCTGTGAAGAGGGTGACGACACTTGCTTTCGAGGCTCCTCAGGTTGGAAAGACGCTGGCGTTCGTCCTGCAGGAGCTACAGCGGTTCAGTTCCTTCGCTCAGTATTTTCAGGTACTGGTCGTAGGCGAATATCCTGTTGCGCCTTCTTCCCGTGAGCTCCCGCGCTATTCCGAGGTTCAGGGAAGGGATGAATTGTCTCGAACTGCACGTGCGCAGGGGCGGCCTTGACGAGCGCCGGCAGAGGCGTCTTCTCGTCGTGCAAGAATCGTTCGAGGTCTCCCATGCATTCAGTGACGGCCTGCGGTGGCGGCGGAACGAAGCGGGCGTTCCCGGGTCGGGTACCTCCGATCCAGTTCTGAGAAACTCGGAACTCGCCCGGTTGTTTGTCACTCCCCCGTCCGCGGGAAAGGAGTATGGCATGAACCTCGCGTATCAACCGGTTCGAAACGGGGAATGTGTTGTCCGTGGGTCTTCGAGCTGCCGTTGACAGTCGCGGCCGCTTGTTGATTCCGGTTGAGATCCGGAAGCAGCTCGGACTCAACGAAGGCGACAGCGTTCTTGTGGAACCGGTCGCACCAGGTCAATTCAGGGTGGTCCTACTGAAAGATGCTGTGGAGCGGGCGAAGGGCATGTACCGGCACCTCCGCAGTGAAAGGCAAAGAGTTTCAGACGAGCTCATTGCCGAGCGCCGGCGGGAGTGCGAGGAGGGGGAAACAGACCGTCGTGAGTGAGGTCGTACTGGATGCGTCTGCGCTCCTCGCCTATCTGTTCGACGAACCTGGTGCGGACATGGTATCGGAAGCTCTGCTTGCCGGTGATGTCATGAGCACAGTCAATCTGTCAGAGGTCCTGACAAGCTGGTGGATCACTGTGTTACAGTAGATCGAGCGGTGTCCGATCTGCGAGCACATGGAGTCCTCGACCTGCTCGAAATGGCTGACTTCACCGTTCCACTTGCCGAGGAAGCGGCTCGGTTGCGGGAACATTCCGGCAATATGGGACTTTCACTGGCTGACAGAGCATGTCTCGCCCTTGCGAAGTCGAGGAAGCTGCCGGTAGTAACGGCGGACTCGCTCTGGCTCAGGGTGCCGGGAGTTACGGTGAGGCTTATCAGGTAAGGGTGTGGGTCTTCACATGACGTCCGAGGACCTGGCGAGGTACGTTGCAACGGAGGACGGCTCGAAGAAACCGGACCCGTCCTGGGACACCGTTCTGCGGGAGTTCCTGAGACTTGCCGGTGTAGAATGGCCGTGAGGGTCGATGCTCGGGACGCTGGAACCGCCCGTCTTCGCCGGATGAAGGGGGAGAGAAGAAGATGGGTACGTTGGATGCAGTGTTCGGAAATGCACGGGGACCGTTTGCTTTTCGAGGAGAAGAGAAGGACGGTCGATGGTGGAACGGCGATGTCCTAGCGGGCGAGGGTGTAAACGCAAGTCTGGTAGGCAGGGTATCGAACGGAATCGCCAATTTCCTGCTGGAGGTCCCGCCGTGGGTCGAGGCGGAGTGGCCGGAACCGGATATCAGGCCCTGCGCGAGGAAAATTGGATACCCCGGAACTGGCATTCCGGATGGGAGACGGCTCAGGAGTCGACTGAATGGATGAAGCTCTGTGAAATAGCTTTGACGGCCGGAGGGCTGGTGCTGGAGATTGCGGCCGGGCCGGACGGAGGGAATCTCTCCCCTCTTCTTCACATGAGCCCGAGCCTTCCCATCATCGTGAACGATATTGAGCCACGCGTACTGGAACTGTGGCACGATTACCTGGCCGAAGTCCTTCCGCAGAACAAGGTCTGGTTTGCCGCCTTCGATGCAGCGTTTATGCCGCTCAGGGACAACGCCGTTGCATGCGCATCGTCATGCGGAGGCCTGGGGAGCATAGCGGGCAATAGGGACTCGGCCATTTGTGAGACGTTCAGGGTCGTCCGGCCCGGCGGCTATCTGATCGCGTTGGAGATGGCGTTCACTGAAGAAACACTACGCAGCCTTCCCGAACCCCATTGTGGCAAAGAAGCCTGCATGAAGCGAGCCCGGCCCTTGAGGCAGCACAAGGCCACGAGGAACGCCGTTCACATACTCGGGGGTTCTGGGTCACGGTCTTAACGCACGCATGGGAAATGGTGTTTGTGACTGCACTTAGGGCCCTTTGAGTATAGCCATTCGGGAAGTAGTTGTTGACATAATGAATGGGAATGCTGCCATGATCTGGGCGGGGAAACCTTCCAGTGCGACTGTTGTTCGCCGCTTCCTGGAGTTCGACGGCGTGGGGCAAAAGATAGCGACAATGGCCGCAAACACCCTCGTGCGAGACTTCCGCATTCCCGTAAGCGACCGATACTCCATCGACATATCGGTAGACGTTCAAGTGCGACGCGTCTTTGCGAGAATGGGGTTCGTTAGCGAGAACGCGTCGGCCGAACTCATCATCTACCGGGCGCGCGACCTGCACCCGGAGTATCCCGGTATCTTCGATCTGACCCTCTGGGAGCTTGGCAGAACTGTTTGCTTGCCAACACGACCTCGTTGCGAGAAGTGTCGCTGGTCTGAGCTGTGCGCGTACGCGGAAGAGGTGGGGGCGGATACGTGACAACCGAGCTCCTTCTGCTTCAGTAATAAGCCCAGGACGGGTTGGCGTTCGGGCGACAAGGAATCTACATCATCAGCGAGTCCACCCGCTGAGACCTTAAGAGAATCCTCCTGCCTGCTCTCTCCATGGTAAGGTGATCGGTGGTGGCCCTGCCGTGCAAGGTGTCGTTCGGGAGCTTGGGGCGAAGAGATCGACCGGCTCCGATTAGACAGCTCTGTTGGCAACGGATAGGCCATATTACACCCGCTGTCAGTGATCGGGCGCGGCGCTGCGAGCCGCACGACACAACACAAGAAGAGAGGTTACGATGTGCGCGAACTGAAAGGCGCTGCGAGAGTTATCGCCGGGCCGCTCATCGAGGCCCTCCTCGAGATGCCCGCGCACGGATAGAGGCAGTAATTGAGTCCGTATACGCGAGATTGTCATCCATCAAAGATTGCTGGATGTCCTTCATCTCCATTAGTTCCTCAACTGTCCAGTACGGTGAAAACAATTTCTGTAGCGGAGCTCCCACTACCTGCGAAGAAGCAGCTCAAGGTCACGAAGCATAGCCGAGCAGTCGGCAGATCGGCCAACCTGCAGATCTTGGGAACCCCGGAATGGATTTCATCGTCTGTTCGGGTGGGAGAAAGTGAGTCACAGACCCGGCAGCGCGAGCGGTTGACATGTACATGGACACAAGCACCCATGGGGAGAATTGTCGGCCGGGCTCGCGGTCTGCCCGCGATTCTACCGGCGGCAAGATCCGGCTGGATCAAATTGACATCTGCAGATGCTCAGAATAAGATACGTTTGGCTTGGTTACGAGAGCAGAACAGAGGTCAAGTCAGCTCGAGATTGAGCCGCGCGTGAGTCGTTAGAACGGATCGCCTCTATCCAACTCGTCTGGTAAAGTTGAAGCTGGAGACAATGTTGCTGAGGACAGCTCTTACGTCGAGATCCTGAAGACCGGGGGTGACACAATGTCTACGCGAAACGATGTCCGCCCATGGGAACGCGATTATGAGGGCGCTCGCTGGGTTCGAGTCGATTTCCATCTCCATACGCCCGGAGTGGACAGTTTCAGGTGCCCCAGTGGTCTTGATCCGCGGAACGAAGACCATAAGAGCCAAATCATTCGGGACTACGTCAACCAGCTCCACGCCCAGGGCATAGAACTGGCGGCCATCACCGATTACAACGGCATAAGAAAGTCGTGGTTCATACCGATACGAGAAGAAGCGAAAAAGCTCGGCATAGTTGTTCTCCCCGGGGCGGAACTTGACTTCTCCCCCGGAAGCGCCGGTAAGTACGGCCTGCACGTATTGGCGATCTTTAGGGCAGAGGCAGATCCTGATGTTATCAATCGTGTGATAAACTCGGTCGACAGTAAGGTCGCCGACCCTCTTTTCCGCGCTGATGGCTCTCATCGAGAGATAGAACCTCATGATGGTATCGAAAAGGCCATTGAGAAGATCAGTGACGAGCTCTCCCCGATTATCATTCTCGCTCATCCCAACGACGACAAGGGGCTATTCAAAAGTTACTCGGCGGAAGGTCGGGCCAAGCTGATACGTGAAATCAAACCCCATGCTATAGAGTGCTTTGACGAAACAGACAGACAGAGGTTGCTTTCCACAGGAGCAGTTAGCAAGGACCTTACTGATCGTATTGCCTGTGTGGAGTTCTCGGATCCGAAGGCTATCGAGGAGATCGGGACCAAGTCACGGCAGTCAGGACGTCTGCGCGCTACTTACCTGAAGCTCAGCACGCTGACGGATATTGACGCGATTGCCCTTGCCCTCGCCGATTCGCAGGTGATGGTTCGAGTGGACCAGGCCCCGGAGTTCCGGTACACTCGCCTCACCGCGGTGGAAGTTGAGGGAGGTGGGTTTCTCGGCGGTGTCAAGGTAGTCTGGAGCCCGGAACTGAGTACTATCATCGGTGGCCGGGGAGTGGGGAAGTCTGCGTTGCTGGAGACAATTCGGTACGCCCTGGACATAACGCCGCTCACCGAAACCGAGTACCGTAGCGGTCTGGTGAAGCATTGTCTGGGGAGTGGCGGAAAGGTGTCGGTGTGGCTCGAGAGGCACGTGGGCGGCGGCGTTTGCCGGGTCTACCGCGTAGGCAGGATCTACGGTGAAAGACCTCGCGTCTACGAGCTCACCCGCGATTACCGGTCGGAGGCTCCGGTAGACCTTGCGCCAGCAGACATACTTGGAGATGAAGAATTGCCGCTATTCTTCGGCCAGAGAGAGATCTATTCCGTCGCGGTCGACCCCGTCAAGCGGGTGAAGCTCATAGACAACGTCATAGGGAAGGCCGCTCGCGAAAAGCAGGTTGAGATTCGTAAGCGGGAGGAGGAGCTCCGCAAGAACGCCGCGGAGATCCTCCGGCTGCGTCGCGCTCTCGAAAAGAAAGAGGAAAAGGAAAAGCAGTTGGAAGCGATAAGACACGAGATAGATCTCTACCGGAGAGAAGGGCTCGTCGACAAACTCAGGGAAATGACCCTTCTCTCAAGGGACGAAGAGGTCCTGCGCCTGATCCTGTCGCATATGGAGCAGATCCGCGACATCCTTGAATCAGCTGAAAGCGAAGTTGAGGAACACAGACGGGAAGTCACCAGGCTGTCTACGCAGGCCAACAGCTCCAATAAGCATATCGTGCAGTCGGCAGCGCGGTTAGTCGACTCTCTCGGAGGCGAGTTGAAGGAGTTGCTTTCCCAAGCAAAGACCAGGCTGGTGGCTACACAGGATGAACTTGCTGCAATTGAGAAGAAGTGGCAGGATGCCAGAGTGCCCTTGGACGAAGCGATCCGCAAGGTAAAACAGTCTTTAGGACGTGACACGCTCGACCCGGACAGGTTGGACTGGCTGACCCGCGAAGAAGCCAAGGTATCGGAGGAACTGAAGGTTCTCGTCAAGGCGGAGCAAGATCTCAAGGCCGCCGAAGAGCGGCGTAAGCGGATGCTGGATGAGCTCCGTGACGCCAGGTATGGCATCTTCTCTCTCCGCTCAAAAGAAGCCGAGCTCCTGAGCCAGAGGCTGGGCGGACAGGTAAAAGTGAACGTCGAATACAAGGGAAATGCCGAGGAGTATAAGGCCCGGTTGGCGAGTCTATTCTCGGGTTCGAGAGTTGATAGGGCTACTATAGAAAAACTCTACCTGGCCAAGGACATGTCTCCGGCTGACGGATATCGCGTAGCCGAAGCTGTACGTAAAGGGGCCGAGGAGCTTGCCCAGCAATTCGATCTCACCCCGACCAGGGCACAGCAGATAGTCAACTGGCTCAGGCAAGACGAGAGCAGGTTACATGAGCTGGAAATGCTTTTCCCCGACGACGAAATCAAGATCTCGATGATGGTCGACGGGGCGGCGGTCCCGGTGGAGAAACTCTCAGACGGGCAAAAGGCCACAGCTATCTTGCTGATTTTGTTACAGCAGGAGGATAGGCCGCTTGTCATCGACCAGCCTGAGGATGACCTGGACAACCGGTTCATTTACGAGAGAGTTGTCAGGATCCTAAGGGATCAGAAGTGTAAGAGGCAGATCATCGCAGCAACGCACAATCCAAACATCCCCGTCCTCGGGGACGCGGAACTAATCGTTGCGTTGACTGCAACAGATGGGAAATGCAGAATCACAGACATCGGTTCCATAGACCGCCGGAATGTCCGGGACGCCATCAAGAAGATCATGGAAGGCGGTGAAGACGCGTTTAGGCTGCGCGCCCGAAAATACGGCGCTCTTAATGAGAGGTGACATCATGAATGCCTGATCTAACGGAAGTCAGAATGCGGATCGCCCGCGGGGAGGATTTCCACACGGAGTTCAAAGAGCAGGAGACTAACGCCAATGCCATGGCTGCGTCCATCGTGTCGTTCGCCAACTGCGATGGCGGTTGGATCCTCATTGGGGTGGCGGACGACGGCAGCGTTAAGGGGGTCAGAGATGTTGACCAGGTGTTCCAGTGGGTGGATAACATTGCCCTGAACAACTGCGACCCTCCGATTGTGGTGAGCTCGATGTCCTTTGAGTTTGAGGACGGCAGGACAGTTGTTCTTGTCGAGGTACCGAGAGGCGAGATGCGTCCGTACAAGACAAGACAGGGTATACCCTTTGTGCGAACCAGTTCAGGGAAGCGGCCTGCGTCAACAGAGGAACTTCGGCGCATGCTCCAGTCTTCAGGATACCTCTACTACGACGAGACCTTAGTTTACCGCACAGGACTATCTGATCTCGATAGCGGAGCATTGGAGAACTTGATCAAGTCTGCCTCCGAGTACGGTATCGACGTTGGCGACATACCGCACGACAGACTCCTCGTGAATTGGCACCTGGTTGGTGAATCAGAGCATGGCAAACAACTTACCGTAGCAGGAGTGCTGTTTCTTGCCAGGAACCCACAGGAGTATATACCGTACGCCTACGTGTCGGCTCTTCGCATCCCCGGGGCAGACATATCGAACGCTCCCGAAGATCAGAAACGCATCGGGGGTCGGGTAGACCAGGTGCTGGAAGATACATTTCGATTCCTTCAGATTCATCTCCGGTGTCCGCACCGGATCGTTGGTATGCAACCCGAGGCTGAGCCCGAGATCCCCTCGGTGGTTCTGAGAGAGTTGCTGGTCAATGCGGTGGCGCACCGGGACTACACGATCTCCGGGCCGATCCGAGTAATCGTGTTTGACGACAGGGTCGAGATCCGGACTCCAGGGTCGTTGCCTAACACCGTAACTATCGAGTCTCTGCGGACGGGAATTCATGTGCTTCGAAATCCTACTATCTACAACATCCTTCTGAAGCTAAAGATGGTCACCGACGCCGGCAGCGGTATTCCGCGCGTTATCCGTTTCATGCGAGAGAAGCTCGGCTCGGAACCGCGATTCTCGGTAGAGAACCAGGAGTTTGTCGCGCGTCTGCCGAGGCGAGGCCAGGGATCAAAGCTGGTGTGAAGTAGCCTCCAATCATCCTGAGCGCTTCCTGCCCCGCGGTGAACCGTTGGGTTTCCCCGGTAGTCAGGTCCAGCGTTCTGCCAGCAACCCCGAGACGGCACGGCGGCATGGCGGCTGCCTGCGGAAACCGGCGTTCAAGATTCCTTGCCACCTGCTCTAACCGCTGCCGGGCGGACGCCTTGTCCGGTTGGTTCGAGTGAGTCCTGGTACCATCGACTGCGGGTGCCTGGAAACCGGTGCAAGCAGGTTCCCCACTTGTATCCTGCAACGCTGCCAACTTGCCCCTTATAGCACATTGCAAAAGGTGCTATCACATGATAGCATCAGACGGGAGGAAAACTGGTTGGTTTCCGATAGGGACCAGGTTAAGGACTTCCAGCTCGAACTGAAGATGACCCTGTCACAGGATCACAGACTCGTTCTTGACGAGAGGAACAAGAACCTCCGATCGCTGGCGATGTTAGGCATGCTTCCCAGCGAAGTGCCGGCGGTATTGAGACAGTTGAAAGTATCCGATTACTGCGAGGGCCCTCTTGACGACGATACAGGTAGGCCGCTCAAATGGTGGGTATTCGCACCCGAGTACTGTGGCGTTGTCCTCTACATAAAGGTTGCCTTGTGCTCAGGCAGGTGCATATGCAAGTCTTTTCACAAGGCGCAGTATGAGGTGACTTACCCCTTCAAGAAGGAAGTGGAAGCATGAAAGTTGCCTTTTGCCCAAACTGTCTCAGGGAGTGCAACATAGAGCCTGTTGAGAAACCCGAAGTGCTTGTGGTTCGTGGGGAGCCTGTTGAAGTCGTTGATGCCGTTCACTAT
>DYEQ01000050.1 GCA_020725645.1 Candidatus Fermentithermobacillaceae bacterium | reverse complement strand
CCCCGGTCCTCGTATCTCCGATCCATCGAACCAACCTCTCTCACCAAAGCGTAGGACTAGCTCATCACTTACCTTCACTGGCGCGTATCGCGCTCCGGAGCCCTGTAGGAGGAACCTATGAGGTGATCACCCTTGGCATGATCTCGGTTCCTCTTTGGTAGTCCGGTTGCCCTCGCTCCGCTACAACGGTCTCTGCCATCACCCAGAGTCCCGCCGACACCAAACTGTGGCCTCCCAGCACGATTGGTATGGACGCCTCCTGAGAAGCCTTGGTGAACTCCCTTAACCAGGAATCCCCGATCAGATCCCATCTCATGAGGTCGGAGTTAAACCGGTCCCGGTCGGAAAAGCGCTTCCTCAGGTGAGAGAACACCACCCGTGTATCGAAAAAGGCGCAATCCGCCACCGACCCGAGGTACTGGAAGAACCGGTCCGCCCCCAACGCTTCGACGACATGACCTATAAATGAAACGACCGCGCCCTGGTCCTCTCTGCCGAGGGCTTTCATCCCTCGCTCTTCTGAAAACACCCGCATCCTATGAACCATGTTGGAGTTAATGTAGGTGATGACCGACGGTCCCACCCTCCCCAACACCGCGATCTCCCTACAGCCGTCGCGGAGCAGATCCCACGCCCTCATTATGTTTTCTCGATTCCAGGAGAGGTTTTGTATAGCTCTTTTCGCCCTTCTCCCACAGCCCGGGTGAAGACCCAGAATGAGGACATCGGTGGGCGTGTCCACGTCGAAGTTCACCCGCCCGGAATTGGGTATTAGTACGCGCCTGAGCCCGATGTCTTTTAGGAGGGTCCCCAAGGGATTATCCCTATCCGGTAAAGGGATTTCGTCTATGGCTCTAGCCGGGGAGAAAGCAATGAGGTCCGCAGATTGAACATTGTTCATCACAACCACGTTTTTCCGCCGCTTAAGCTCCAAAGCGATCTGCAAAAACTCGCCCTCGGTCAAAAGCGGAACCGCTCCGCCACTCAAGTAGAGGACGTTATCGATGCCGTAATCCACTATTACATCCCTGAGCTCGTTGCCAAAATGGAACTTCCGTTGTCCGGTAAGGCGGGTTAGCACGCCGAGCTCCTCGGCACGGCGGGCAAGATCCGAATGGTTAGAGACCAGGACAACGCCATCGACCTCCGGAACGTGAGTGAGCTTTTCGAGGGTGTCCAAACATACTTCCTTTCGAACCTCCATGATCTCTTCTTCTATGTCGGACCGTGCTTGTCCGCCTTCGAATACAACCGCCATGACCGTCGGCTTCTTCAAAAGATGCGCCTCCTCGCTTCCTCGATGATGCGAGCTTATCCTTCAGGCTCGATCAGCCCGTAGTTTCCGTCCCTACGCCTGTAGACGACGTTTACCAGTCCCGTTTCGGCGTTAGTGAAGACGAAGAAGTCGTGCCCCAGGAGGTCCATCTGGGTAACCGCTTCTTCGGGGGACATCGGCTTGATGGCGAACCTTTTCACCTTAACGATCATGCCGTTGCCATCGGCCTTGTCGGCAGGAGTTTCAGGTCTCTCTGGGACCATCTCCTGGGCGGGGGTTTTATCCCGTTTTAACAATTTCGTTTTATGCTTTTCCAGTTGCCTTTCGAGCTTCTCCACGACCTGATCCACACACGTCATAGGGTCGGCAGCTTGCTCCTCGCCGCGGAGGAGATATCCATCGAGAGGCGCCGTAACTTCGAGTATATGCCTGCCCCGTTCCATACTGAACGTGGCTTGGGCAGTAACGGATCGCTTCATGTACTTCGAAAGCTTTTTCAACTTCTTTTCAGCGTAATCTCGTAAAGCTGGGCTGATATCCATGTTCTTACCAGTTACGATGACTCTCATGAGCTCTCTCCTCCCAATTCCCTGGCTTTAAAGATCAGTATTCCCCCGGTCTTAGCTAAATCCTGCCAAAACACCTCCTTCGCGTCGAGACCCGGCTTGAACGGGCCGACTTATAGTTTACAGCCTACGTTCTCTGGTGCTTCGACGGAATGTGACTTTATTCATCCTATACGGCGTTGGTTCGACAGTCCACAGTATAATCCCAAGACCATCTACGCCCTGTACTGCTTATCAACAGAGTTATTCACAATATCCACAAAACGCATTATTTAAACGTCTGTTGACGATTACTTCCGGGCATGCTATAGTGCGAACACGAGCCTGAAAGTGGCTCGCTGGCGACGCGGCTGGGAACCCGTCGTCGAGAATTAGGAGGAATGTCCCGACATGCAAGGTAAAGTAAAGTGGTTTAACGCGGAAAAGGGCTACGGGTTTATCGAAAGGGCGGACGGACCCGACGTTTTCGTCCATTATACGGCCATCCAGGCTCAGGGCTTTCGCAGCCTCAACCAAGGCGACCTGGTCGAATTCGAGATCGTTCAGGGGCCGCGCGGCCTTCAGGCAGCTAATGTCGTGAAGGTTTCCTGACCTCGGAAAACCGATGGTCCCGGCTGCTCGCCGGCCGGGACTTTTCATTTTCTCCTGTCGAAACGGATATCGCTCCCTACGTCTGACTGCCCGTAAGCCTCGAGTGCCCTTTGCTGACCGATCGTAGATAAAATCGCCTCGCTGCGCGCCCTCACCTCTTCCCGGAGCTTTGAACAGATTTGCTCGTGGATTCGCTGGATGTCCCGGATCGTTTCGAGAATCTCACCCTTTTCCGCCTCGGATACTCCTCCCATGTCCTCCGATGACATAGACTTCGCTAAAGCCTCCTGCTGTTCCAAAAGCTTCTCGCCCGCATCGAAGTCGCCCCTCATCACTGCATCGCGGTGATCTTTTGCCAGGTCCAGCATCTTGCTGTAAGTTTCTCGCATGGTCGCTGGATCACCCCTTGGATTGCCCGGGGGGGCTGCCTGCCCGGGCCATTTCCGCCCAGGCCCCCCTGATTTGCTCCAGTACCTTGATGCAGCCGGAAAGAATCCCGGTGTCTTTCTTAACGTTGGAGATGATGAGACTCCTGTACACATAATCGTAGAGAGAATCGAGAGCTATAGCTACTTCCCCTGCGTCTACGTTCAACGAGGACCTCAGTTCTTCCACTATGTCCTCGGCCTTGGTAATCGCGACATTAGCTTCGGCAAAATCCTTCCTAGCGATGTGTTCCGACGCCGCTTTCATGTTTTTGATAGCTGCGTCGTACATCATCAGCACGAGTTCTGAAGGCGAAGCGGTCGAGACTCGAGATTGGGCGTATACATCCAGTGCCTTCTTTTCCACCGCGCCAGCGACGCATCCCATTCCAGTCATCTCTCAGACCTCCCGGCAGTGCTCAAACGATTCGACTCCTGATCTTCACGCGGTCGTAGCTCCCTGCGTCATATTGCTGACCTGCTGGGCCAGCCACAGGCCCAGGGAGTTCATTCTCGCCAGCATAGCTTCGAGCGCCGAGAACTGTCTCCGGAGGGTAGTAAGGCGCATATCAAGCCGCCTTTCCAGATCCTCGATTCGCCGGGATATCGACCTGTCCTCTTCCGTCAGCCGCGTCATTCTCGCCTCGAGATACCCGTCGCTCCTGGTATACGTCGAGACAGCTTTTGAAAGCGATGTAGCCATACCCTCCGCGGAGGTGAAAAGGTACGCTACGGCATCCCGGTTTGCTTTAAGCTTGTCGAGGAACTTGGTCTCATCGAAGCTGATCTTGCCTTCTTTGGAAAATGCCCCTAGCGGCCCTGTCGATATACCTACCATCACCGCCGATTCATACCCGGAAACCGACCCGGGAACTTGCTTGAATATCACGCGCCTGATTTCCGCAAGAAGTCGTTGAAGGAGCGGGTCGCCTAACAAGATGCCGCCTTTAAGGGTCTCCGGGTCCCAGCCGCTGTAGTTACGCGCCGTATCGATAAAGGAGTTGTAAGCGGCGATGAGGTCTTTAACCTGTTGACTTAAGGACGAATCGTCCCACGACACCGTCAGAAGCGTAGTGCCCCCCGCTCCCGTCGCCGGATCCGCCTGCATCTTTAAGCTTAATGTGACACCGGGTATGGCGTCGGAGACGACGTTGGTGGGTCTGGTGAACTGCACCCCGTTGATGGTGAACACCGCGTCAGTGGCGGCGACCACCTCGTTAACCTTTCCGGTGGCGTCGACGAAGCCCAGCTGCTCCCATAAAGCCATGTCCCCTCCGAGGGAAAGCTTGTTGGCCGTCCCTGTCTGAGACGAGGTAAGAAGGAGCCTGTAGTCGCCGGGAGCCACTTGAACTACAGATGCTTGAGCACCTACTCCGGTCGTCCCGTTTATCTTCTGCGCCAGCAAGTTGAGGCTATCTTCGGCGGCGAGGACCACGTCTTTGCCGTTGATACTGACGGTTCCGGCAAGTCCAAGGGAGGCGGCGGGATCTGCGTAAGCCCGAGACTGGATTACCTGAGCCCGGGCGAGGCTCGTTACTTTGATCTCGTATGAGGCATTGGCCGCATCCGTTGAGGCTGTAGCTGTGAGGACAGATGTCTCTCCCACATCCACCGTCTTCTTGTAAAAGTTGAAGGAGTAGCTCAGCGGTGCGATCTTGGAGGCAAGCGCGTCGAGGCTGGATTTCAGCTCATCCCATGCCTGCTTCTGCTTGCTTAGCAACGATTGGCGTTCGGTTAGAAGCACGATAGGGCGCCGCTCTACGCTCATGAGCTCCTGTATTATAGCTTCGGTGTCCAACCCGGTGAACGCGGGTACCACTCTCAGCTCGGACATGGGCTTTCACCTCTTGTCTAACGAGTTTTCGCGCTTCTCTCGTTTCTCCGCTTCTTCTTTAACTCGGCTCATAACCCGGGCTATGTCTTTGCCCGCAGAAGCCGCCCTGGACATCTCCTGAGCGACCTCTCTCTCTACTTCTTCTCTGAGAATCTTCGTACCCCGGGGCGCTTCGAACCCCAGTTTCACCGAAGCTTTCGATCCGGTCCCCTTCACCTCGAGGACTCTGACGACCACATCGTTCCCAACGATGATGGCCTCGTTCACTTTCCTCGTAAGAACGAGCATACCTATCCAGTCCTTTGCAAGAAGCTCTGGAGGACCGGAAACACGTAGTGCCTGGTTTCGTACTCCGGCGATATGCTGATGATCTGCTTCGCCACCTTGGTCTCGGGATTCACGACGACAGGCGCCCGAAGGTTGCAGGTCATCTTCGTAACATCCGGAGGCACTACGACCACGCAAAGCACGAGAGCTTCATCGAGAGAGGAAACCCCGATGGATTCCAGGTCCTCCCGGGGCATTTCTGGAGCGTAATCGTCAAAGACGGCCCGGGGATCGAGGGTCACGAATCCCAGTGAAGGCTCATCCAGACACTGGAGGTACTTCAATAGTCCCTCCCCACCGTCCCGGTCGACCACGACGTAACGGTGAAATCGCGGAAAACCTATGAGCCCCGAAGGAAACGTAATCACCTTCTCGGACTCCACCTGCAGCGGCCCGAATGCCGTGTTTATCACTTCCATCCCGACACCACCTTCGAGTTCGAGCCCTACCCATCCCTTATCTCCGATCATTTGAGGAAGTCGAGAAGGGTGGGCTGGATGATTCTAGCTGCTACTCCCAGAGTAGCCCTGTATGCTGCCTCCTTAGCCTGTAAATCCACGAGAACGTACGACAGGTCCACGTCCTCGGCGTCCGATAAGAGTTTGGTGTACTCTATCTTCGTTTCCTTTCCGCGGTTCTCGATGATGTCGAGTCTCCTCAGCCGCGCACCGTTTATAACGCGATACGACAATACTCTATCGATGGAACCGTCCAGTGCTTGCGTGGCAGAGGCGATGAGGGACGTATCACCGGTGCCACCGGCCACCAGAGCCGCCTCTAGGTTCTTGAGGCCGGAATATATCTCGTCTAAGAGGCCGGTTCCTCCATCAGCTACCGGGCCATGGTCCTCGACTGTGACAATGATTCCGGGCCAGAGCTTCCACTCAGGGCGAGTACCGGTTAGGAGCTTACGGCCCTCGGTTTCTGTATTGCCGGTGTTCAAAGCCTCTTCAGCTAGCTGAGCTACCTCGGCGGCCAGCGCCTGCCGGTCTTGGGGCGAGGTGGTGTCGGTAGCCCCGTATATCCCTAGTTCCCTGGCCCTTACGAGTACCGAGCTGAGTTCCGAGAGGGACTCTTCGATCTGTTCCATCCAGCCTCTGGCCCTCACCAAATTTCGCATGAACTGGTCATTATGGGCCATGTGGGTCCTCAAAGTCATCGATCGCTCGGTCTCCACGGGATCATCTTCCGGTCGCGAGATCCTTTTGCCGGAGGAAGCCATGTTCTGAAGTCTCAGCAACCGGCGTTCGGCGTAATTCAAATCGAACAGGACGTTCCTCTCTACCATGTTGTCGGTTATCCTCATCCCTCTCACCTACCTCCCGCTAATCCCCATGCGATTGATGATGGTATCCAGCATTTCATCGGCGACCGTTATCACCCTGGCGCATGCGTCGTACGCATGCTGGAACCGCATGAGGTTAGCCATTTCCTCATCCGTGGACACTCCGCTTATGGAATCTTTCCGGTTGGCGAGCTCCTTGACCAGCAGCTCCTGAGTGGTGATGCCTGACTGGATCTTCTGCGCTCTAACCCCCAACGTCCCTACTATCGACTGCCACCGTTCGTTGAAGGTGGGCACGCTGGAGGGATTATTGGCACCTTCGATTAGGTCCGCCACCGCCAGGGCGTTTCGCCCGTTCAGAGGATCTCCGGCCTCGCTGGAAGCTCGTATGTAGCCAGGGTCCGCCGCTATCACCGGATTCACCTCAACCGAATCCAAGTAGTCTGTGGGATCGCCCACCGAGAAGAACCAGTTGGCGGGGTCATTTGGATCGGGCGCTGGCTCCCCAGTGACCGAATAGAGGTGATAGCCCTGAGCATGTTGCTGGTTAACCTGATCGACGAAGTCCTTAAAGAGTCCCTCGATTTGAGCCTTGAAACCGTAAACCGTCTCGTCCCGAGCGGTCTTGAGCCCTCCGAGCTTCCCTCCCATCGCGGTCACGACTTCGTACTGCCCGCTCGGGGACGAAAGCGGCCGCCACCTGAATTCGATGCCGGAACTGGTGAACGCCGCCTCAAGTTCGTAAACAACCTGCCCGTCGACGAGAGGAAGGCCTGCCACTGACACGCGCAAGGATTCTGCCTCTTTTAACGTTACGGTCGCACCCGTGAGCGCAGTTATCTCGTCGAGCATGAGGTCGCGCTTGTCAAGGAGATCACCAAGAGGCTCGTGCCTGGCCAGAGCCCGTTGGATCTCCAGGGTGGTTTTCGCTATCTCTCCGGACAGGTAGTTCACCCTCGCAACGGTAGCTTTGATATCCACCTCGATATCGTGTGCTACCGAGTCCATTTGAGTCCCCAGATTCCTAAACAGGCTCACCAGGTTCTTGCCCCGCTCCATTACCGTAGCTCTGGCGGCTGCCAGGTGTGGTTCTGAGGCAAGATCGTGCCAGGAAGCCCAAAAGTCGTTTAACGCCGATTGGATGCTCGAGTCCGAAGGCTCTCCCACAACCACTTGCAGGTGATCGAGGACGACCTTCTCTGATTCAAACGCAGTTTTCCGTGACTGTTCTCCCCGGAGGATTGCGTCAATGAACCGGTCCCTCACGCGCCTCACGTCCTTTATCCGGACGCCCAGGCCGGATGTGCCCGCTTCTATCGTCATATTCCTTTGGATGAACGGTTCTAGGAGCACCTCCTGCCTGGAGTAACCTTCTGTCGCGGCGTTGGCCACGTTATGTCCGGTCACTTCCATACCTCGCCTGTGGGCCCGCAGCCCTGTCAGCCCGATTTGCAACGCGGTGAAACTCGACGGCAACCGTTATGCCCCCCTTTCTCCGACCCTTTGTCTCCGGTTCCTTTTCCAGTGGTCACCGCTTTCCCCGGTTGCTCGACCGGCCCTTTTCGGTTCCCAGCAAGATCAAGTCTTTCTGTCGAGAACCAGGGATTTTATGGCCTTCTTCTCTCCGATTCGCTGGTAAGACTGCTCCGGCAGCAAGAGACTCAGTTCTTTGTGGATGATCTCCAGGCTGCGCCGGGCGAGTTCTTGGTTTCGCTTCCCTATCACTTTGAGGCAGGCACTGGCGGTGTTCAGCCTGTCGGCCAGAACGGACAACCTCGCCTGTTCGGCAGGCTCAAGGTGCGGGTAAAGGCGGGACAACGTGATGGTGGAAGGATCCTCCGCAAAGCACGAGGAAATGATGGAGAGCCGTTTTTCTTCGAGTTCCTTCAGTTTGTCGAGAATCGCTTCCTGCTTTGCGTTGATCTCCTGGATCTCGACGACATTGCCGTAGACCAGCACGTTCATCTGCCGCGAGGCCAGAGACAAGAGATTCTCTAGGAGAATAAGCATTTCTTCAAGAAGTGGAAGTACCTTGGAGACCTCGCTCATTCCCGTCCCTCCCGGGACGGCGGCCTGTTTAGCGAAGTCTGTCCGCCATCAACCTGCCCAGAAGCTTTTCTGCAACCTCCTCAGGTTTCACGTGATAGGTCCCTTCCCGAAGACGACGGGATATCTCCCGCACTTTCTCCTCCCGCACGTCGGGAACAGCCTCGATGATGCTCTTGACCATGCTCACGTCCTGAGGTGATACCGAGATGTATAAGGCGTCCGCCCCTCCTCCTGTGGGTCGCTCGTCCGGGCGACCGCTCGGGCTAAGCTTTCCGACCGAGGAGGTCTTGTACACCTTGAGAATTTGATTGACCTGGGCACGCGATATCATCATACGGCTTCAACCTCTTTCTCTGTTTAGGCCACCGTCCACTTCAATTCATCGGAAGATGGGACGGTATCGTTTAGCCTTTCGAGAGTTTGTTTCCAAGATCTTATCGCTGTTTCCGGGGAATCGTTCCGGTAGCTTCTCAGCAACCCTTCTCAAGGCTTCCGCCGTTTGCTTATTATGTCCATAATATATACTTGTCCGGACACTTTTTCCGAGGGCTCCTTCACCGGGACCGTCCTAGGCTCCTCCGCTTTTAGGCCTCCCTCCCGGCTGAGAGACGATAGAGCTTCGAGGCACTCAGAACAAATCTGACCGGCTGATATTGGCTTCCCGCATATCTTGCACCTCGGTTCGACGTTACCGGTGCCAGCCATGACCAGTAATCCCTTTTTTACGAAATCGACGATAACTTCAACCGGGACCCCGGTAGCTTTGTTGACCTCCGGAACCGTGGCGCCGGGATTTTCGTTAAGATAAGCTTTTACAGTCGCATATTGCTCGTCTTCCTTGGCCAGACACTCCCGGCAAATTGGGACCCCTACGTAGAGAAAAGGCTTTCCGCAGCGCTCACAGTTGCGGACTTCTGGTCTTATGGAACCCATCCCATGCTCACCCCCAAATCGCCGTCCTGGCTAAAGCCGCGACGTAAACCTCGACCGCCCCTGCCTTTTTGAGCACCCGGCTGCAAGCGTTGGCCGTGGCACCGGTCGTCACCACGTCATCCACCAGAAGCACACGAGACCGTGCAAAGCGGCGAGATTGGCACGAACGGCCAAGCTCTATGGTGTCTTTGACTTCCTCCCATCTGTCCCTTTTGGAAAGAGCAGTCATGGATATGTTGGACTTCCGCCGCTTGAGCGCGTCATCCAGGTCCAGTCCCAGAGCCCGCGAGAGCTCCTCGGCAAGATCGCGAGCCTGGTCGAAGCCTCGCAACCCCTTGCGGGTGGGGTCTACGGGCACCGGCACTATCACATCACAGGGAGGAAGCTTTAGAGCAACGTTTACGAGCAGCTTTCCCAGGGGCGTTCTGAGATTCCTTTCTCCCCGGTACTTCATCCTGATTACCGCCTCTTTGAGGCTGCCATGGTACACCCCAGCAGCTTTTACGGCATCAAACCAGTAACCTCTAGTCGTACACGCCGGGCAGTAAGCTTGACCGGGTCGCACAGGGACGCCGCACGTTCGGCAGGTCCACCTCATCTCCGCCGCCATACGGTTCAGGCAGGCACGACAGATTCCCCTGTCCAGTACATCGATAGACAGGATGTCTCCGCAAAGAGCGCAGCGACACGTAACTCCCATGAGAAAATCCATAAGACGTCCGGCGATCTCGTTTACCAAGGCGGTCACCGGGTTATTCTTTCTCCGAGCTCTCCCCTGATTCCCTCTTGACCGAGTACATGGCAAGGTCAGCTTTGTTCACGAGCTCTTCGGGAGTCTCGCCATCTTCGGGGAAGGTGGCAATACCCGAAGACGCCGATACGACTCCTGTTAGGTCGAGGGGTTCTCCCTTGTAAGAAATCCTTGTCTCCGCGATATTCCTCATGATCCTTTCCGCTACTTTTCTTGCGCCGTCCTTCCCCGCCGACGGGAGGATGATGGTGAACTCGTCTCCGCCATATCTGCACGCATAATCGGTGTCCCGAACCGTTTGTCGTATGCTGTCGGCGATTTCTTTGAGGGCTTCGTCGCCGACAATATGACCGTACAGATTATTCACTCTTCGGAAATGATCGAGGTCGATGAAGATCAACGATACCTTGGAACCCGAAAGTTTAGCTTTCTCGATGGCCCACGCCAACCGGGAGCAAAACTCCCTGTAGTTATAAAGCCCCGTTAAAGGATCCCGCGCGGCAAGCTCCGTCACTCTTTCCCATTGCGTAGCATTATCCACGGCCAGAGATATTTGCGCAGAAAGAAGCGCATAAAGCCGCAGGCTGTCCGCCTCGATCTCCTCGGAGGAAACCCTGGCCACTCCGAACTCTCCGATCAACCTGTCTCCCCTGGTGAGCGGCATGAACAGCGCTGCTCCAAAAGGCGAAGGCCCCTCGGAGGGGCACCGTTCCTTGTTCCAGTAGTATCTCATCCGCGCATCCACCGCTTTACGCCGCCCCTGCATTTCCTCGAGCCATTCGAGAGCTTCTTTCTCCGGCAGACCGGGCACGATCTTAATTTTGAAGACGCGGACCTCACCGTCGGGATCTCTAAGGGTGAGCCAACAGAAATCCCACTTGTCGAGTTGGGAAACGGCCTCGCAAGATTCAGCGAATACGTCCTCCAGTCGCATGACGGAGTTGATTCCGGAGGCAGCTTCGTAAAGGCGAGCTAGGTCAGCTTGGGTTCTCGCCATGCGGCCGAGAATGGCCGTAAGGAACACAAGCCCTCCTAGAGAAACTGAGAATAGGTAAATCTCGACGTTGTCCCATTGAGGAAGGTTCACAGCGATGACGATTCCCAGAAGCGCGCCCAGTACCATGCAGACGGCGTTGAGGGCGGATGTGTGAATAAGATCGCGGCTCTTCACGTTCTCGTGAGGTCTAGCGGATATCAGCGCATAGAAGACTATCAGGGCGGTGTTGACCAGGTAGCTCACCACCGTGAACACGGCCACCTCCCGCATGAACGAAAGGGTCAGTCCCTGGGTCGCCGTCTCCTCAATGTGGCCGTTCAGCGCAGATGCGAATGACCCTGCTATCACGGTGGAAGATAGCAGGGTGCCTACATCCATTGCAATTATCCTCGCAGGACGCTTGCGAAGAATGAGGGTGGGGATTACCGCTAGATTCACCAGGCATGCAGCAACGAAGCCGTGAATCATATAAGTGGCCAAAACGATAGAGAAGTCGAGGGATACATGGAACTTACCCACGGGTATCGCGCCTATCGTGAGCGCGATTTCCAGCAGGAAAAACAGGATGAACGAGCTTGTGGCAAGAAATCGATACTCGCCGGGGTGACTCAAAACCACGACAACCAGAAGGAGTCCTCCAGCTGCACCCACGGTCCAGGCATAGGTCTTGGATACTTTCGGGTCCAAGAGAAGACCCCCTTAATCAGGCATGGTTTTTTCCTCTCTTCCATTTATGTCCTGTAGGTTTAAGACGACAGCGCCCGCATCCAATGAATCCGCCGGCGACAATACCGACAGCATTCCGTCGCGCTCCAGGAGAGTCAGAATCTCGGGCGTTTCGTCGCAGGAACCCAGGTCTATTGCCTGGATTTCCAGGGACTTACTCCTCGACTTGAAGTCCTCCCATGAGATGCGTCGAACAATTCCTTCGACTATGTTGGCTGAGTTGCTCGTAACAAGGATCACAATCAGAGGCTGCCAACCTTTCTGTGATCTCGCTCTGAGCGAGATGAGGACATCGGATGCTGCGACGATAGCTAATGCGATCAGAACCAGACGCTCCGCCGGCACCACGTTGGTCCCCCCTCTCCCCGCTTCTGACGCAGTATATGTGTGAAACGGGGAGAAGGGATCAGTTCTATTCCCGCCGTCGACCCTGTCCTATTTTACAACCTTCTCAGGATTTCATCCGCCAGGTCTGTCTTTTCCCAGGGGAGGTCCAGATCCGGCCTGCCGAAGTGTCCGTACACCGATACTTGGGAGTATATGGGCCTCCTCAGGTCGAACCTTTCTATTATGGCGGCCGGGCGGAAGTCGAAGGCTGCCAGAACCGCGTCGAGAATCCTGTGGTCCGGGTACTTGCCCGTTCCCTTGGTGTCTACTACGACCGCGGTAGGCCTTGCCACTCCAATTACGTAAGAGACCATGACTTCGCACTCGGACGCCAGTCCCGCCGCGACGACGTTCTTGGCAACGTATCTTGCGGCGTAACTTGCGCTTCGGTCGACCTTCGTGGGGTCCTTCCCCGAGAAGGAACCCCCGCCGTGCCGCGCGTATCCTCCGTACGTGTCAACGATGATCTTCCTTCCGCTCAGCCCCGAATCCCCCTGTGGACCGCCGACGACGAACCGGCCGGTAGCGTTCACGAAGAACTTGGTCCGTTCGTCCAGAAGGTTTTCGGGCACCGACGGCCTGATAACGTGTTTTTCGATGTCGGCGCGGACTATGTCAAGCGGAACCTCGCCCGCATGCTGCGCCGATACTATCACGCTGTCTATCCGTTTAGGTACCCCGTCCTCGTACTCCACGGTGACCTGCGTTTTCCCGTCAGGGCGGAGGTAAGGAAGCACCTTATCCTTCCTCACCTTCGCCAGCGTTCTGGCCATTTGATGAGCCAGGAAAATGGGAAGCGGCATGAGGACATCCGTCTCCGTGCATGCGTACCCGAACATCATGCCCTGGTCACCGGCGCCGAGCGTATCCGCCATTTCGCCCTGCTTCGACTCAAGCGCCTTGTCCACTCCCAGTGCTATGTCGGGCGACTGGTCCTCGATGGCGGTGAGCACGGCGCAGGTGTCCCCATCAAAGCCGTACTTTGCTCTGGTATAACCGATGTCTTTAATCCTGGTTCTCGCGATGTGAGGCATGTCTACGTAACACTCGGTGGATATCTCGCCGGCGATTAAAACGAAACCGGTCTTGACCAAGCACTCACACGCGACCCTGGCAACCGGGTCTTTCTCGAGGATGGCATCTAAAACGGCGTCAGCTATCTGGTCTGCGACCTTATCGGGGTGTCCTTCCGTCACGGATTCCGATGTAAACATCCTGCGACCGGGACCCATGGTAGGCATGAACCTCGTCCTCCCTTCGAAGAAGAGCTTCGTTTCATGATGCGCTTGTGCGTTTCCGAAGGGAAGTGAACTCCTATCCTTCGGACTTGGCGCGACCGCACCATTCATCCGCCGGGATTGGCACCGCGCCTGATTAGGCCGGTTGCCGAGGGTTCATCGGGCCGGTTCCCTCACCCTTCTCTTGATAAGAGCGGCACACTGTGCCTCTGAATTGCGGGTCGCCTCATCTTAGCATGGACCGCAAAAGATCGTCAAACCCCGGTCTCCTCTAGAACGACGGCAAAAACCATTGTCGCGCTGGCGATTTCCTCGTCGCCCACAAATGCGGTAGCGCTGCCCCTTCCGATACCCCTGCGAACTGCGCCTATTTTGACCCGGGCCCTCAAAGTCGTACCGGGCCACACAGGACGCCTGAATCTCACCCGGTCTATGCCGGCAAGGTAAGCTATCTTTCCCTTGTATTGAGGGACAGACAGCAGAGCCAGGGCCCCCGTTTGGGCCATGAACTCGAGGATGAGCACCCCCGGCATGATGGGATGGCCGGGAAAGTGCCCCCGGAAGATGTCAAAGTCCTTGGGAACATCGTATTCGGCGGTAGCTTCCTTGCCGGGAAGAACCGAGATCGCCCTCGATACAAATAAAAACGGCTCCCGGTGCGGAAGGATTCCGGTGACGAACTCCACTCTGCCCGAGAGAACCTCGTTAGCGTTTTGCGGCCCGCTCCCGTCAGGCAGGCAGCTTTCCTCCATCACGATCATCTCCTGCGTTGAATCTCAGGAGATGATTTCGACAGGGAATTGAACAACACCTTCGCGAGTCCTATGCCCCCCGCCTCCGCCATTTTCTGGCCAAAAGCTTGCTCGGCAATGGTCCCGTACGGTCCCTGGTCTTTTGCGCCCGTCGTCTTCATCATAGCTCTGAAGAGCATCGAAAGGAAAATGCCCTCGAACTGGCAGCAAGCTTTCATGAGTTCGAGGTCGTCTCGTTTTGTCCCTACCATTCCATTTCTCTCGGCTTCGTTCGCCCTGCGGGGACCGCCACCGGCACTGACCCGTCCGGCGTCTTTCAGCGTCCGCACCACACCCGAAATGGAGTCCGGATGGCCCATCACCATTTATCGTTTCGCCCCCCACCGTCACCGCTTGAGATTATTGGCCACGCCCAGCATTTGATCGGCCGTTTCAACCGCTTTGGAGTTGAGTTCGAAGGCGCGCTGAGCTACTATGAGGTTCACCATTTCGGTGACTATCTGGACGTTAGAGGTCTCGAGGAAGCCCGACAGGATCCTTCCGCTCCCTTCCTCCCCTGGAATGACGGTCCTGGGCTCACCCGACGCCACGGTAGCCTTGAACAGGTTTCTCCCGACAGCTTGCAATCCAGCCGGATTGGGGAACATCGCTAACCTGATTTGACCCACGTTCCTGAGCTCGTCACCTACCCTGGCGAGGACCGTTCCATCGGCGGAAACCGTGACTTCGGTGGCATCCTGAGGTATGGTAATCTCTCCCCCATAGCCGCCTTCCGAAACGACCGGGTATCCGTCGGAGGTTACGAGCATCCCTTCACCATCTACGCGGAAGTTCCCGTCCCTGGTGTACGCGGTGCCGTCGGGGAGTTCCGCGCAGAAAAACCCCAGGCCTTCGATGGCCAGGGAAAGCGGGTCATCCGTTTTCTCCAGGTTGCCAGGGGCAAAGCTCCTCATCGAGTCGGATACCCTCGATCCGTGACCTACGGAGATGACGTCGTTCCGGCCCATCCAAAGTTCCTGATAATAGAGGTCCTTGAAGTTAACCCGTTGCCGCTTATACCCCGCGGTATTCACGTTGGCCAGGTTGTTGGCGATGGTATCGATCATGAACTGCTGCGCGTTCATACCGGTGGCGCCGGTCCATAAAGCTCTGAGCATTTCTTTCGCCCCTCCCTTTTAGACCTTGCCGACTCTGTTCACGGCTGCAGCCGTGGCCTCATCTTGCGCCTGAATTGCCCGCTGGGAAGCTTCGTAGGCCCTGAAAGCGTCCACAAGGTGGACCATCTCCATGACCGCGTCCACCGAGGATTTCTCCAGGCAGCCACTTAACACGGTAGCTTCAACCTCCCGGACAACTCCTTCGTCAGCCGCGAATAGGCACGAACCTTCTTTTCGTAAAACCGACTCGTCCTCGAAACCGACTATCGCCAGCTTGTCCACTTCTTCTTCTCCGCAAAGAACGGTCCCATCCTGACCGATGTGAACCGGCCCTGCCTGTTCGGGTATCCTGATCTGCCCGGAGCGACCCAGGACTCTGTACCCTCCCACCTCGAGGTAGCCCTCCGCTGTGAGAGTGAGGTCTCCCCTCCTCGTGTACCGAACTCCGCCGGGAGCTTCCACCAACAGGTAGGCGCCGGGCGATAAGGTTATATCCAGTGGATTGCCTGTCGTTTCGATGGGCCCCGGAACGTGAATCGTCTTGGTCTCGTAAAGTACCATGGCGGGAGTGAAGCCTCCAAGGTAACTCGATCCTTGCTGGTCAGATCTGTACATGTGAGAGTCGAGATAAGTGGAAAACGCCACTGTATCCTGCCTGTACCCAGGTGTAGCTGCGTTTGCGAGGTTATTGGCAATTACATCTTGCCGCAGCACCTGGGCACGCATTCCCGTGATGCCTGCTAAAACGCCTCGAAACATGAAGCGTCCCCCCTCTTATTCGTTATCGAAAGAAGGGGGTCGAGTGTTTAGCTTTATACGGTTAAGCTTCGGATGTGTTCTTCGTACTGAGGGATATTCTCTAAGACCAAACCTGCACCCCTTACCACACACGTAACGGGGTCTTCCGCGAGGGAGACTTTTAGACCGGTCCCCTTTTGGAGGAGCACGTCCATACCGTGAGTCAGCGCTCCTCCCCCCGTTAAGACTATCCCGTGGTCCACGATGTCGGAAGCTATCTCCGGAGGAGTCTTCTCCAAAACCTGCCGGCAAGCTTCGACGATAAGGGCAGCCGGCTCCTCCATAGCTCTGGCCAGATCGTCTGATGTCACGGCGATGCTCCTGGGAAGCCCGGTCACGAGGTCCCGTCCGCGCACCTCATACTGCTCGTTCCTAGCGCCTTGCACGAGGGTCCCCGCCGTAATTCGAGCTAGTTCAGCCGTAGGTTCCCCGATGGCAAGCTGGAAAGTCTTTCTGACGTACCGCACTATGGCCTCGTCCAGAGCATCTCCGCCGATCCGGGTTGAAGTACTGACCACAACGCCGTTCAGAGAAAGGACGGCGATGTCGGTGGTTCCTCCCCCGACATCCACGACCATGTACCCTGAGGCTCCGCTGATGTCCAGTCCGGCTCCTAAAGCAGCGGCAAGAGGCTCTTCAACCAGGTAAACCTTCCTGGCGCCGGCGCCTATCCCGGCCTGAAGCACCGCCCGCCTTTCTACGGAAGTGACGGCGGTAGGAACGCATATGATCACCCTTGGTTTCAAGTAGACCCTGCTGCCGATGGCCTTTTTTAAGAAATAACGCAGCATCATCTCTGTAACCTCGAAGTCCGAGATGACTCCCGCCCTGAGGGGGCGAATTGCGTCGATGGTGCCGGGTGTGCGACCGATCATTTTCCGCGCTTCGTCGCCCACTGCAAGAACGGCCCCGGTGTTGTGGTCCCTTGCAACGACTGATGGCTCGTTCAACACGACGCCGCGTCCCTTTATGTAAACAAGCACAGTACATGTGCCGAGATCGACAGCTACGTCTCCGGGTCCGAATATGAACATGGATGAGGCCTCCTCCGGTTTCGGTGGGAGTCGCTTCGCTTACTTAAGCCGATCTTTCTACAAAAACCGGGGATTTCCTGTAAAGGCGGCGAACTTCGACGAAGAAAGTCGAATTCTTGTCTCAAGTGGGGAGTGTGAAAAAACATAGTCACTAGGCGGCATGAGGCAGCTCGGGCGGAAACCGCCTACTCAAGGTTTGGCATAACCTGTCACCCGTGAGCCACTCCCGGCATGCCCCGGAATCGCAGCTCCCGGTGTAGTGCCGAAGCGATAGGGCCCTGGGCGCTTCTCATTTTCTGTACTTTCTCCTCGTAGCTTCACCGCCGCGGATGTGCCTTTCCGCTTTGTTCACATCCAGGATTTGGCGGACCAACTTCGCCAAAGCTGGCCGGATGACTGGAAGTCGATCCGTGACGTCTTTGTGCACCGTGCTCTTGGAAACTCCGAATGCCCGGGCCGCATCCCGGACCGTCGCGCGGTTCTCGTAAATGTACTCGCCCACGTCGATCGCGCGTTTCCATATCGCGTCGTTCATAGCCCGGCCTCCCTCGTGAGAGTTACGCTAAATATATATGCAGCCCAAAGGGGTGCGTATCCGGCCTGTTTCCGGTGTCGCATCTCCGGGGTATCTGGGCACGTTGACGAAAGCTTAACCTCAGCGCCCACCGAGGTACTGGTCCGATAAGACCGCCTTACCCTGTGAATGAACCTCAAAATGGAGGTGAGGTTCGGAATCTCCCTCGCGGGGTCCGGAATCGGAAATCCACCCGATCACGTCTCCCTTGGCGACCTCTTTTCCGGGAAGGATGTCCTCACCGGGCGTAATACAACCGTAACGCGTCTCGACACCGCCTTCGTGCGAAAGTCTAACGACCGTCCCTAGGACAGGGCTCCGGTAAACCTCCATCACGGTTCCCGCAAGGGGGGCTTTCACGGGCTGCCCAGCTGCAGCTTTGAAGTCGACTCCGGGATGATACTTCCACTCCGAAAACGCCTCTAGATAGTAAAAGCCTTCCTTCCGGTAGGGTTGCCCCTCAACCGGCAGGGATAAGTCCTTCAGGATCTCCGCTAAAGTCCTGGGCCGGACGGCGGGTCTGGTTGCTTCCGGGTTGCCAGGAGTCTTGCTGGCACCGTCTGAACCGGAGCCTCGTCCCTCGGAACTTGCGCTTGATTCCCTCGTATCTGTCTTCCTTGTCTCTGTTTCCGCAGTACCTGATCCACCCGCACCTGCAACCCCCGGTGCCGTAGGGCATGTACCGCCCGCCGCATCACCGCTCTTCGGCGTCTCTTGAGCGGATGGGGTGGTGACGGGACGGTTTGTTGCAGGGATATTGCTTAAAGAGGCCGGCGGAAAGGCTCGAACCATCAGGGCCGACCGCAGTCCCAGGTACAACCCGGTGCAAAAGAGGAGGAGGCAAATAAGAATGACGGCTGTCGCCTTTGCCCATTTCGCCGCGAGTACGCGATGGCCGCCGGCGAGGAACCGGGAAAGCATGCTTCTCAGTCGTTCCCTCATACGAACACCTCCGATTAAAGCATTGCCATAATTTGCCGGAGGTATTCACGCAGGGATTTTACTCCTAGTGTAACGCGGGCACCGCAGAGGGAACTTCGCAGTTCAGGGTCCTATTCCCTGAAGTCCTATTCCTCGAAAATGTAGACTACCTGCGTTGCAGGGTAGTAGTACGACAATATCTCAAGGTACGTGTTGCCCAGCCGGGCCAAGCCGTCGGCACCGTACTGGCACATTCCCACCCCGTGCCCGTAACCCCGTACCGTAAAAACCAGATCTTCACCGCTTATCTCCCAATAGACCTTGGTGGACTTGAGCCCCAGAGCTGTTCTGAATTCGAGACCCCGGATCTTCATACCCGAAACGGTGACCTCCTTGACCCGGCCGGTGGGCGAGATCGAGGCTGGCAGTATCGAGCCGGCACCGGCCATCCGCGTCACCGGTACGGCGATCCCGGCCGACCTGAGGTTTTTAGCTACGGTTGCCGCGGGTATTCTCACGGTTTGAGCGCCGTAATAGGGTGAGTGGGAGCAGAAGTCGCACGGCACGCTCTTGAGATACGGCACCTCCCGGCCCCAAACGTCCGCCGCCGACTCGGTAGGACCAGCCGAAGTGGAATGGTACACGGCTTCAGCAGGCATCCCATCGTAAGCCAGGATGAGCCCTCTGGTCTCCTCGACCGCTTGGCTTACTTTGCCCCAGTATCTCCAGGCAGAAAGTATTCCCCATCTCTTTTTGATTTCCGGTTCCGGCGCCCAGGCCTGGTCCACGTTATGGTCCGACACAACGTCGGCATCGGGACGGGAAGGCGTTCCACCGAAAATCCTCATTTTCCTCACGGCGTATGTTCGGGCGACTATAGCTTGGGCTTTAAGAGCTTCGTAGTGGAAGGTGGGAGGCATTTCCGAAGCCACAACCCCTTTTACGTATTCCTCCAGGTCCAGGCTGATGACTTTCCCCTGTGGCACGTAGTACACGTCTATCCGAAGGAACGGTTCGCCCTTTGACGGCCGGGGCAGCGGGAAAAGCAC
This sequence comes from Candidatus Fermentithermobacillaceae bacterium, assembly GCA_020725645.1. Taxonomy (GTDB): domain Bacteria; phylum Bacillota; class Sulfobacillia; order Fermentithermobacillales; family DUSS01; genus DUSS01. The sequence continues at coordinate 36,627 of DYEQ01000050.1, read as the reverse complement.
CCCACCCTGGGACATTTGTCCGCCGGTATTGACGCCTAGAAGTAAGCCGGCGATGAACAGCAAGAGAAGGATGGCCTTCTTCATGATAAATCCCCCAATCTCTCAATGGATATGGGACCGGAGGATGATGTATGTCTTCAGGCAAAAGCTGTGGCCGGCTTCAGGGGTTTTCTTCGGACTGGACGAGTTCGATCCTGGCGCCTACGCCCTTGAGCTTCTCAACCAACTGGTAGTACCCTCTCTTGATGTGGGAAACGCCGGCCACCTCGGTCCTTCCTCTGGCCTGCAACCCCGCCAGGACCAACGCGGCCCCAGCTCTCAAATCCGGAGCTTCCACTGAGGCGCCCGTGAGTTCCTCGACACCCTCCACGACTGCGTGGGAACCTTCGGCCCGGATTTTAGCCCCCATTCTGTTGAGCTCCTCCACATGAGCGAAGCGCCTTTCAAAGACACCTTCTATGATCATGCTTGTTCCCCTAGCAGTCGTAAGGAACGACATTACCGGCGCCTGAAGGTCGGTGGGAAAGCCGGGATAGGGCAGGGTTTTGACGTTCACGGGGTTAGGCCTTCCCTCCATAGACGCCGTCACGTATCTGAGCCCGGTGCTGACCTCGGCACCGGCCTCTTGGATTTTGGCCAGAAAGGCGGTAAGGTGCTCGGGTATAACGTTGTCCACTCTGATCGAACCCCCGGTCGAGATTCCGGCGAGGAGGTAAGTGGCAGCTTCAAGCCTGTCGGGGATAATGGTATACTCGCAGCCTCCGAAGCCTCTCCTCCCTGTAATGCGTACTCGCGAAGTCCCGGCTCCCCGGATGTTGGCGCCTATAGCGTTGAGGAAGTTGGCGAGATCGACGACTTCCGGTTCCTGGGCGGCGTTTTCGATGACGGTCTCTCCGGCAGCTTGACTTGCGGCCATCATCAGGTTTTCCGTGGCACCGACCGAAGGAAAGTCCAGGTATATGGTGGCGCCCGCAAGTCGCCGCGCTTTTGCCTCGACGTAGCCTCCCTTCAATTCGATACTGGCCCCCATAGCTTGAAGTCCTTTCAGGTGGAGATCCACCGGTCTTTGCCCGATGTCACAACCTCCGGGCAGCGGGATCCTCGCAGCCCCCAGCCGGCAAAGGAGGGGGCCGAGGACCAGAAAGGAAGCTCTCATGGCCCTGACAGCTTCGTAAGGAGGCTCGAGCCCGAGGGGACCTCGCTGGCGAACGCTGATCGTACCGTCTTCCATCGTAACGTCGAGGCCGAGAGAGCAAAGCACCCTCGACATGCTCTCAACGTCTTTAAGAGGCGGGACACCCGACAGAATGCAGGGTTCCTCGCAAAGCATGGTAGCCGCCATTATCGGAAGCGCTGCGTTCTTGGCACCCTCGCAACGTACCTTTCCTTTGAGGGGTACCTGCCCCTCGATGACTATCTTTTCCATGTATTACCCCTCGCCGAAGCTCCCTTATATTCTCGGATCGGATGAGGCGAAGATATCCGACGCATGCGGGCTCTTTTTGGAAACGGATTGAAGAAAAGAATGGAGCGGAAGACCGTCAGGGCGCTATTTGATGGTCGTCCGGGAGGTGCCGGCACCTAGTGAGCTCTCACTATTTCTTTGATTCTCATGAGCCTGGAGGCGTTGGCGCGCTCCATCTCCGAAAGACGCATCTGCACGGCTTTAGCTGCTCGCTCCAGCTCGGGGATGAGGACGTATTCCAAAGCGTTAACCCTTCGCCGCGTTTTCTCGATCTCCCCCGCCAAGAGCTCACACTTCTTCTCAAGCTCCGCCATCTTGAGCATATCCACCAGGACACTCGAAAAAGCTTCGATAGCTGAGTCGAGGTCGCTGGAGGTAGCGGCGAAACCGTAGGGGGGAACGGTAGTAGCTCCCGTGAGGTCACCGGGGGAATCGATTTCCAGCTCCGGAACCCGTACGTTCATGATTTGCCTGAATCTCACCGAGACCTCGACGGGCCGCCTGCCCGCCATGAGAGCTTCTTCGAGCACTGCGGGGGAAAGGACGGCTCTGGCCATGGAGAAGTCGCGGTAAGCTGCAGAAAGCTTCGCATCAACCTGCTCCCGAAGCTTCCGCGCCTCATCGATTAGGGAGAGAAACTCCCTCATGAGCTCGTCTCTTTTGTCCTTTAAGAGTTTGTGACCTCTTCGAGCTGTCTTGAGCCTCGCCTTGAGCCTGCTAAGCTCCTGGCGGGTAGCGTTTACCCTTATCTCCACGGTCCTGGATCCCCCTTGGCATGAGCATCCGGTCTCCGAGGGACCCCCTCCTCGGAACCGGCCATCCTAACCCGTCGGTCAAGTTAACACCGGAGAGACGATTGCCCGGTCGTCATGACCAGTCGTCCGCTGCCACCTGTCTTTTCGGCATATACTTCTCGATGTTCCTGTCGGATAGACGCTTCAACTCGGCCCTGGGTAGCATGGCCATGAGCTCCCACCCGATGTCCAGCGTCTTTTCGATCGGTCTGTTCTCGTTCGGCCCTTGCTTGATGAATCTCCGCTCGAACTCGTCTGCGAACTTTAAAAACAGCCTGTCGGTGGGAGTCAGCGCCGCTTCTCCCAGCACCACCGCGAGCTCTCTCGCCTCTTTGCCCCTGTCGTAGGCATCGGACAATTGGTTCAGCACGTCGGCGTGGTCTTCACGGGTCTTACCCTTGCCAATACCCTTATCCTTCAACCTTGACAAGGAAATCGAAACGTTTACCGGTGGATAGATGCCCTTCTTGTGAAGATCCCTCGAGAGAATGATTTGCCCCTCGGTAATGTAACCGGTCAGGTCCGGAATGGGATGGGTTTTATCATCTTCCGGCATGGTCAGGATGGGGATCTGAGTTATGGAACCCTTCTTACCCTTGATTCTGCCGGCCCGTTCGTACATAGTGGCGAGGTCCGTGTACATGTAACCAGGATAGCCGCGCCGGCCCGGCACCTCCTTGCGAGCGGCGGAAACCTCTCTCAAAGCTTCCGCGTAGTTGGTCATGTCGGTTAGGATGACCAGCACGTGCATACCAAGCTCAAAGGCCAGGTACTCGGCGACGGTCAGAGCCATCCTGGGTGTCGCGATTCTCTCGATAACCGGGTCGTTCGCAAGGTTTACGAAGAGGACCGCTCTGTCCAAGGCGCCGGTCCTCCTGAAGTCGGACATAAAATAGTCGGCTTCCTCGAAGGTTATCCCCATGGCGCCGAAGACCACGGCGAAGGGTTCCTCAGAACCCAACACAGTAGCTTGCCGCGCTATCTGCGCCGCCATCGCGGCGTGGGGAAGGCCTGCGCCCGAGAAGATGGGCAGCTTTTGACCGCGTACCAGCGGGTTCATGCAGTCGATGGCCGATATGCCGGTCTGGATGAACTCGGACGGGTAGGCCCTAGCGTAAGGGTTGATGGGGCTGCCGCTTATGTCAAGACGCTTCTCCGGTACGATGCGGGGGCCTCCGTCTATGGGCCTGCCGGCTCCGTCGAAAATCCTGCCGAGCATATCGCGGCTTACCGGGATCTCCAGCACTCGTCCGAGGAATCTCACCTTCGATCTGGAAACGTCCAGCCCCGCGGTACCCTCAAAAAGCTGGACGAGAGCTCTTCCTTCCTGCGCTTCCAGAACCCGTCCCCTGCGGATTTCCCCTGTTTGAGTCTCGACCTCTACAAGCTCGTCAAAGTGAACCTCTCTCACCTGCTCCACCATGATGAGAGGACCGGAAATCTGGCTTATGGTCGTATACTCTAGCGGCACTTTCCATCACTCCTTACGAAACGGCCCTGGTTTTGGCCGAAAAACCCGAACGAATCGCGGCGACGATTTCGTCGTGAAGCTTGGGCCACTCTTCCTCCGGCGTCACCCTGGCTCGGGCGATCTTCTCCTTGACGGGATCTTCCAGGATCGGCTCGAGATCGGCACCGGCCTCGATAGCTTCCATGGCCCTGTGATGCCTCATTAAGATGACCTCCAGGATCCCGTACATCTTGGTCTGCGAGCAGTACGTGTCCACGTCATGAAAGGCGCTTTGGTACAGAAAGTCTTCCCGGATGGACTTGGCCGTCTCCAGGATCATCCGGTCCCTTCCACCAAGGGCATCCACTCCAACCAGACGCACGATCTCTTGAAGCTCCGCCTCCTGCTGGAGGATAGCCATAGCTTCGTCGCGCATTTCCGGGAAATCGTTTCCCAGGGCCTTTCTAAAGTACGAGTCAAGCCTGTCCGTGTACAGCGAATAGCTCGTGAGCCAGTTGATGGCCGGGAAATGCTTCCTCGCAGCTAGGCGGTCATCGAGCCCCCAGAACACCTTGACGATCCTCAAAGTGGCCTGGGTCACCGGCTCGGATAGGTCACCACCGGGAGGCGAAACGGCTCCGATCACGCTCAAAGCGCCCTCGCTCCGGTCGCTCCCGAGAGCCACTACCCTGCCGGCTCGCTCGTAGAACTCGGCCAATCGCGAGCCCAGATACGCAGGGTATCCTTCTTCTCCGGGCATCTCTTCCAGACGTCCGGAGATCTCTCTCAGCGCTTCGGCCCACCGGGAGGTCGAATCGGCCATGAGCGCGACACTGTACCCCATGTCCCGGAAATACTCGGCTAGAGTTATACCGGTGTAAATCGAAGCTTCCCTTGCGGCCACCGGCATGTTGGACGTATTGGCCACGAGGACCGTCCTCTCCATCAAAGGCCTTCCGCTCCTGGGGTCGGTGAGTTCCGGGAATTCCAGGAGCACGTCGGTCATCTCGTTGCCCCGCTCGCCGCAGCCGACGAAGACGATGATCTGAGCGTCCGACCATTTGGCCAGCTGGTGTTGAATCACGGTTTTCCCGGAACCGAACGGCCCGGGCACGCAAGCTGTTCCACCCTTAGCTATCGGGAAAAACGCGTCGATCACACGCTGACCGGTGACGAGCTGCTCTTCCGGAGGGAGCTTCTCCCGTACGGGCCTCGGGACGCGAACGGGCCACCTCTGCATCATGGTCAGAAGCTTTTTCTGGCCGCCCGCGTGGAGAACGGCCACGATTTCTTCGACCGTGAAGTCTCCCTCTTTGATCTCGGCCACCGTTGCGTGGTCAATTCCCGGCGGCACCATGATCTTGTGGACCACAAGGGGAGTCTCCTGGACTGTTCCGAGCACATCCCCGGAGGCCACGGTGTCCCCGGGTTTCACCGCCGGTACGAAGTGCCATTTTCTCTCCCTGTCGAGTCCGGGAACGTCTATACCCCTCGTCACATAGTCACCGGCGATGGACTGAATGACGTTCAACGGTCTTTGTATTCCATCGAATATCGAGCTGATGAGCCCGGGCCCCAGTTCGACGCTGAGGGGTACTCCCGTGGAAACCACGGGCTCGCCCGGTCCGATCCCTGACGTCTCCTCGTACACCTGTACGGAAGCGGTATCTCCCCGGAGTTCGATTATCTCCCCGATGACCCGCTTTTCTCCGACCCTTACGACGTCGAACATCCTGGCGCCGGACATCCCCGACGCCACCACGAGGGGTCCGGAGACTCGCACAATTTTCCCGATGATACCGGTATCCCGAGCCATCGCCATCATTCCTCTCCCTTAAAAGCTAGTTCGGTCCCTACCGCCCGCTCCACATATCGTTTGAGAAGGGACCTGCCGATATCCTGAGGATTCCTCACATCGGTGAGAATCGATACGATGGGAAGGTTCCTTTCCTGGATGGGGCGGATCTCCTCTTGAACCATACGGTAGGCGCTTTCGGTGACAAAAAGGACTGCGTAGCCACCCTCGTGGATGCGAGAGAGAGCTTCCCGTGCTTCCGCAGGGTTATCCGCGACAAAAGCCCGTACACCTGAAGCTTTAAGACCCAAAACGGCGTCTCTCGGCCCGAGAATCGCCACCTGCAGCATGTGTTTCACGCATCCTTTCTCCCGCTTTTAAGTCCAACATCTTCGAGGAACGGCAGCAGCAGGAGCCGTCGCGCTCGCGGGCGCCTTCCCATTTCTCAAAAGCAAACCATCCATCCCGTCGCACGTTCATTGGCGTTTGCCCGGATGATTAAGCATAACTTTTCCGAATCCTCGCTACAATCCGTTCCTTAGGCGCCTGAGACTGCTTGCCCGAAAGGATTATTCGGAGGTTTTTCACCTCGGTTTCTTTCCCGTATAAGAACCCTAGAACCGGCTCCGGGCCAAGCGCCCTGGTTTTGGCCAGCCGGTAGATTTCAACCAGGGTGTCCTCGCATTCCTTTTCCCATTCGGTGAGAGGTTCCCGTCTCCCGACCTTTCCGACACCCCGCCGGAAAAGCTCCACCCACCGGGTACGGAGATAAAGCCTCTCAAGAGTTTCGGGGCCGGAGGCGTAAGCAGCTCCTAAGTCCAGCGGGGATATCGCCCCCCCGGGAAGAAGGATTTTCGTCAGTAAAGCTGGATCGAGCCCGTGAAACAGGGACCTCATGACGATCCTCAAATTGGTGAGATCCGCTTCAGCGGCGGTCAATTCGGAGAGGGATTCGTACCCGTGCTTCCGGTAATAACGACTGAGCCAGAACATCCAGACTCTGTCTATCGCCGAGTCAACCCCGAAGGGACCTCCACCCTCCATCGCTTCCCCGCATGCCTCCTCAAAGGCTTTCGCGAGAGCGGGGGCAAGCTCCCCGACAACAAAGAGGTCAACCTCTTCTTGGCGGCCACGACCCAAGCCGTATCTCAACCGCGCATCCGCGAGAAGCTCCGGGGACAGGGTCGAGGTTCCATCTTCTCTTCTGCTTGAAGCTCCTCTGAGGTCGCCGAAGGGAATCATCGAAAGGGAAGAGGCCGCCCTCGGCTCCGCCGGCATACCCAGAAGCATCTCTTTCGCCAGCACTTTGAGATTATGAAAGTCGTATTTGGAAAGAAGACACAGGATGGGCCCTTTCTCAGGGGAGAAGGAGAGCACATATTCGTATTCATCCTCGAGCGCTCGTTCCAAGGCGAGAGCGAATTCTTCCAGGTTATCCAGAGCTTCAAGGTGTTTCCCGTAATTCGTGTCCCTCAGAGCCGAAACGGCGGCGCGGAGGTCCTCGGTCTCGGCCAGCCTCGAAAAATCCACACCCGTCAAAAGGCCCATCTCCAGGATCCTGACATGACCCACCGATGAAGCCCAGTTATACTCGTCCATCCTCGTTCACTCCGAAGAGAAAGCCTGCCAGGAAAAGTTCGAGCGAATCCCTCATGCTCTTCATAAGCGCCGGAAAGGTCGAATCCAGTTCAACTCCCCCCGACCTCAGAAGGAATCCCCCACCCAGGGGCGCTGGTTCAAAAGTCACCTTGAGACCGGTCATCCCCGTTCTTTCCCTGACTTTCTCCGAAACAACGCGGGGGAAATCCGCTCCCAGCCGCTCTTTATCAGTCTCCTCCAGGATGAGCTCCTCGTCCCCGCGGGCATGAGAAAGGATGAGTTCCAAGAGGAACTGCCGGTAGTCCGCAGCCGGCATCTTCTGAAGTTCTCGAAGGCATTTCTCGAGGACCTCGTCGATGAGCTCGGCCTTGGTTCGCTGGACTATCTGACGCGCTTTCATCTCCCCGCGTCCGCGCGCGGTCTTCTCGATGGAAGCGATCCTCTTGAGCGTGTCCTCGCGTTTTTGTTTGATGAGAACTTCACCCTCAGACCGGGCGGTAGCGATCTTCCGTTCCGCTTCTTCCCGAGCCGAAGAGAGAATGCCGTCAGCTTCGCGCCGGGATTTTTCTTCGATTTTCCTGATTATGTCGGAAAGGCCCATCCCGCTTCCGGCCTCCTCACACCCTTACCGCGAACATTAAAAGCAGCACCGAAGCAAGAAGACCCAGAACGGCGTAGGTCTCAACCATCGCCGGGAGAATCAGCGCTTTACCGGATTCCTCCGGGTGTTTAGCCACGATATCCATGCCAGCTACGGACACTCTCGCCTGATAGAGACCGGAGACCAATCCGGCCACCGCCACGGGCAGGCAAGCGAAGAAGATTTGCCATCCCTGATCCGGCGTGAGATTCATTCCGCCTGCAAAGGCACCCATCCTGAACATGGCGAGGAAGCCCACGAGGAAGCCGTATATACCCTGGGTGCCCGGGAGCGCCTGGAGCAGGAGCAGCCTACCGAATTTCTCGGGGTCTTCTGCCGTAATTCCCGCGGCCTTTTCGCCCGCAACCCCTACGCCCACCGCCGAACCGATGCCCGCGAGGAAGACGGCAAACCCCGCGCCGGTAAGAGCTATGGCATTACCGCTGAGAATACCACCGAAAGCGAAAACACCAGGTAGGACCACGAGAGCAACGAGTCCGAATCCCAATGCTACTATTGCAACTATTGAGCTGGTAAGTCCTCCAAACACCATAAGTCCCCTCCTTGAACCGCGTCCGGGCGGAGTCCCGGCCGGAGCTCTGTACAAGATTCATTCAATCGAAACGAATTGACTGTGCCTTGTCAGAGGCTTAAAAGGTTTCCCCCCTCCTTCAAAGAACTTGGTAAAGAACTCTACAAACTGCAGGCGCCCGGAGTGAATGAAACTTCCAATAGCGTTTATAACCAGGTTGAACACGTGTCCCGCCAGCAACACGACAGGTACGACCCCCCAGCCGATTACGGGGATCATGTTGACCGCGAGCTCGGCAAGCTTGTTCACGACGACAGCTACCACTCCGCTGGACAGGCCAAGAGCTAGGAGCCGGGCGTAGGACATGGTGTCCGAAAAGTAACCGACAACGCCGTAAAGGCCGTATATTCCCGAGAAAGGTTTCAGTAACCAGTTCTTTTGCCCCCTGGCGGCGTTCACCATGACCATAATAGCCCCAGCCAGCGCCCAGTACTGAGGCCAAACCCCATGAACGAGGCCCGTACGGGACGCAGCCCAGACAAGCAAGCCGGGCAGGAACAAGACCCATGATCCCTGGGACATAATTCCTTCAAAAGCTTGCCCGTTCTTAATCAGCGAGTACATTTTGACGATGATACCAACCCACATCTGGAAGATGCCCATAAGGAACGACACCGTCATGAGGACGAGGGGTTCACCGATAGGGTCGACCACTTTTATGCTCAACACGAACCGCTCGAAAGCGCTCCCCCGGAAAAACACCGTAGGCAAATCACCGAGCCAGCTTCCCATGAGAGCTCCTGCGATGGTCGTGGATATTCCCGAGTACAGGAGGAGTCGCATTAGCTTCTGTCCTCCGTCGCTCAGTTTGTATCGCTTCAGGAAGTACCAGGATACCAAGGAGAGAACCACGCCGTAAACGGCGTCCCCGAGACATATACCGAAGAAAACCCAAAAGAAAGGAGCGAGAATAGGCGTGGGGTCGACCTCATCGTATCCAGGGTACCCGTATATGTTGGTGATGACTTCAAAAGGCCGTATCAGCGGGGGATTTTCCAGGTATACCGGCACGTTTTCGCCCGACTCGGGCGCGACGTCGACGATTTCGATTTCCTCGATATCCGAAAAGCCTTCTCTCAACCTACCAACATCCCTCTTCCGGATCCAGCCCTGGATTACCACTGCTTCTTTGGTTTTCGTGACTTTGGCTTCTTCCCGAAGGATGTTCAGCTTGTCGAGGTAGTAGTCGTACAGGGCCATCACATCGAGCAAGCGCTCCGCCCAGTCGCGGCTTTGCTCCTCGACTTTCTCTAGCTCCGCATTTAAGGAGGCGATTTCTTTCTCTAAGGACGCCACGATGTCGGGGACGAAACCCGTGCCTTCCAGGACGACCCTGTCACCGCCGAGGGAGCTCACGACATCCGGGGAATCCACCCGCTCTTCGTCACGGAACAGAACCGCCACGGCACGTACGGTCTTGGTATCGCGGGATACCTCCACCAGCAGGCCACCAGCTTCCCCAAATGTTTTGGGGACGTCTTCCCAAACCGCGACGGGGAAGGTTACCAGAGAAATCTCGCAGTACCGCGTGGGCCCGATGGATTCGAGGGGAACGTCCAGCTCCTTCCATGGGAGAAGGAGCTCCAGACGGGAGCGAATTTGCGACACCTCAAGGGTGATCTCCTTTTGTCTTTCATCCGCCCTGCGGCACTTCTCGAACCACTCATCCACATCGAAATCCCGGATAATCTCTTGAAGACGCACCATGGAGACTTCGGGTCTCGAGCCGACGAACATTTCGACAAGGCTCTTTTTGATGGGTTTGTATTTGATGAGGTAGTTCCTAACGTACGTAAGTTTGGATAGGATGGCGGAAATCTCCTGCTCGTGACAGTCAAGTGCGCTCTCAGACTCGGCCGCGGACGCCTCTCCCGTACCTGCCTCCACCGCAGGTCCACCTTCGGGGACGCTCACCTCCATAACCTGCATGATCTCCATGTCCCTCAGACGCTCGAGGATCGCGTCCTTGAGGTCCTTACTGGCGAATATGAAAACCTTACGCATCCGGGCGACTGCCATGACCTTTCACGATCCTTTCGACCACCGCCCGAACGGCATCGGGGATTTTCGCCTGAGTCTTTTCCCTGAGTAGGGACGCTTCTTTTTCCGCTTCTTTAACGAGGCTTTCTTCGATTTCTCTGGCCCGAGTTTCGGCCTCCGCCAGCATACAGCGGGCTTCGCTTTCAGCTTTCTCCTTCGCCTTTGCCAGAATAGCTGAAGCTTCCGCTTCAGCTTGCTCGAGGATTTCACCGGCCTTTCGCCGGGCTTCCGCTATCCGGTTTTCCGCTTCAGCTTCCACCTTGCGAATCGCCTCAAACTCCCTTGATACGGACACCGCCATCCCCCTCTTCGCCGAACTCGTGAGGACGCACACGAATTAGATTGTACCTATACAGAATTGCATCGACAATACGCCTGGATGCAAAACCGTCCCCAAACGGGTTTTTCCCGGGTCTCATCGCCTCGTAATCGGGTCCGCCGCCCAAAAGACGCGAAACGACGGAAGTAATGGCAGAAAATCTGGTTCCAACCAGCACCACCACGCCGGCATCGACAGCTTCAGGTCGTTCGGTTTTCTCCCGGCATAAAACCACCGGAACGCGGACAGAGGGCGCTTCTTCCTGAACTCCGCCCGAGTCCGAAATAACTAGATAGCACCTGGCCATGAGGTTTACGTAATCCGGATAGTCCAGGGGATCGAACATCACGGTCCTCGGAGCATCTTTCAGCCAGCGCATAATGGGTTCTCTGACGTTGGGGTTGGGGTGCACGGAGACCAGGAGACGGACGTCCTCCCGCTTTTCTGCAATCCACCTGAGAGCCCGGCCTATTTCTTCCATCCCCATTCCGAAGTTTTCCCGCCGGTGAACCTCCACCAATATGTCTTTGGTATTCCTGCAACCCCGGTTGTGTCGGGGGCCGCTATGTTCTCCACGACTGCTGTGTTCTCCGGCACCGTCGCGTTTTCCGCCGCTGCCGCCGTCATTGCCACCACCGGTATCACCACGACCGCCGCCATCGCCCAAGCCATCGCTATTACCACGACCGGCGTCATCGTCGGGCCTACTGTCGGCGCAACCAGCCGGGTCAAGAGCCGCCCCCGGGCGCGACAGTATCGCGCGCAAGCGGGGATCTTTGAAGGTATGATTATCTCTCACGGTCATAAACAGGGCATCGACGGCGGTGTTTCCTGTCACGAAAATGGTTTCCTGCGAGAACCCTTCCTTGAGTAGGTTTTCCTTGGCCCTGATAGTCGGAGCGAAGTGAAGATCGGATATGTTATCCGCGATTTTCCGCATTATTTCCTCGGGAAACGGGGCGTACTTATCATAGGTCCTCAATCCGGCCTCTACGTGCCCGCAGGGAACTCTAAGGTAATACGCAGCGAGAGTTGAAGCCGCCGTGGTGACCGTATCCCCATGCACTAGGAGCATATCGGGCCGCTCCTTTTCCAGGACGCGCGTCAACCTTTCCAGAACCCGCACGGTCACCTGGGCCAGGCTTTGGTTGTAATCCATGATGTCGAGGTCGTGATCGACTTTAATCGAAAAACAGTCTAGCACTTGGTCGAGCATCTCCCGGTGCTGGGCGGTAACTGTAACGCGGGACTCGATTTCCGGTGCAGCTTCCAGCGCTTTGATAACAGGGGCCATCTTAATAGCTTCAGGTCTCGTACCGAACACCGACATCACTTTGATTTTGCCCAATGCAACCAGCACTCCCTACCAATAAGGTCCGGAAGACCGGGCGGCCTGGATGCGTACGCCTATGGCCTGAGAGCGTCGCTCCCTGTCCCGGGGTCAAGCTTCCCGCGAGGACGGCCTTCCTTTATGCCCCGGCTTTTGTTTGTCGTACAGCCCCTTCAGGTTAAAAAGGCCAAATCGCCAAGAGATTAAATAAAGCGCTGAGACTCCGATGATAGCTACAGGTACACCCATCTGGACCGGAACTAAGCTGGAAAACAACCCTAACCCGCCGAGCAGGCCCGACACGACGTATATGAGCAGTACAACCTGCCTGTGGCTGAGCCCCATCTCAAGTAGTCTGTGGTGGATGTGATCGTGGTCGGCCCGGCTCACGGGCTGACCGGCGAGCCTCCTGCGGACTACGGCGAAAGCTGCATCGGATATGGGTACGAGCAGGGCGAGAATAGGAGCGAGCAAAGCTATGGCGGCGGCGGATTTTACGAGACCTTCCGCGGATATACACGCCAGCGCAAGTCCGAGATACATGGCGCCGGTATCCCCCATGAAGATGCGAGCGGGATGAAAGTTGTACGGAAGAAACCCTACCACGGCGCCGGCGATAGCCAGGGCCTGGGGCACCACTTCGGGATTTCCGGATCTAATGGCGGACAGCGCCATAACGACGGACGCTATGCCCACGACACCCGCAGCCAGGCCGTCGAGCCCATCCGAAAGGTTGATGAGGTTCTCAAAGGCTATCACCCAGAGGATGGTGAAAGCCACAGCTATCCAACCGGGCAGAAGGTGTATGTCGCCTGAAAACGGGTTGCTGATGAAGCTCACCCTGACGCCCGCAGCCACGACAAAGGCACCTGAAATCACTTGCCCGACGAGTTTTTGCCACGGCTTGAGGGTGAAAAGGTCGTCTACCAAACCAACGACGAGAATGAAAAGGCCGCCCAAAAGCAAAGCTCTCCAGGAAGATCCATCCCTGAAGCCGGAAGCGACGAGAGCTACGACGGATGCGGTAAATATCGCGATCCCACCCAAATATGGGATGGGATACCGGTGGACGGAGCGGGAATTCGGCTGAGCGACCGCTCCCGTGCGCCTCGCCACATACCTCATTACGGGCGTCAGCACCAGTGACAAAGCAAAAGCTGCGACGAATGGTAATGCCCTCTCCATGCTTAACTCACCTTTAAGTACAGGCGCATCACAATAGTTAGTGGAACTTCTCCACGATCACGCCTGCTTCCTTCAGCATTTGCCTTCCAAGTTCATCCGGGTACTCTTCCCCGAATACGATTTTTCTGATTCCCGCATTGATTAGCATTTTCGAACAAACGCTGCAAGGCTCAGCTGTGGTATATAAAGTCGAGCCCGCCACCGGGATACCGTATTTGGCCGCCTGTATTAAGGCGTTCTGCTCGGCATGAAGCCCCCTGCACAGTTCGTGTCTCTCCCCCGGTGGAACACCCATCTTTTCCCGCAGGCAGCCTACTTCGATACAGTGGGGGAGCCCTGCCGGAGCGCCGTTATAGCCCGTCGCCAGGATGCGCCTTTCGTATACGAGAACGGCGCCGACCTGGCGCCTCAAGCACGTCGACCGTTTGGCCACGACCGCCGCTATTTCCATGAAGTACTGGTCCCAGCCAGGCCTTGCGTCCACCCGGACCCGTCTTCCACCGGATCCCGTTGCGGGTCCTGTTTCAGGTCCGTACACGCTCATCTCTGCCCTCAGCCCGGCACACCCACCGCAGGCACACCCATTACCTGATCGCTCGTCGTAACTCATTTCGGGGCCTCCGTATCCCTTACGCATTCTGTAAGCACCGTCTTAGCACTCATCTGGCTTTTCTTAGCACTTACCCGGCCTTTCCTCGGGCGGAGGTGCGCTCTTGCCGAACCTCTCTTCGACCTCATCCCAGGCGTAGACAGCTCGTTTGCCACCGATGAGCTTCGGTCTCGTGCGAGCCATGACCAGGTTCGCATGCCCTATCCTCTTAACCTCCGACCGGACCGGAACAGCAACCGGCCTCAGATGCATCCCGATGAGCGTATCTCCGATGTCGATTCCCGCATGCGCCTGGATGGACTCCACTACTACCGGGTGCTTAAACCTCCTCAACGCCGTCGCAGCGGTAGCTCCCCCCGCATGGGGAACGGGGAGCACTGTCACTTCGGTGAGCCCGTACTTCTCGGCGGTCTCCTCCTCCACGACTAAAGCCCTGTTGAGGTGCTCACAGCACTGAACTGCCAGATGGACGCCGGTCCCTTTCAAAGCTTCTTCGATTCCCTCGAGGATAGCCTGAGCTATTCCGACGTTCGAAGCTGATCCGATGCGATGACCCAGCACCTCACTGGTGGAACAGCCGAGCACCAGAATCTCACCGGGCTTCAACCTGGCAACCTGCAGTAGCGAAGCAGCGGCTTCCTTCGTCTGCCGTTTGACCTCTTCCCTCAACTTCTCGAGATCCTGATTATCCACGGTCTCCTCGCCCCCCGAAGTACCTACCCTCGATCTCCCGAATCTTATTCACCCGCCGCTCGTGCCTCCCTCCCTGGAAACTCGAGCTCAGCCAAACCTTCACTATATCCAGGGCCAAACCCTCGCCGACAACCCTTGCGCCGAGGCACAGGACGTTGGCATCGTTATGTTCCCTGGAGGATCTCGCGGAAAAGGTATCGCTGCACGTCACGGCCCTGATCCCAGGGATTTTATTCGCGGCGATGGCCATGCCTAGGCCTGTCCCACATACGAGTATACCTAGATGGCAGCTGCCCTTCATCACGGCCGTAGCCGCACTAAGACCGAAATCGGGGTAATCGACGGGATCTTCGCTGGAAGTCCCGAAGTCTTCTATCTCATAACCACCGGAAACAAGATACTCCTTGATCTTCTCCTTCAAGCGAAACCCCGCATGATCTGCGGCGATGGCGATTTTCACAGCCAACCGTACCCCCTCGAGAACGTCGCGACTGCTACGACCGCGAACGACCTTTCGTGATTATCTTGACGTAAAGATGCCTCCGCGTCTGAGGGGCCGTCCAGCTCCTTTCGAGATGGTTTTTAGACGCTATCCGGGGCCCAACGCCAGCACCCCCAGCTCGTTCAGAAGAGGCTCGTAAAGCTCCTTTGCCACGGCCCCGGTGCCGAGGATAAGATTCTCGCCTGGACAAAATAGGGGAACCACCGCCTGCCCTTCTGAGAGATCCGCGGAGCTCACCGGCCAGCCGCTTTCCAGGTCGAAAAGGACTATGAGATCCGGATAGACTGCGAGAAGTCCCCTGCCGGCATCACGAGCTGCCAAGTACTCGTTGAGAAATGCGAGTTCAAGATGATAACCCTTGCCCGCGTCCGCCTCCTCCACGACGACCTGCCCCTTGTCGAACCCGCCTTGGGTGCCGAGTTCGATACGAGCGACCCTCCCTGGAGGAAGACAACGTCCGCCGAGGAACCGGGCAGCGGCGTGCGCCGCAACCAACCCCGGCCTGTACTGCCGGCGGGCTCGTTCCCCTAAATGCCCGGGAATCCCCCCTACGAAGCGTGGGTCGAGAGGCTCAATCGCCATCGTTTCGCGAACCTCGCGAGCCATGGTCATCCCAAGCTCGATCGTCATGGAAATAGCCCCTGGTGCTCCATGTTCTTTGACGTACCCGCACGAGACCGGGTTCCGGGCCACCGCCACGAGGCCTTCCATAGCTGCCGCGGACCGGATAACGGATGATGCTTCCCGAATCGAACCCTCGGCATATACCAGCAGGTTTTTTCCTTTACAAGCTTGCTTTGAGATGTATCCTTCCACCCGGTGTAATCCCATCGCCCCCATGAGCGCCGTCGGATGGGCGCGTCCGTTGCATGGGGCGTCCAGCACCGGGATTCCAAGGGAGGCAGCTTGATACCAGCCGTTAACTACGGCAAACCCGCCGATTTCGTTTGAGTTCAAAACTTCGGGGACTACGTTTCCCGCTTGAGCCAAAAACCGCACTGCGTCTGCATAATGAGGAGGTTCGGGACCCACGCCCCCGGCTTTCGGAGAACCGACCATCGCAACGGTTACAACGGTTTTCGCAGGGTCGATTTCGTCCGCCGTCGCCAACATGACCTCCCCACGGAGAAGCGCCGCCCGCGCCATCACCCAGCCCGCTCGAGGGTCGCCTCCTCCGCCACCTCCCAGGACGGCACCGCCCCAAATCGCAGCCAGCGCAGTAGTTTCGTCCATTTTATTCATGAAGGAACACTTCCCCCTTAACCATCACCCGCAACCCGGCCGAGAGTACAGAAACGCAGCCCGGCGTCCGCCAACCCGGCCCCATCCCCTGTCCGTCACTCCGTTTTCCCACCATCTTCCTTCCGCAGGACGGGGTGTTCCAGCAATCGCGGAGCGATCGATTCAAATGCCTTCTCCAACAATGCCGCCGTTTCCTCGTAAGCTTCCCGCCCGCGGCCCAGCGGGTCCGATACGTCCCCCTGGATCACCTCGCCCGCCAGCTCCGAGAGGGTAAAGGTCTTTCCGTGAGCCTTCGGGAACCTGGCCAGGATCGCATCTTTCTGAGCTTTAGTCATCGTCACGATGATGTCGGAAGACTCGACATCCACGGGCAAAAGCGGCATTGAGATGTGCCCGGACATGTCGATTCCCCGCTTCTTCATCGCTTCCTGAGCTTCGGATGCCGCAGGCATTCCCGGAAGAGCTCCGGTACCCCGGGAGAAGGTACGCATATCCCGGGTACCGCCGCGGTCTTTCCACACCTTCTTGAACAGCGCCTCCGCCATTGGGCTTCTGCAGGTATTCCCTGTGCAAACAAAAAGCACCGTTACGGGCTGGGCACTTGTTGACGGTCTCGGCGCCAGAACCTTGCCTCCGGACGCCTTTTTAAGTCTGTTGGCGATGGCCAAACCCAATCCTGCCTCGTCGAAGGACTCGGAAAGTATGACGGAGACCCCAAGCTTATCCGCCCGCCGTATGCTCGCAAATAGCTTGGAAGCGATTTTCGCCGGGTCGGAGCGCGGGCCCAGTTCGAGAACGTGAAACAGTCCGGGGAACTTATCCTTGAGGCCGAGGTAGGAGGGGACGTTTTCGGACGAACTCAGCACGGCGACGCTCTGGCCGTTCTTGAGGATCTCTTCCGCCCGGCGAACGGCCATATCCCTTTGCTCCTCCGGCCGGCCGGTCAGAAGGTACATTTCCGCGTTGGGAGCATAATGCCGGTACTTCATCCCGGGCGAAGGAGGAGCTCCTTCGAGATGTACTTCTGTGGAAACGACTTCCACGGAGACGCCCAGCGCTTCCTCGATCTCTTCTTTCGCTATGCCCCCGGGCCTCAAGACCCTCGGCACGTTGCCGAAAAGGTCAAGGACGGTCGACTCTACGCCGATCTCGCATGGACCACCGTCCAGGACGACGTCTATCTTGCCATCGAGATCCTCCAGAACGTCCGAAGCTGATGTCGGACTCGGTTTCCCCGACACGTTGGCCGAAGGGGCCGCCACGGGAATTTGGGCGGCATCGATCAGTAAGTGAGCTGCGGGATGGTCGGGCATCCTTATGGCAACTCGCGGGAGACCCGCTGTGACGATGTCTGGAACCGCGGGGGATTTGGGGAACAGCAACGTGAGGGGACCAGGCCAAAACCGGAAAATCAGTTTCTCGGCGGAGGGAGGTACGGACGTCACGAGAGGCTCTAGCATTTCTGGTCTTGAAACGTGCACGATGACGGGATTATCCGCGGGCCTCCCTTTGGCCCGGAATATGCCGGCCACCGCCTCAGGGTCCAGGGCGTTAGCTCCAAGCCCGTATACGGTCTCGGTAGGAAATGCGACGAGGCCTCCGCCCCGGATAACGGCAGCAGCTTCTTCTACCGCCCTGGGGTCGGGTTCGGCGGGATCAACCCGGATGACCCTTGTCTTCATGAATTCCGACCTCACCTCTTTGCTCAAGTTCAATGCCCTGGTACCCGAAGCCTCCATGCGGGTCCCGAATCGATTCACCGCTTTCTGGCAACGAACAGCCTCTCGCGCCCTGCGTAATCCAGCACGGTCGTCACCTCGCCGTATTCGGCGGTCGTTTCACGAAAGTATTCCCGTACGACGTGGGACTGGTCGAATCCGATCTCCATGAAAAGCTCACCGCCGGGTTTCAGGTACCGGGGGGCTTCGTGAACCAGGCGCCGGACGAGCCGGAGCCCGCCAGGCCCTCCGTCGAGAGCTCCAAGCGGCTCGAAGTCGCGCACTTCCACCGGAAGAAGCGAAAGAGTCTCAGAGGGAATGTAAGGAGGATTCGCCGTCACTGCATCGAACTGCCCTTCAAGCCCCAGATGTTTCAACGGATCAAAGAGGTCTCCCTCTACGAAGATCACCCTGCCGGCGATTCCGAGTGCTGTGGCGTTTTCCCGGGCGACGTCGAGCGCATCGGGGGAGATATCGACGCCGACCACGACGATATCGGGCAGGGATTTCGCCAACGAGATGCCGATGTTGCCAGAGCCGCAGCACACGTCGGCGACGAGGAGTTTCGGCGCCCCCTGTATCTTCTCACGCAGAAGGGAGGGGAGCTTCGGCGAAGATGCACTCGCTTCCTCCGGTGAGCGCAAAGCTCCAATCACCGCCAGTCTTCTCAGAGCTGTCTCCACCAGCACTTCCGTTTCGGGCCGCGGGATGAGCACTCTCCGGTCCACCTTGAAGCGGAAGCCCATGAATTCCTGATACCCCCGAAGATAAGCCAGCGGCTCACCCCGGCTTCTCCTTTCGATGAGCTCGAGGTATTGGCGCTCCACGTCATCTGATACGTGCTCTTCAGGGTGCAAGTAGAGATAATCGCTCCCTTTGCCCAGCACGTGCCCGAGAAGCACGGCTGCGTCCCTGGCAGGATACTCCGTCCTGCCCTGCAGCAATTTACGCCCAACCGAGCCCATCTCACCAACGGTTTTCATGATACAAGCGCTCCCTGGGAGCTTCATTGCTTTTTTCTCCGGTGCCTCCACAGGTCTCCCTCATCCCATTGGGACGACCAGACCACTCATTGCGACAACCCGGCCACTTGCTGGATAGCTTTCTTTTGATCCTCCTGCGCAAGAGCGTCGATGAGCTCATCGAGGTCTCCATCGAGGATCTCTTGCAGGCGATGGGTGGTGAACCCGATTCGGTGGTCGGTCACCCGGTTTTGGGGGAAGTTGTACGTCCGGATCTTCTCCGAACGTTCCCCCGTTCCCACCTGGGCTCGCCTGGCCTGAGCTATGCTCTGGTTTTGCTCCTGCTCGGCGAGGGCTTTCAGCCTCGACCTCAAGATCCTCATGGCTCTCTGTTTATTCTGAAGCTGAGACCTCTCGTCCTGACAGGACACCACTATTCCCGTAGGAATATGGGTGATCCTCACCGCCGAATACGTGGTGTTCACGCTTTGGCCACCGTGACCTGATGAACAAAAAATGTCTATGCGGAGGTCATCCGGGTCTATCTTGACATCTACTTCTTCCGCTTCGGGAAGGACCGCCACTGTCGCGGTGGAGGTGTGGATTCTGCCCTGGGACTCGGTTACGGGAACTCTCTGGACCCTGTGGACCCCGCCTTCATACTTAAGCCTGCTCCACACCCTTTTGCCCTCGATCGCGAAGATAACCTCTTTCAGGCCACCGAGGTCGGTAGGGCTCGACGAAAGCACTTCCGTCTTGAAGCCGTGTCTTTCTGCATAACGACCGTACATTCGAAACAGGTCGGCCGCAAAAAGAGCTGCCTCCTCGCCCCCGGTGCCCGCCCTGATTTCCATGATGACCGGCTTCCGGTCGTTGGGATCCTCGGGGATGAGAGCGCGCTTCAATTCGGTTTCGAGCTCGGCGCGCTCCCGCTCCAGGCGTTTGAGATCTTCTCTGGCGAGTTCCTGTATAGCTGGATCGGTCTCGGTTTCCAAAAGTCCTCCGGATTCTTCGATCTCCTCGAGGACTCTCTTATACCGCCTGAAAGGCATCACGATCTCCTCAAGCCGGGCATGTTCCCGGGCAAACCCCATGTACCTGTCGGGGTCCCCTAACACCTCCGGGTCGGCAAGTGCCCTTGTTACCTCCTCGTATCTCAACTCGAGCAAAGAAAGTCTCGCCATGAGCTGGTCTTTGACCGTCGACCGGTTCGTCAAATCATTGCCCATGCGACATCACCTTCCGCTACCGGTTTTTCCCTGTGCTTTCCTCACTCAAACTATTTCTCGAGGCTCCTCTCTCGAGCCACTGAAACGGAAAATCCACAAAGCTCATGTTTCGCGGACACTCTTCCTCAAAGTTCCTCTCTGGAAAGAAGATGAGCCAGAGCTAAAGCTGCCACCTCGATTTCATCGTCATCCGGTTCTCTGGTAGTCATCTTCTGAAGCACGAGACCCGGTGCACGCAAGATCGCGAAAACCGGCCCCTTCTCGCCCGGAGACGCCTTGAGGATTTCGTAAGCTAGCCCCGCCACTACGGGCAGGAGCACAATCCTCGCCGTCATCCTCAGCAAGAGTCCCTCGGGGCTTACCAGCGAAAATACCAGTGCGCCTGTGACCACCGCCAGAAACAGAAAACTCGTTCCGCACCTGGGATGTACCCGGCTCATGCTCCTGGCCTTGTCTCGCAAGACTTTCGAGGTCTCTTCGGGGTTTTTCAAAACATCTCTTACGTCACCGGCAAAGGTCTCCCAGGCCCATATGACCTTGTGCTCTGCACCATGGTATTGAAGAACCCTTTGAATCTCTCTAGTTCTCGACACCAGTGCAATATAGGCTCCAAGGATCAAGAGCCGGATCGCCGTCTCAATGAAATTGGTCAGGATCTTCCCTGAAAGGCCGGTCCAGCGTAAAAAGAACGAAGTGGTGATCACCGGGATGACGACAAACAAGGCAACCGCCAGCGCAACTGCCAATCCTATCAAAGGGAACATCCAGAACTTCGCCGTCGGAGAGCCGGTTTCGGTCTTGTCAGGTCTTCCGCTTTCCTTCGGAGAGGCGAGTTCCGCCGAACGAAAGATAGCTTTGATTCCCACGGCAAGGGAGTCAACCAGCGCAACGGCGCCCCTGACAACGGGCGCTGCGAGCAGGCGCTCATCGACGCGCAGAGGCCTTATGCTTTCCGTCTCAACAACGATGTCTCCGGTAGAGGTCCTGACTGCCAGGGTCACGCTCTTGCGCCCTTTCATCATGACCCCTTCGATTACCGCCTGACCACCGTAAGACCGTGCGGGCAGCTCGCCGGAAGACCGCGCGGGTCCGGTGGATTGCCTCGATTGAGAACCCGTCTCTTGAACTCGTCCTCCAGCCCGCTGGCTCGCCATCTCCTCGCCTCGAGTGCGCTCCGCCAATGGAACCCCTCCAGCTGTTTCAGGATAACACGGTTCGACGATGTTGCATACCCGTCCGGCCCCGGGTCCAGGGGTTCCGCACCACGGCCCGCTCGGCTACCCCCGCAGCGAGCCCCTTGATCAATGGCTAGATGTCACCTTCGGGATCTGGGAACTTGGGCTGCCACTGGAATACGGACAGTTTCCATGTGCCGCTTCTCTCGGAAAGGAAAAGAGTGAGGTCGGAAGCACCTGACTTCGAAACTCCGTTTCCGAATGTAATTGTTACGAGATATCCGGGGAAAATGGGCTCAAAGCGCGAGGATACAGGTAATTGGCCAAGATACTTGTCTTGTATACTCATGGCTCTCGCGCGAAGCGCTTCAAATTCGGCTGGCTCCGTTTCCGGCGGTATCGGACCGGTTCGACTCTGGCTCAGCTTCCTGGGAAGTCCGGATAGAAGCCGAGTCTCCCTAGCTGGATTCTTCGGCCGCCTTGCCCTCGGCCCCCTGACCTTTGGACCCCTTTGACCGGGCTCTTTTTGCGGTCCCCTGCTTGGCCTCAGCTTCGCTCGCGCTTACATCGGCTTTGTCTTTATCCTTGGCCTTCTCCGCTTTCTCTGCGGTCTTCGCTTTCTTAGCTTTAGCTTTCGTCTTTTCCTCGACCGTCTCACTTACCTCTACCTTGGCGCGTGTTTCACCGGCGATGGGCGCCTTTGCCTCCACCACAGCATCGGCCTTGCCCTCGCCTTTGCCCTCAGCTTTGTCTTTACCCTCTTTATCCTCGGTAATATATCCGTACTTCCTCATAAACCGCTCGACGCGCCCTGTAGTATCGACGATCTTCTGAACCCCCGTGAAGAACGGGTGACATTTGGCACAGATCTCTACCTTGATGTTCTTCTTAGTCGAACCAACGTGGTACACCGCGCCACAGGCGCAGGTTATCGTCGTTTTTCCGTACTCCGGATGGATCTTGGGTTTCAACGCCTTCACCTCTACTTCCGGACTAGGCAGCTACGTCTACCGCGACATGCCAATGAGAACACATGCTAGTATAACACCAACCCTCAAGCCATACAACGCCCCGTGGTCGGGTGCTGAGACAAACACCACGGGATTGCTGCCGCTGCGTAAGGCAGAGAACCCCGATGAACGGTCGTCGACGCTAAGTACCTTCTGGCCCAGATCAACGATGACGACCACATACGAATGGTAGCGATACCCCTCGACTGGGCTGACAAGAAGGAAACGATGCTTTTGGTGTTGACAGATCTTCCCTCAGTGACGGGTACGGTTTATTGGCAGTCGGGTGGACGTCTTCACAGCAGTGTCTATTCTTATATGATGGGGTTCAGCTTCAAGGTCCCAACCAGGGCCGCCGTGGGACTGCGGTCCTCACCGGAGACGTATCGGAGTCTACTATAAGAGAGAGGTTTCATAGATCTTCCTGAAGGTTCGAAATGCACCTGACGTCTCCCGAAGGTATTCTGATGGTGTACAAGATGTACAAATAGGCAGGGATCAGTTCTATCCGCCTTTCGAAATACCCATTAAAAATGTGGAGACTCCTGCCTTAACGGCAAGAGCCACTCGGTGCACTTGATGGTTCTTCCTGTCCGCTCCCGCTGATGCGCGGGCAACCAGGCCTATCGTCCGGTTACAGTTTGGCCATGCTCTTCATAGCCTTTACTGCATCTTCGAATTCCTTCTTCCTCGAGACCAGGAACGTCACAGCGTTGTCAGCTCGTTTGGCGTCGTTTATGTTAGCCGGGTCATAATCGGGGAGTCCTGGTCCTCGAACCTCGAGGATGCCGTATAGATTTCCGAGCTTGATCTCGAGATCTTGCACCTCCGACCACTTGAAGGATCTTACTTTCTGCCCTGTGACGGACCCTGTGGCTATGCCAGCTTTTGCCACAAGAACCCTGTTCTTCGAGCACGCGATGGCTTCGCCCGCGTTTCCCAGGATGAAAATCTCCACGTGCTCTCCGGGGCCTGTTTCCTTTTCGATGATGGCTCTCATCCCACCGTGCGCGCTGTCGCTGCCAGTACCCGCCGGTGCTTGCTGAGCCGCAGCCCCAGCTTGGGCTTTGAAACTCGTACTAGCTTGCATTATGTATTCGTACTTCTTCATTATGCCCGCCTTTTCCATACAATCGGTGCACATGTATTGACCGTCCACCGTCTTGAAGTGCCCGTCGGCGACAAAGGCCTCGCCCCCGCACTTAGAGCACACCACCTTACCCTTCACCTTTTTAAGGCACTTTTCGCAGTACCATTGCGAGTCCACGATCACAAGGGGGACTCGCCCCATCATCAAGTTGGATGCCCCGCATACCACGCAATTGGCCAAAGAAAAACACCTCCCGGATCTGATATCGGATGAATACAAGGAGGTGTTTATGGTGAAAACGCCCTACCAAAACATACGAGAGCGTCTACGCCCCGAACCTTTGTGATTCGCGGGTGTCGCCCTTCATCGGACGAACCCAGGATTCAAACGCGAGCGCCCAGAACACCGATATGAAAAGCCCGAGCACCCCGGCGACGGCCACGTTCAGAAGTTTTCTGGGCTTTACGGGTCTGTCCGGTACCATTGCAGGGGAAGCGATGGACACCACCGGCATCGATGCTTGATATTGGGCCGTTTTCTGAGACAGATTTCGAACCACGTCCTCGAGGGCCCTGACCCTTTGATCAAGCTCATCTTTCTCTATGGTCACCCGGCTGAGCTCGTCCGTTTGGCGGGCGAGCTCCTTTTCCACTCCGGGAATGGCCTTTTTGAGTTCGTCAATCCTCACGACGACTTGGGCTAGTCCTGCCCGGTTAAATGCAATCTGCTCCTCCAGCCTTTGATATGTTTCGTTAGGAACCTCGGTTGGTCTTCCCTGCCAGTCGGGAGGCCCGGGCAGCATCTTCGGGGTTTGGGCCAGCGCGGCTTCGAGCTCCTCCAAGCCCTTCACCAGCTCAACCCTGCGCAGTTCAGCGTCGGATAGCGAGCTCTTGAATGATGCGACCATGTTCTTGAGCCGTGTTACTTCCACCTCGATGACGGCCAACCTAGCTTCAAGCAAGCCCCTCCTCTCGTAAGCTTGCTTGAGTTCCTCCTCAGCTTTGGCTATCGCTTGTTCCGCTCCACCGGAGGCTTTTTTGACCGCTTCCTGGGACGCCCTATCGAGCTCCTCCTCGAACTGGGCCGCTATGCCGTTGGCGAGTCTCGACGCAACCGACGGGTCCCGGTGCTCGACGGTGATCTGGGTCATCCGGGTATTAGGTAGCTCGCGGACCGTCACCATCGACATCAAGTCGCGTGGGGTATACTCGCCGATCAAACCCATAGAGTTAATAACTCCCGCCATGAAATACTGGGTGTTGATGATCTGAGCAGGGGAGAAATCCTTGAGATCCCCTTGTACGGTTCTCAAATAGACCGACGCTTCGTAGACCGGGCGAAGCACAAAGAAACTCAAAAGACCGCTGACGATCATGGCTCCCAAAGTGACGGCAGCTACGACGCCCCGCCACTTCCATAAAGTCAGCGCGTATTCTCTGAGGTCTACTTCGTCGTAGGGTGTTTGATAACTGCCGTGTTCAGGAAGCCCACTTTGCTCCATGGAATCATCCTCCTGTGCCATCCTCTTGTCTTATCGCCATATCTCGACGGCCCGCTCTTTCTTGTCACGCTTCTCCTCCCCCCGACCAGTCCCCGGCCGGAAGCTCCTCCGGACCGGTGTTCTCGCCTAATCGTGGTCCAACTCCGCTTCACGTTTACGCCGCTCTTACTTCCCCGCCCCGAGTCCCCACATAGGCTCGATCTTTTTGACCGTTTCCCGGTCGGGGGTGACAGGCAGTTTGACAGGAAGAGGCTTTCCGGTCCTCAAAGAAACGCACTGGAGCCATGCGGAGGCGGTTTCCCTGGACGATGAGTCGCTCAGCGCGGATGACAGGTATTTTACGGCGCCATCACCGTCACCGGCGAGATAACATGCCTGGCCAAGGTAAAGATTCATGCGAGGCGACGGATCGAGATTCTTGGGATTCCAGTATTCGGCATACGGTCCTGTAATCCGGGCTTTCCTGACCGCCATAGCTTCCGGCAGTTTGAGGACACTGGCTACGTAGTCCTGAAGTTTCCTTTTATGAAACGCCGCCTGGTTCGCGGCGTCACCGCTCCCGCCGGACTCCTCGATGGCGCTCGCCGCAAGGAACTTTTCCCCGTGCTGCATGGCTGCTTCCATGGCGAGCCGGGCGTATGCTTCGTATACGTCCCGGGACAGTGGAACTAGCGTCAACAGGGGCGAATACTCCTCCACGGATTCATCCAAAAAACCGAGGTCATTCAGGATACCCGCCCTGACCTGAATATCCGTGATGTCGCCGGGGCGCAGCCTGCGGGCTGCATCTATATAGAGCTTTGCCTCGTTCCGGTGCTCGTCCTTTCCGGTCTCTTTGTACTGGAAGTATGCGATCCGGGCTAGATTCAAGGCGTATTCGGAACTGTGGGGGTCGAGTTTAGCTGCGGAATACAGGTACTTTTTGGCGGTGTCATAGTCCTGCTTCGTCACTACGTAATACACGGCGGCACCGCCCATTTTCATCCCGTCCAGGTGCGCCGAAGCGGGGATCCATAGCGCGCACGCCACCGCAGCTCCAATGATCAATTCAGCTGCTCTGCGCCAGGTGGGAATGATCTGGACAGCGTACCTGGTTAGCCTTTGTATACCCTTTCCGGACGGGTATCGTTGTAAAGCTCTATCAGCTCCTGACGACCGCCCCGTCAACCCGGCCTTTTTCCCCTTGCCGGCCGCCGGACCGGCCCCCGGTGGGGGTTCAACCGTCTCGACCGCGGAATCCCTGGCCGATACCACCGCGGCAATCACGGACAATAGCGCAGCCATGACGGCGGGCAGCGAGAGCTCGAAATCGAGAGCGCTGTGAGCCCCAAGGGAAAGAGCTGCAGTCCCAAAAGCGGCCACTTCCGCCATGGCATCCGTAAGGGGTCCTTTAAAAAACGCGGGAAACCTGCGCCTTTGAGGCTCCCCTTGTTCAAAGACACGCCCGGCGTGGGGAGCTCCCAGGGCAGCAGCACCAGTGACCGGTATGTCTTTCGCACTCAAGAAGTCCCGTTTCTTCCTCCGGTAAATCCGGACCGTTACGTAAATCGCATAAAGGACCCCAGCCCAAATGGCGGTGTACGCGATAAAGCCGGTGAAACCCGTTTCAACCGCAACCTGCCCGAAGTGGCTATGGGTTTCGGTGTAATAGTAAAGTACCTTCTGGTACTGGTGGTACAGAGCATCCCAGCCTCCGGCGCCCGCACCCAGCAGAG
Source organism: Candidatus Fermentithermobacillaceae bacterium (assembly GCA_020725645.1). Taxonomy (GTDB): domain Bacteria; phylum Bacillota; class Sulfobacillia; order Fermentithermobacillales; family DUSS01; genus DUSS01. Next base: position 9,971 of record DYEQ01000050.1, on the reverse strand, counting down.
GATAATCGCGAGCTATGGCAAAGGCGTCCTGAAGCGAAAACAGCCTCGCAAGCAAGCTTCGATCCTTCAGAGTTATGCTGGTGAACCTTCTTGCGATTTGGACCGGCACGAGCTGGGAAACCGTCGTCCGCCATTCCGGCACCGCAACTATAGCTATCACGAGGAGAACGATGATCGCAGCCAAACCACCGGCGATATATGCCGGCCTTACCCAGCCCTGGATACCCGGGCCTTTCCCACCCAAGTCTCCGCCAGCGCGCCGGACCCCAGCATCGTGCGGGGTGCCCGCTGCCGTGGTAAGCACACTTTTAGCTTCTTTGGTGCGACCTTTATTGCCCCGAACTTCTGCGGGTTTCGCCCGCTTTTGGTCTCTCCAAGCCGCCTCCTTCAGGCGAGGGACCAGATACGTCCTGGCCGATTCGAGAACGATCGCCCCGGCGGCGCCGGCCAGCAGGTAAACCAGGGCGGTGCGGGGTTGTTTGAGAGAAAGCGCCCGAAGGAACCATGGGGAGGCACCTAGCGTGGATAAAAGGGTTATCCCCGCGCTCGCGCCGAACTCACCTCTGGTCTCCGCAGGAGCGAGAATAGCGTAAAGAAGAAGAAACACTGGGTACATGAGCCACGTGATCCTTGACTGGGAGGACAGGATGACGCCCGTCAAAACGTACATCCCCATGCCAATGACAGGCCGTAGCCACGCGGTTTCCCGGGAGCACCTGGACCAGAGGTAGTAACCGGTTAAGCTGGCGAACATGGCATAAGCGGCAAGGGCATTGGGGTATTGCAGGGAGCCGAAGATCCTGAGATTCTCGTACGCTCCGGGAAACTTCATGAGCTCGACCGCCGTTCCCAGGCCGATGATGCTTGTAACGAGAGCGGAAATAAAGACGGAAGCTGCGATGAGGGTTCGCCCTGCCCCGTCTATAGCTATATGCCTCGCCGTGATATAGATCAGGAGGAATGCCGCATACCGCAGCGCTCCGTCCACGGCCTCTAGTTTGGAGACGGCCTTAATCGAGGATAAAGCATATAGCGCGGAAAGGGCGAGCATCCCCCAGTCCGCAATATCACCGCGGAAGAGAGTCGTCCGTCTCAGGAGAGAATCGAGTAAAACCGCGATGAAAAAGGCGGAGACCACCATGAAAAACCTGGTGTAATCGGGTCGAAAGAAAAGTCCCCGGGCTACCGGAGAATATGCGATGAGCCCGAAGAAGAAAAGGTACACTCCGTATTGTAGCATTTTCTTCATTGTATCCACCTTCTGGTCCAAAAGCATGACCACCCCGACCAGGGTACGGGTGGTACCGCCCTCAATTCCTTTGTGGTTTCAGCTACCCGCCGTCCCGAAGGCGAAACTTCGGAGGATGGACCTGCGTCAAACGCTCGCCTGGTGACGCTTAGATACGATACGGCGATGCAGCTTATTCACCGAGGTCGGCATCGACGTCCAGCTCACCGCAAGGCCTGTAGGACGGCACAAGCTTTGACAGGTACTCCACTACCAGCTCTTCGTCCGCCCCTGAAGGGGCATCACCGACGTCAAGGTCGTCGATCTCCGACAAATTCGACAGCAATCTCGCGAATTCCTTGGTAATGACCGTCGCTGAGGGGTCGCCGAACGCAGCCCGCTCCAAATCCCCGAGCCGGCGCACGACCGAGTTGACGTCAGGCGCGCTTTCCCAAACGGCGTAAATGGACTCGATGGTCGAGGTTGCAGCTAATTCCTCCCGGGTCAAAAGCTCCTCGTGGAGCTTCTCACCCGGCCGGACGCCGGTGAAGACTATCGGGATTTCCGAGTACGGCTCATGGCCGGAAAGGCGAATCATTTGCTCGACCAGCTCGAGGATCCTTACCGGTTCGCCCATATCCAGGACGAAGAGGTCACCCTCCTCGTCCAGGTTTGAAGCCAGCATAACGAGGCTCACGGCCTCCTGTATCGTCATAAAGTACCTGGTCATTGAAGGATGCGTGACGGTAACCGGGCCGCCTCTCTTGATCTGCTCCTCCACCACACGAAGAAGGCTCCCCCTCGAACCCAGAACGTTTCCGAACCTGACCGCCACGAACCTGGTTGGAGCGCCGGTGCGTTCTCTGGATTTGTTCAAACATTGCACTATGAGCTCGGCGGCGCGTTTCGTGGCACCCATCACGTTCCTCGGCCGTACCGCCTTATCGGTGGAAATGAGCACGAATTGCCTGACGCCGGATTCCATTGCAGCTATAGCCACGTTAATCGTTCCAAAAACGTTGGTTTTTACGGCCTCCGACGGACTGAACTCCATCAGGGGAACGTGCTTGCAGGCAGCCGCGTGAAAAACCACGTCGGGACGGGTGGCTGAGAGCACCTGCCTCATCCTCCTCAAATCTCTCACGTCCGCGACGATAGTCTGAAGCAAAGCTCTGGGAAACTCGAAGGAAAGCTTCATCCCAGCTTCAAAGAGGGAGTTTTCTCCATGTCCAAGCATGATGACGGAGCTGGCACCGAACCTCAACGCCTGCCGGCATAGCTCGGCCCCGATAGATCCTCCAGCTCCTGTCACGAGCACTTTCTTATCCTTGAACCGGCTGGACAGCTTGGCCAGGTCGATCCGGGCGAGAGATCTCCCCAGGATATCCTCAACCCTTACCTCCCTGAGTTGCCTGAACACTCCTTCGCCCGTTATGAGATCGGAGATCCTCGGAACGATTCGAACCCTAATTCCCAGCGGGCGCAGGATCTCCGAGATTTCGCGAATGGCGAGCGGTGATACGCTCGGCATAGCGATGACCGCTTCGTCCACGGCCTTCTCCCGCACTATAACGGGAATGTCGTGCCTGTCGCCGAGGACTTTTCCGCCATACAGGATTTTCCCACGTTTTTCGGGATCATCGTCGATAAACCCCACTATCTCCCGGCGTAGTTCCGGATTTCCCCGGATCTCCCTGGCGAGGGCTGCCCCGGCATCTCCGGCCCCGACAATGAGGACGCGCGTTCGTCCGCCGCCGTGCAACCCGCGCCGTGGACCGCCGGCCTCAAGATAGCTGTACACCCGGATGGAAATCCTCAAGCCCCCTACCAGCACGAATGTGATTATCCATGACAGGAGGTAGATGCTCCTGGGGAGTGTCCGGCCTGTTACGTGGGCGAGACCGTATAGCGCAGCTGCGTTTACGCCGGTAGATCCTGCGATGGAGAAGAGCTCCTCTACGCTTGCGTACTTAAGGAGGATATTGTAAAGTCCCCACAGCAAAAACACGCCAAGACAGACCAAGGTGTAGGGGATGGCAAGGGAGAAATACGCGGAAATAAGCTGGGGAGGAACCCTCCATTCAAACCGCAAATACAGGGCGGCCATGACAGCGAAGTTCACTACACCTGCATCGAGCATCATGAGGAACGCTTTTCGCTTCAACTATCTCACGTCCCCGTCGTATGTACTAAGTCCAGTTGTGCCGTTAATTCTACAGATTAGAACTCAACCCCTTTTTGTATATTTCCTACCCGACGTTTCTCCAGGGTCTGACAGATCTCCAGGAGAGGAGGTCCCCCGGTGAGCTGAGGTACCGGGTTTTCCCGTGGAACCTGATCTACGGCCCTTGTCAGATAGATTTGAACATGGTGTAACATTGTAATTGGACCGTTGTAATTCGACTGTATAGGGAACCCGAAGATTTGGGAGGAGGCCAATCCCGTGGAACCCCGAATCCTGGTGGTTGATGACGAGCAAGCTATTGTGGATTTAATTTCTTACCATCTGAGCAGGGAAGGCTTCCGGGTGGACAAGTGCTACGACGGGGAATCTGCCCTTCGGCGCCTGAGGGGGGACCACTGGGATCTCCTCATCCTCGACCTCATGCTTCCGCGGCTTTCCGGTTGGGAAGTCCTTCGGACTCTCAGGATGGAGAAAAGGAACCTTCCAGTGCTCGTCCTCTCGGCCAGGGGCGAGGAGACCGATAAGGTGGCCGGGCTTGAACTCGGTGCCGACGATTACGTAACTAAACCTTTCTCTCCACGGGAACTCGTGGCCAGGGTGAGAGCTCATCTCCGGCGAAAGGCCATGGGTGAGGATGAATCTCCTCCCGAGACCATCAAACTCGGCCCGCTCGAGATCGATTTGCCCACCCGCACCGTCACCGTGTCCGGTACCTCCATCGACCTTACCGTAAAGGAGTTCGACCTCCTTGCCTTTTTGGCCAGGAATCCGGACAAGGTCTTTTCCAGAGAAAAGCTTCTGGAGGAGATATGGGGCTACGACTTTGAGGGGGATACCCGTACCGTGGACGTGCATATCTCACGCCTCAGGCAGAAGGTCGATCCGCTGCTCTTCGGCCCTGGGGAAGCGACGAGTTTGCTCGAGCCTGTCCGTGGCATCGGGTACCGGCTATCTGCGCGTAACCTTAAGGCGGCGAAAAACCTCTGATGGGCGTAAGGTCTCGCCTTATCAGGTCCTTTGTTGCATGCGGGTTCATCGCAGCTTTCATTGCCTCTTCCGTCTTTTATTTCGTCGTCCGGTACGGGTACGTCCGGACAACGGAGGACTTCCTCACAAAACAATCGGCGGTCCTGAAGGACCAGTTTTCTCCGTACCTTACCGGCGCGGACCCGGCGAGCGGAATGTCCGTGGCAACGGACATCGCACAAAAGACAGGCTTCCGGGTGACGTTGATCGACGCTTCCGGAAAGGTGGTCCTCGACTCCCACGAGGACCCGAAGATCATGGAGAACCATCTCGGCAGACCGGAGGTTCAGGAGGCCCTCAAGAAAGGGCGGGGCTCCTCGATTAGGTGGAGCTCAACCATCAGCCGCTCCATGCTGTACGTCGCCTTCCGCGTGGATTCTCCTGACCGGACCGTTGGTATCTTTCGTCTTTCCGTTCCCCTAGCGACGCTGCAAGAGGGGGTACTTACGGGGCTTCCCTGGCTTCTCGCGGGCCTGGGCGTGTCCGTTGTAGTATCGATAGTCGTTGGTCTGGTAGAAGCGGCGAGGATATCCCGGCCTCTCGAGTCGATGACCCGCGCAGCTCGCCGCATGGCGTCGGGCGAATTCAAAGAATACCAGTACCCTCAGGCGGATGGGGAAATAGCCGTCCTGGGAGCTACGTTGAACTTCCTCGCAGCCTCCATGGGGAAACTCGTGCGGGATCTTGAGAGTTCCAACCGGAAATTCGAGACGGTCTTGCAATCGAGCGTCAGCGGTATGGTGCTGGTGGGGACTGACAGGAGAGTGGCAATGGCGAATAAGGCCTCCGCCCGGATCCTGGGAGAGAGTAGGGAATCCCTGGAAGGATTGCCCTACGTTCGCGCCTTGCGAAACACAGCTCTCGTCGACCTGGTGAGCACGGCTCTGGAAACCGGCAAATCGCAAAGCGCCGAGGTTAAGATCCTGGTCCCGGCGGAGAAAGTCGTGTACGCCTATGCGCTTCCCGTCGAGTCGGCGGGCGGTCGAGAGGCTATACTCATCCTTCACGACATCACACATGTACGGCGGCTTGAGACCGTCCGGAGCGATTTCATCCAGAACATCTCCCATGAGCTGAAGACTCCCGTAACCATAATCCAGGGGTATGCGGAAACGCTGAGAGACGCTCCGCCCGAAGATCCCAGGGCGGTCAAAGAGATGGCCGCGTTAGTGGCCGGGGAGGCCGAGCGCCTTTCGGAACTGGTGCGGAGCCTCCTCGAACTCGCCAGCATCGAGTCGGGCCACCTGACGCTCAGCCTCGAGGAAGTCGACCCCGCTTCGGTCGTCGCCGAAGTGGTACGCAGGATGATGCCCCTGGCTAACAAAAAGGGGCTTACCCTGGTTGATTCCACGGCTTGTGAGCAGAGTTCACCTCCCGCCGGCGCGGGCGCGGGATGTCGTTCAGGCCAACCCCGGTCGCCTCATGCCCCGGCAGCTCCAGTTACCTCCGACAGGACCCTCGTCGAGAGGGCGCTTACGAACCTGGTTGACAACGCGATAAAGTACACCCCCGGTCCGGGCACGGTCGAGGTGTGGGCGGAGGATGCTGCCGCGTCAGGACTAGGCCTTGGCCCCGGAGCGCTTTTCGGGGTTCGCGATACCGGACCGGGCGTTGCCGAGGAAGACAAAGAGCGGGTGTTCGAGAGGTTCTACAGGGGTTCGAAAGACCGGAGCCGGGAAACGGGCGGAACGGGTCTGGGCCTGTCGCTGGTTAAGCACTGGGTCGCGGCCCACGGGGGCAAAACATGGGTGGAGAGCGAAGAGGGGCGCGGGTCCACGTTTTACATTTACCTGCCCGCGACCCCCACTATGGCAACTGGCGCGTCTGACAAACCCTAAAGATCCACCTGATGCTTTCGTCCCGTGGCAACCGCAGCGGCCGCGACTCATTCTCTCTGGGCGCCGCTCCTCCAGCGCCGGGTCTCTAGATGTTGAGATCCTTCCGCTCTCCCGTGACCGCGTAATATACCCATTCGCCGATGTTCGTAGCGTGGTCTGCCACACGCTCGAGATGCGAAGCTACCATCAGAAACTCCATGGCCTGATTGATCGTGGACGGATCCGCCATCATGAAGGTCAAGAGTTCCCTGAATATCTGGGAGTAGAGGTGGTCAACCTCGTCGTCCTGCTCCTTGAGCTCGTCGAGGAAGTTCACTTCTTTCTTGACGAAAGCCTGCAAGCTCGACCGGAGCATTTCCTGGGTTATTTGAGCCATCCTAGGAATGTCTATGAGCGGCTTGATATAGGTCTTGTCGTACAGGCGCTTGGTAACCTTGGCGATATCCACTGCGTGATCGCCGATCCGCTCGAGGTCCGTCACGATCTTGAGGGCGCTGCCGATGGTGCGGAGGTCCGAGGCCATCGGCTGCTGAAGCGCCAGCATGGAAAAGCACCTGTTTTCGATGTCCAGCGCGAGATCGTCGAGGACATCATCACCGTCGATGATCTTTTGGGCCATGTTCACGTCCTTTTGCTTTAAGGATTTCACAGCTCCAGCCACGGCCTCCTCGGCTATGGTCGCAAGCTTTGCCACGTCGTCTTCGAGCTTCTCAAGCTCCTGGTGAAAGCTTTTCCTCACGGTTGCCTCCGGGTTCACGTATGACTCCCCTTTCTTTATCAATACAATCTATCTATCGCCACATACGTCACTCGTGTACGTCAATGCCTGGCAGCTTTCTGTTATCCCAGCGTTTAGCCGAAGCGTCCAGTGATGTAATCTTCGGTTTCTTTCCTCCTCGGCCTCGTAAAGATCCTCTCGGTAACGTCGAATTCCACCAGTTCGCCCATGAGCAAGAAAGCTGTATAGTCGGACACCCGCGCCGCCTGCTGCATGTTATGAGTGACTATGACCAGCGTATACTTGCCGCGAAGCTCGGCCATGAGGTCCTCGATCTTGGTCGTCGATATCGGGTCGAGCGATGCGGCGGGCTCATCCATCAGGAGCACGCTGGGTTCAACCGCCAGCGCCCGTGCGATACACAGCCTCTGTTGCTGACCCCCGGACAGGGCTAGAGCTGAAGAATGAAGGCGGTTTTTCACCTCGTCCCACAAAGCTGCTTCTTTCAAGCTCTTTTCGACGATGTCGTCTAGAACCGCTTTTGACTTCACCCCGAGGCATTTTGGGCCGTAAGCCACGTTTTCCCAGATCGTTTTCGGGAAAGGATTGGGCCTCTGCCAGACCATGCCTACGTTCTTCCGCAAAGTGGGGAGGTCGACGTCGGGGTCGTATATGTCGACCCCATCTATCAGCACCTTCCCGGTGGTCCTGGTTCCCGGTATGAGCTCGTTCATGCGGTTGAGGGCCCGGAGGAAAGTAGATTTCCCGCAGCCCGACGGCCCTATTATGGCTGTGACCATGCCCTCGGGAATGGAGAGATCGATGGACTTTATGGCGTCCTTCCCATCATATGAAACGGTGAGTTTCTCCGTCCGAATCTTCTCCCTTACGGGCGGAGTGACATTGGGCCTCGGCGAAGCCACCTGAGGCATACTAGCTCCAACATCTCCGGCTTGCGGTACTACAGGTTTCGGTGCTACAGCTGAAGTTCGATTCATCTTCATATTCCTCGCTCGTCCACAATATCGCATCATTTACCTCTGGAAACCGCATCTACGGCGAGATTCAGTCCCAACGTGATGACCATCAGGAGAAACGCGGTGGCAAAACCCATATCCATCGCTCCGACTTCGAGCACCACGAGATAAAGATGCATGGCAAGGGTTCGCGCCGGCTCGAAGATGGAACGAGGCACCAGCGGGCTTCCTCCCAGGGTGAAGAGAAGTGCCGCCGTCTCGCCTACAATCCTACCGACGCCTAGAATAATGGCGGAGCTGATACCGGGTGCCGCCGCAGGGAGGACGACCCGGAAAACCGTCTGTCCCCTGGTTGCTCCCAGAGCGAGGCTTGCCTCCCTATGGGACACCGGCACCGCCCGCACGGCCTCTTCGGTCGCCCTGGTGAGGATTGGCAGTATCATCAAAGCTATCGTTAAAGCTCCCGAGATCAGCGTCGTGCCGCCCGTCACGGGTTTCAGGACCTTGACAAACAGCGCGTATCCGAAGAGTCCGAACACTATCGAAGGAACCGCTGCCAGCGTCTCGATTCCGAACCGGAAGATCTCACCCAGGCGGCTCTTCCTGGAAACGCATTCCGCAAGGTACAGCCCGGCACCGACTCCAAACGGGGTCGCGATGGCGATCCCCAGCATGACCAGGAACAACGTTCCGACTATCGCCGGGAACACGCCGCCTTTTCTCCCCATATCCTCGGGGGAAGCGGTAAGGAACTTCCAGCTGAGCCCCGGCGCTCCTTGGAACGTCACGTAAGCTAGCACCAAAAGCAAGGAAGATGCCGTGACAACGGCACAAAACCAGAGAAAACTTTTTCCGAGAAGCTCCTGTCTCTTTCGGGTCATGTAATAGCTCCTCCCCACCTCGTCTCTTCGGGCACGGGCTCGCGGGTACGGGCGAGGTCCGAGCCGAGCGCACCTCGGAATGTACCGTGTGGTGTGCCGTACGGTTTCATTTCAGCGCCTTCCTCCTGACCCAGAGCGCCACGGAATTGAGAAGGATCACGAAGAAGAACAGCACTATTCCGTCGGCGAACAGAGCATGTTCATGTAGACCGGTTGCATAGGCGATTTCCGCAGCGATGTTCGCCGTCAGCGTCCTCACGGGAGTGAAAATGGATTTGGGAAACAACGGTGCGTTTCCAGCTACCATCAGGACAGCCATGGTCTCTCCCACAGCCCGCCCCGAGCCCAGTATGATGCCGGCGAGGATGCCGGGCGCCGCTACGGGCAGCGTCACTCTGGTGACCGTCTGCCACCTGGTGGCCCCGAGTCCTAACGAACCCTCACGATACTCCGAAGGAACGCTCTTCAACGCATCGCAGGTGATGCTGATCACCGTCGGAGCGATCATCACCGCCAGGATGATGGAGGCGGCGAGGACCGAATAGCCGACGGTGAGATAACTGGGCGCCCCCTGAGGAACCGTAGCCAGTTCTATGCGTCGGATGAGGGGAACCACGGTGGTCATACCGAAAAGTCCGTATACCACCGAAGGTATGCCCGCGAGGAGATCGACGGCTTTGCGTACTATCCGGTCGGTCCATTTCGGAGAGTACTCGGTGAGGAACACCGCAGTCCCTACGGACACCGGGATCGCGAGGACGAGTGTCAGGATGGTCACGGCGAAGGTTCCCGCTATGATGGGCAAGATCCCGTAAAATCCCCTGGTAGGACTCCACACTTTTCCCAGGACGAATTCGAAGAAGCCCACTTCCCGGAAGGCAGGCCACCCCTCCCAAAACACGAAAACAGCTATGAGGAAAACGGCGCCCGCAGCTAGAACCGTCGCTGCCAGGGCCAGATATTCCCACGGTTCCTTGCCCCTCCTGGTCTTAGGGGCCCGGGTTGGGAACCCGGGCCCGGTTGTGTGGGAGGGGGGAGCTTGGGCTCCTCTTTGTCTAAGGGAATCATCCATCGAAGCTCACTCCAGACCTCCACGAGTTGTCCCTACCGGTACACCT
>DYEQ01000009.1 GCA_020725645.1 Candidatus Fermentithermobacillaceae bacterium | reverse complement strand
CTCGTCATAGCTCTTTTCGCCAAGGTAGAACATGTTGGGTCGCCTGGGAAGCCGTTTTAAATCGAGCCCAAGCGGGGGCCCGACAAAAATGAAGTTCCAGTCGGGCATGGCCTCGGCCACTCGCTGTATAAGGCGCCAATCGAGCCAGCTCGCAAGAACGCCGTGGTAACCTGCGACTCTTCCGGCCCTCCTGGGAAAGTCCGGTGGTATGCTGCGAGAGGTAGACGTAAAATGTTGCCAGTCGGCACCGTTCGGCACGCAGTGTACGGCAGGGTGAGATTCGGAGAATGCGCCGTAGAGAACCTGGGATACCGTAAAGACGACGGAAGCTTTTGAGAACATTTCTTGCATCCATCTTTTCCAAGGAAGAAACTCCTCGGAAGGCATGTCGCAAATGTCAAAAACGACGAGATCCTCACCATATGTGGTGCCGACCAAGCTCGAATGGGGCGGATAGGTTATCCAGAGTATTACCGGGCGTGTCAGATTGATTTTGTCCCGCAGCGCTTCGGGGCGGGCATATCTGCTCAAAAGATACAGTCCCGGATGTATTTCCATCACAGGCGGGTCGGCCCGCTGCAGGCCGATGTCGTGGTACACCGCGGTCCAGCCCAGCTTCGCAAACCATCGCATGAGCTGTTGTGGACGCTGGGTGAGTTTCCCCCAGGGAATGGTTGGAGGGTAGAACACGGTGGCCATAAGAAGATACCTCCCCGGCGGTAGCGACAATCCGTACGAGCGCGGTGGTTCTCTCCCGATATTGTTATTGCGCCACCGAACCGGATGTGCCGTTCATCACGGCCATAGCTTCACTATAACGTGGACGCTCGACGGTGTTCGATAGATCAAAATGTTAACCACGTGACATCGGTAGATGCTATAATGCGCTATGGAAACCCTTCGGGGCAGGGTGAGACTCCCAACCGGTGGTAATGCCTCGCCGGTAATCCCGATCCAGATAGGCGTCGAGCCTCGGGCGGAAGGCGAGGTTAGCCCATCAGCCCCAGCGGTTGAGTCCGGTGAGATTCCGGCGCCGACGGTATAGTCCGATTGGGCGAAGGCGGTTTCACGTTGCACGGGATGGGCAGGCCTTTGTCGAGACCATTGGATGGTTCGGCACTGGCAAACTACTGCCTTTCACCGTACCGTATCTGGTTTTTTGCAAGAACAGCCCCGGGGGAATCCGGGGCTTTAATTTTGCCCGGTTATGGATATGCCGGGCTCTCTGGGAGGTTTGAGTGATGAGGACTTCGAGGACGCGCTCCATCGCTATCGGTGCTCTCGGCGCAGCCCTTGTGGCCCTGGCCACGGCCTTTCTGAAAATCCCCATCCCCACGGGGTACGGTTACATCCACCTGGGCGACGGGCTCATCTACGGAATCGCGGCGTCGTTCGGCCCGATTCTCGCAGCGGTATCGGGAGGCCTTGGATCAGGAGTAGCCGATCTTTTGGCAGGCTATCCCGTATGGGTCCCGTGGTCTGTCGTTATTAAGGGGTTGACCGGATACCTCGTAGGCACCTTCGTTATTGGAAAGAAACTTCACAAGGCAGCAGCTATGGTGGTTGGAGCTGTCGTTACAATTGCCGGATACTCGCTGGGAGCCTTCGTCCTGTACGGACCCGCTGCTGTTCCCGCAGAATTCCTGTTTGACCTGATCCAGACCGGGTCCGGAATACTCGTCGGCCTGGGAATCTCTCGTCTCTTGGAACTCGCGGCAAAAACATTATTTAAGGAGCAGTAATAGGTTTCCGGAGTTTCCCGGACCGGAGCTCGGGAAAACTTCAACATCAAAGACAAGACCCGGGAGATCGTAGTCTCGCAGGTATCCCGGCGGTTCCTGCTTTATCAGTTCGTCCTTGGGATCTCCGCACCGGGGGCATTTTCCTTTTACACCTCGCGCCTCTTCAGGACGGGCCTAAGCGGCCTTCATACTTACTCGCTACTTATGGCGTCGTTTCCCCTTCCCATTCAGCGCTTTTCTCCCATTATCATCCTCATCGTCAACGTCATCGTCCTTACGGAAATCGCCGGGCATCCAGCTTGACCGCTTCAACAATTCGGCAAAGGAAAGAGAGTCCGGCCCGAACAACTCGGCCATAGTGGGTTCGCGGGGACGCCGTGAGGACTGCGGTCTCTTGGCAGATGACGCTGGGTCCGGCGTCACTCGGTCAGGCGAAGATCGATCGAATGAGGGCGATGGCGGGCTCAGGGTGAGCCACCTGCGTTCTTCAATCGCGTGTTCTCCCGCAGTTAACGCCCTCCGCCTGGACGCCTCGAAGCCGGGCTTTCGCTTCGTTTGATATTTGAGCTCGCTCAAGATGGTGTCAACCCAGTAGGCGGTCCGCCTTTTGTCAGAGAGATCTCTGGATGGGACGCGGAGCACCGTAAAGCCGAAAGACTCGAGTTCCCTCTGCCTGCGCAAATCCTCCCGGCGTCTGGACGCAGGAATGTGGCTCTCCCCGTCAACCTCCACCACAAGCCAATCATCTATCAAGAAATCCACGGTGTAGTGGCGTATGGGAGCCTCGCGGACGAAACTCACCCGGTGCCGGGAAAGCTCCTTCGCCAGTTTACGCTCGCTCGGCGTGGCCTCGTGAAAAGAGAAAATCCTGCTACCGTCAGGCGCCACCCTTTGCCATCCTTCCCGCTGCCCCTTGCCCATCCCTTCCGAAAGAGCCCGGCCCGCCGCGGAAGCTCCATCTCCGAAGTTCCGCGGTGAGCACCCGAACCCTAGTTCAGCTCCTAGCTTTCCCTAAACCCAGAAATCTGGTTCACAAGCTCCTGGGCCATCTGGGCGAGATTCTGTGCAGCTTTCGCGATCTCCTGCGAGGATGAGGCGATTTCCTCCGACGATGCACTTATGTTTCCTATCGCGGCAGCTATCTCCTGAGCCTTGGCTACCCCTTTTTCTGCTGCCTCCTGGACCATCACAGAGGACGAGGCCATCTGCTCGCTCGCTGCAGTAGTCTCCTCGATAACGGAGGCCACCTCGTCCATCCGTTTGGACACCTGGGTACTTACGTCCGCTATCTCCTGCACGGCCCCGGACACCCGTTGGATTTCTCCGTTGGTGATGGAAATTGCCTGAATTATCCTGGTCAACGCGTTGCTCGTATCCGCCGCCAGAGACATCCCATCGGCCACGACAGCTTTCCCTTCGCTCATAGAACCCACTGCCCCTTGAATACTTGCCTGGATGCTTCGAATGAGGGAGGCGATTTCCTTAGCGGACACCGCAGATTGTTCGGCGAGCTTCCGGACCTCGTCCGCCACGACGGCGAAGCCCCTCCCGTGCTCCCCGGCCCTTGCCGCCTCGATGGCCGCGTTCAACGCGAGGAGGTTGGTTTGTTCAGCTATATCCGATATGAGACCGACGATTTCGCCTATCCTTTCCGAAAGGGAGGCGAGGCTCGTCAGATGTTCTCCGATTTTATCGGTGACGGCGACGATCTTTTCCATCCCCATTATCGTCTTCTGAACCGTCTCATCGCCGGAAGCGGCCGCCTCCTGCATCCCATTGGACGCATCGAAAAGGCTCGACACAGACGAGGCCACCTGTTGAACCGTGGAATCGAGCCGGCGCACGAACTCGAGGGTCTCCTGTACGCTGCGGGCTTCGTTTTCAGCTCCCATGGCGAGCTCGGTAACCGCGGTCCTGAGCTGCGACGCGGTCGTTCCCGTATCCCGAGCATATGCGGCCTGTTCTTCCGAGGAGCTCGCTACCACCTGGAGCTCCGCGGTGATCTGAGCTACAGCTCTTGAGGCCTCATCTGAGGTGGCCGAAAGTTCCTGACTGGAAGCCGCCACCTGTTCGGCGAGTTCGGCGACCTGGTTGATGAGGTCCTTGAGTTGCATCCGCATGGATTCAAATGCCCTGAACGCGCTCTGGATTTCGTCTTTTCCCTTGGCTTCTGGGATCTTAACGCTGAGGTCCCCACTGGCCATTACCTGCATCGCAGAGGCAAGCTGACCAAGCCCTCGAGAGATACCGCGGGCGTTGAGCACCGCGACGATGAGAACTATGCAGGTAGCTGAAGCAGTGGCGATTTGCAGAACCCTCTCGACTTCTCTGGCCCTCATCGTAGCTTTGGAAACGGCATCAACGGCGCTGGCATCCGCGAGGCGGGAGAACTCGGATACGGCCCAATCCAGCATATTCTCACTGTCCTTGCCGGCACTCAGCATATACTGCAAGGCGCCATCCCTATCCCCCGCTTCCATGAGGGCGATAGCTTGCCCCACGCACGACCTGTATCGCTTCCACGCCGTCTGAATCTCCTTGGCGGCCTTCTCCGAAGGCTTTCCAACCGACCCCGACACCACCAGCTCGACCAGGCCGTCAGCTTCCCTGCTCCCCGTCAGGAACTGATCGAGGAATTTCTGTTCGCCAGTGTAGAAGTAGCAGGTAGCTGCAAATCGCTCAGCCGCAACTACTTTGGAGAGCTGGTATGCGTGAAGCGTCGTCATCCTGGCGGCTGTGAATTCTTCCTTGACTACTGCGGCGACTTCCGGAATCTGCCGGGAAGAGATAAGACTTATCGCCACCATTATTGCGATCATTACGACGAATACAAGGATAATCCGGGTCTTTATCCTCAACGCCTTACGCCCCCCTACTCCTTCTATTACGCTTCCGATGGCTGTCGACTTCGAAAGCGTGCGTTCCTGCCCGCTTAGTCCGAAACTCCACCTCCGGGCGGATTCACCCGGGCCGGGGCCAGGTCAACCAGCCGGGCACCGCTCGTCCCCGCCGGCCGGATGACTTCTCCAGCGGGATACGTAGCAGGTCCACCTCTTCCGCGCCGGGACGCAACCGGACGTCGCCCGGTTTCTAATTCTTTTATCGTCAATACGTTCAAAGACGTTTATGACCAGATGGCGTCTTGACTACGATTGTGACGCCCGCGCTAGCTCAGCTGGTTCGGGGTCCCATGGACTTCCTTAACCATCTTCGCTTAGAAAAAAGATTTCAAAGGAATTTCGTTACATTGGAGGAATTGACGGTGGTGAGTAAAACTATAGGCCGTAGGCCGGGAAATGACTTCCCGGTAAAGGAAAGCGCCCATAAGAAGTGGGGAGAGGACTACGCCACCGACAAAAACAAGATGCTCTACTGCGGCCCGTTCGTCATCGACAAGTGGGTGCCCGACTCGATGTTCGACGCGAAACAGCTCGATACCATGGGTGTCTCGGGTGACTTCATCTTCAAGTACCTGGAGGCCGGTATGCTGAAGCAGATGCCGGATGACACCACCTGGTACCTGCAGCTCAATCTCAAAGATCCGCTCTTCCAGAACGCCAAGATCCGGAAGGCGATCTCCCTTGCGTTCGACAGGAAGACCTTCTGCGACAACGTGTTGAGGAACTACTCGAAAATACGCAACCAGCTTGACGCCTCACCATCCACGGTGAGAACGCCACCGTGAGCTTCGCCGACAAGTATATAGGCAAGGTCCTCAACGAGACGGCCCAGAAAGAAGAAGCGGTGAAGCTCTTCAAGGAGGGCTTGAAGGAACTCGGATACAAGTACGGTCACCCTCGATCAGCACGAGGCCGAAGCGCTCACGAGGCCTCCCCAGGCTCGTTCGCGGACAGATCCTCCAGCTCCGGGAGATGGAATACGCCCTCTCAGGATCTGAAGGTTTTCTTCCACACGTACGCCGGAACGGTGCGCAGTAAGAGGGGTGAGTTTTGACCTCAAGCGCCACGGAGCGCTGGCCGTGGTGGGCGAATCCGGATGCGGCAAGACGACGGTCGGACGAACCGTCGCCAGGATCTACGAGCCCACCGCCGGTTGCATCATCTTCGACGGCACCGAGATTACCGACCTACCTGAAAAGGATCTAGTGAGCTTCCGAAGACGGCTTCATGATGATCGGTAATACAGTTTCCACATGCCCGGTTTTAGTTTCACGACCGTTCCGAAGGTGCAAGAGGGGAGCAGGAGCTCGCCGCTGAATAGCGCGAGGCCAAGCGCCCCGCCACTGAAGCGGGGTCGTCCTTCCCCGCCTCGAGCGCTGCGAGGCAGCGTTCGAGCTCGCCAGAGGCGGAGGCGGCTTTGAGTACCTTGTCCACCATTTCTCTCTTGAGGTACTCTTCCAGCGAGGCAAGAAATCTGCTCCGCACCCTCGCTTTAAGATCTCCGGAGGACTTCAGATATTCGTAGTGAGCTTCGATGGCGCCGACCAGCTCGGCGAGGCCCTCACCAGTCGTGGCCACGGTCTTGATCACCGGCGGCCTCCAACCCCCCTGCGGACACATATCCAGCATCATTTCCAACTCCGCTCTGGTCCTGTCGGCACCGGCGAGATCCGCTTTGTTGACGACGAACACATCTCCTATCTCAAGGATGCCCGCCTTCAACGTCTGCACCGAATCGCCAAGCCCCGGGCTCAACACCACGAGAACGGTGTTGGCGTATTTCATCACGTCTACCTCCGATTGCCCGGCCCCCACCGTCTCGACAAGCACATCATCGAAGCCGGCGACCCCGACCAAAGCTAGAACGTCGCCCGTAGCGCGAGTAAGGCCACCCAGGTGTCCCCGGCTGGCGAGACTGCGGAAGAAAACGTGAGGATCTGTGGTACGGCGCTTCATCCTGACCCTGTCCCCCAGGATCGCGCCGCCGGTGAAAGGAGAGGAAGGGTCCACGGCGATGATCGCCACCGACCTGCCCATCGACCGGAGCTCATCGACGATCCCGTCTACCAAACTGGACTTTCCGACCCCCGGGGCACCCGTGATACCGACGATCCGGGAATTCTTTGGAGTCCTGTAAGCGGCCCGGACGAGCTCTCGAGAACCCGGAGCTCCATCTTCGATAAGGCTTATAGCTCTGGCCAGAGCAGGCCTATCGCCGCGACAAATCTTCTCGAAGAGATTCTCGGGACCCCGGCTGGGCGAAAAACTCCCTTCCGCTGAGATACTCCCGGGAAAACCGCCGAGCTCTTTATTCTGTTCCACTCAGCTTGCCCTCTTTTCTCGGACGTGGGTTCGAGTGTACTCTACGATCTCCTCGGTGCTGGTCCCCGGCCCGAACACCTCGGCGACGCCAGCCGCCTTCAGGGCCGGGATGTCGTCGTGCGGAATCACGCCCCCGACCAGCACGAGAACGTCGAGCGCTCCTCCCTTTTCCTTCTTGAGGTGTTCGATCACCTTCGGGACGAGCGTCCCATGAGCCCCCGAGAGGATCGACAAAGCCACCACGTCGACGTCTTCTTCCACGGCCATTCGGGCCAATTCCTCCGGGGTCCGGTGAAGCCCGCTGTAGACAACCTCCATCCCGGCGTCTCTGTATGCCCGGGCGACGACCATGGCGCCTCTGTCATGACCATCGAGCCCCGGCTTGCCTACGAGGACTCTTATCTTCCGTTCCATCTCCGAACAGCTCCCCCCTTTTTCGGAAGGACATCGACTAAACCCTGAAGTTGCCCGACTACAACAACAGCGAGAGCATCACGCCGGCCGCCACCGCCGTACCTATGACGCCTGCCACGTTGGGGCCCATGGCATGCATCAAGAGGAAGTTCCCCGGATTCGCCTCTTGCCCAACCACCTGCGAGACCCGGGCGGCCATGGGCACAGCTGACACCCCCGCCGATCCTATGAGGGGATTAACCTTTCCCCCCGTCAGTCTGTACATGAGTTTCCCCAGCAAAACGCCTCCGGCCGTACCTCCTGCAAAGGCGACGACACCGAGCACGATGATTTCGATGGTTTGAAGCCTCAGGAATGACCGGGCATCCATCGTCGCGCCCACCGAGACTCCCAGCAAAATCACGAGAACGTTATTGAGCTCGTTGGCCGCCGTCTTGGAAAGCCTCTCCACCACGCCGCATTCCCGGAACAAATTCCCCAGCATCAACATCCCGATGAGAGGAGCTACCGGCGGCAGAAGGAGACTCACCACCACGGTGACCACGATTGGGAATACGATCTTTTCGGTCTTCGACACCTGACGAAGTTCGGACATCACGGTGGTTCGCTCTTTCTCGGTCGTCAAAGCTTTCATGATGGGCGGCTGAATGAGGGGAACCAGGGACATATAGGTGTAAGCGGCCACGGCGATGGGCCCCAGAAGTTCGGGCGCGAGTTTCATTGCCGTGTAGATAGCTGTCGGCCCGTCGGCACCCCCGATAATCCCTATGGCGGCTGCCTGACTCAACGAAAAGCCCAAGGCCTTGGCAACAAGCAAGGCGATGAAGACCCCAAGCTGAGCTGCCGCCCCTAAAAGCAAAGTCGAAGGGTTTGCGAGAAGCGGGCCGAAATCGGTCATCGCCCCCACGCCCATGAATATCAGCGGCGGGAATATCTCCTTTTCCACTCCCTGGTGCAGATAGTAAACCAGCCCTCCGGGCATGGCACCAGAAGGTGGCGTCATGATGGGGGCAAAAGGCAGGTTAGCCAAAATCGCCCCAAAGCCGATGGGAACCAGGAGAAGGGGTTCGAATTTCTTGAAGATGGCAAGGTAAAGAAGAATCACACCCACCAGGATCATCAAGGCGTTCCCCGGTTCAAAACCGACGAGACCCGTAGTGGACCAAAGTTTTGAAAGCACCGATGCTATATCCATTTTGGCGTACGGCTCCTCCCCGCTTTCCTCACCCTCTGAGGCGCTAACACCGTTTCCTCAACTCCGCCAGGCGTAGTCACGACAAACGGTCCAAGAACCCGAGAAAGGATTTCATACGGAGTCCGGAGACTGCGAACTAAGTTTCAAAAGCGGGTCCCCCGTGTTCACCGTTTGCCCCTGGGAAACGTAGATTTCCTCGACAACTCCGTCGCTTGGCGCCATTATCTCGTTCTGCATCTTCATAGCTTCTAAAAGAAGCAGTACCTGTCCTCTCTTGACCGCTTTCCCGGGTTTCACTTTGACTTCGCTGACGGAACCCGGTATCGGCGCCTTCATCACGCCCGGGCCCGCCGGAGCATTCGTCTTCGCCGCCGTCTGGACAGGCGCTTCCTTTCTGGCAGGCGGCACCGACGGCCTGGGCACCGGCACTCTCACGGGCTGCGCCGGAGGTAAAGTCACGGGATTTGCCCAAACCCCGGCGGATGGAGATTCGTTCCCCGCAGGAACGTCCCCGCCCAAAATCTCTTCTACTTCAACTTCAAAGACCTTATCATCAACCTTTATTCTGAACCGCCGCACAGCTTCTGACCTCCCCTTTATCCCTTTAAACCCCTGAGCCTAAAAGGTCTCAAAGTCACCGGGCCTTCAGCCAACCGGGTTTTGCCAAGTCACCGGCGAGCTCTAACTTGACGAACGACGCCGGCTTTCCCCAGTTTTCCCCATGCACCCGAGTCCCTGACACCGCGTACGAAAACGTGGCGCCGGCCGGTGCCGGCCATTACCGCCATCACCGCAGCTATCACAGCCGCCTTTTCCTTGACAGTCAGATCTCCGCAAGTCCCGTTCGGCACTTGTACCGTCCGTATGGTAAAACCGGTGCCTGTCCCATTCCCGGCCCCGGCACCCGTCATACCAGTCGCAACGGGAGGAACGCCAGCCCCCCCGTTAGGGACGATGCCGGTACCCCCCCTTGCCTCACTCACCAGGCCTTCCGGACCACCGCTCGCGTCCGGGGTTCCCCCGGGAACCGTACTGTTTCGGGACATCCCGGCCGTGTTCACGGTCTTTGCCACAGCTCTGATCACCAGGGCGAGAAACCCCAGCACGGCAAAGACCACGGCCACGTTAATGATGCTCAGCAAAACCCCTCCGAGAAAACTATCGGGCAAGTCTAAAACCTCCCTGCAAGTTCGAGCCAGCCGGACGCCGGCAGGTTATGAGCTGATCCTCGCTCCGAACTATACCGGCATGTTTCCGTGCTTTTTTACCGGCCGCGCCTCGCTCTTCGTGCGACAAAGCTCAAGCGCACCGATGATCTTCGGCCTGAGCTCCTCCGGCTCGATTACATCGTCGATGTAGCCCCTTGACGCAGCTACGTATGGATTGGCAAACACCTCTCTGAACTCCTTCACCTTGGCCTGCCTTGCCGCTTCGGGGTCGGGAGCTTTTGCGATTTCATCCCGGAAGATGATGTTAGCTGCGCCCTCGGGCCCCATGACTGCGATTTCCGCCGTGGGAAGAGCAAATACAAGATCAGCTCCGAGATGCCTGGAGCACATGGCGATGTAAGCTCCTCCGTAAGCTTTCCTGACTATCACGGTTACCTTGGGCACGGTAGCTTCGGAGTAAGCGTACAGAAGCTTCGCTCCGTGGCGGATGATGCCGCCGTACTCCTGGTCCACCCCGGGAAGATAACCCGGAACGTCGGCGAAGGTAACAAGGGGGATGTTGAAGGCATCACAAAACCTCACGAACCTCGACGCTTTATCCGATGCGTTTATGTCGAGACAACCCGCCTTTTCAAGAGGTTGAGAAGCTACTATTCCCACCACGTGACCGTTTAACCGTGCAAAACCCGTGATGATATTGGGAGCGTAGTTTCGCGAAACCTCGAAGAAACTACCCCGGTCCACAACGGGCTCGATGAGGGCATACATGTTGTACGGCCTGTTGGGATCGACCGGCACGACGTCGCAAAGCCCCGGTTCGATCCGCCCGGGGTCGTCCGACGGAGTTACATAAGGGGGGTCTTCCTGGTTATTGGCGGGAAGATACGACAGGAGCGCCCTCACCATTTCAAGACAGCTCTTTTCGTCGTCGGCCACGAAGTGCGCCACTCCCGAGACCTGACTATGTATTGAAGCACCTCCCAGGTCCTCCACGCTCACTTCTTCGCCGGTCACAGCTTTGATTACCTGAGGTCCCGTTATGAACATGTTGGCGGTACCTCTTACCATGAAGACAAAGTCGGTTAATGCCGGCGAATACACAGCACCACCGGCACACGGCCCCATGATCACGGATATTTGAGGGATGACTCCGGAATACTGAACGTTCCTGAAGAATATATCGCCGTATCCTTTAAGAGCGTCCACTCCCTCCTGAATACGGGCTCCTCCCGAATCGTTCAAAGAAACGAAGGGAATCCCCATCCTCGCGCAAAGCTCCATCACCTTAACGATCTTCGATGCGTGCATCTCACCGAGGGAACCACCGATCACCGTGAAGTCCTGCGCCGCGACGCCCACAGCTCTGCTGTCGATCAGGCCGTACCCGGTCACCACCCCTTCGCCGGGAGCTTCCACTTTATCCATACCGAAATCCCTGGCGCGATGGGTTACGAAGGCGTCTATCTCTACGAACGACCCGGGATCGAGAAGAGCGTCCAGCCTTTCTCTCGCGGTCATTTTGCCCGACTTGTGCTGGCGTTCTATTCGAGCAGCTCCACCGCCTTCGTGGACTTTGCGGCGGCGATCCCGGAGCTCTTTAAGCTTCTCTTCCAACTGCTCCCTGGAAGAAGGCAATCTTTTCACCTCCTGAAATTGGCCCAGCCAATTAAAAAAGAGCCTCCGGCCAGACCACTCATAGCATATCAAAGCCTCATTTGTCGCGTCCAGGGGAATTGGACCGGAATTGGATTATACGATGGGTTCCAAAAGTGGTGCCAAACGCTCAACGGAGAGATCCAATACGGGTAATGCAATACTCCATTCCAATAGCTTTCGTTTCCAAGGCTCTTCAAAGGCTTTCCTTACAAAGGCTCTCGTTTCAGAGCTTTCATTCGAAAGACTCCGGTTCTGACGGTCGTACAAGCTGAGGTCACTACAAAGTATCACGCGTTTAGCGTTCCATACGCTGCCTCAAAAAGAAAGTCAGCTCCTGAAGATCCGACGTCACGTCCTGGTACTTCACCAAGATTCCCTCGGGTACTTTGAGCTTCACCGGAGCGAAGTTCAAAAACGCCTGTATCCCGGCGCGAACCGCGACGTCGCAGACCTCTTGAGCTGCCTCGGGAGGAACGGTGATAATTCCGACCTTGACATCGTGGGCCTTCACGAGCTCAGAAACCTCCGTCACCAAACTGACTTTAACTCCGCCGACCGTCGTCCCTATCTTTTTAGGGTTCACATCAAAAAGGGCTTTTACATGGAACGGGTAATCCTTGTCAAACCTGTGCCTCGTCGTGAGGTACCTCGCCAGAGCGGTCCCCAGTTCGCCCACGCCGAATATGGAAACGGACACGGGCTCACCGGCGCCCAGGATTTCAACGAGTTCCTGCTTCAACATGAGTACGGGATAGCCGACTCCCTGCTTTCCAAACTCACCGAAAAGAGCGAGGTCCTTTCTCACCTGAGCCGCGTTTACGCCCGCGAGGGCGGCGAGCTCCGCAGACGAAATGTAATCCTCGGGCGATGCCTCCTTCTCCTTGAGTATCCGAAGGTAGTTCACGAGTCTCCTAACCACCACGTCCGGAACCTTCACTCTCACCACGGAACACGGCACCTCCTCTGAGGAATCGAAAGATCGTTGCATCCCAACTACTAACGTAATTCTACCATTTTACGGGAGCACCTTCTTCGCTGTTCCCTGACAGCCGGGTACGTCTCCGGACGCTGCCGGCGGCCACCTGCGCGACACAAGCCTGAACGCCAACGTCTGTCCGTAGGACCGACGTCTGTCCGTGGGATCGCCCGGATCTCCACGTGTTGACCGAGCGTTCAAGCAAGGCTGCTACAAGACACGGATTTCTCCAAGAGACGAGCCTGTCGCTCAACATAGGAAGGCCTAAACGCCCGCCGCCGGTATGTTAGAAACTAGCCGAGCTTGACCAAGCGTCTCACCAGAAATCCGGTGAAAATCCCGGTCGGAACTGCGAAGAAAAGGAGATACGGAAGATAGAAGAACACGCCCGTGGTCCTCAGGATAGCTGCTGCCAGGAGAAGCTGGGTGATGTTGTGGGTTGCGGCTCCCCCGATGCTCACGCCCACCGTACTCAACCGCTCCCTCGGTATTCTCCCGGCGCCGTACATAACGAGGGTGCTCACGACGGCACCCCCCGTGCTGAGGTAGTAGCTGATGTTGAGAAAAGTCCCCGATACCAAGCTTCCCAAGAGGGTACGTAGGAAGCTAATCATAAGCGCCTCTCCCAACCCCAGTCTGAGCACCGCGTAAAGCGCCACGGTGTTGGCCAGGCCGAGCTTGGCTCCGGGCATTACATACGGAACCGGGATGAGGGCCTCAACCGCATGTAGCACACTGGCCAAGCCCACGAGAACGGCGACGCGAACGATTCTTCGGGCCTTGCCTCGACTTTCCCGTACGGCTTTACTCACTTTTTCTCGCCTTCATCACAAACGCTTCCGGACCGCTTTTTCCGCCATTCCTCGACGAGTAGGAGCAATCTCTCCTTCGTGTTTTGGTTGGGGTTCCTCAAAACCGCCTCCTCCAGGTATTCGATGGCCTCCCCGAGCTCAGGTCCCCTGGATAACCCTGCTTCCCTCATTAAATCGTCCCCGGTTATCTTAAGTTTCAGATACGACTCCGGGGGATAACGCCTGGAGGAGAAAACCCCCGCCAGAAGGTCCACTACAGTTTGAGGTATAGCGTCTCCCCGTGCTGCAAGCGACTTCGCGATTTCCAGTGCAATAACGTCATGAAACTTCTCCAGACCGGCCTCTTTCAGGATCTTTCTCACGACATAGCCCGGGTCCGCATCCGTCGAAAGCGGTATGCCCTTAAGCAGGTACTTCACGTGAGAAAAAAGCTTCGAAGAAAGGCCGAAGCGGCGGGAAGCTTCTTTCCATCCGCCCGGCGGAGCTAAGTGAAACAAAGCGGCGAGTCTCACGGGAAGGTTTTCCGGACAGAACCCCACGGTCTTTGCGATGTGAAGCACGGTGCTGCGCTGGGAATTTGGGCCATGAAATGAGGAGTCTCCGAATATCTCGGGTATCACTACCTGAAGGATCCCTGCGTCCCGGAGCTCGACAATCGCGGGGCAGGCGCCCGGAGAAAGGAGTATGGCCTGGATTTCAGAAAAGCACCTTTCTCCCGGCACGGACGAGACCAGGCCGGCCATGTTTCGAGCGGCCCTCGACACCTCGGGAGCGATGTTGAACCCGAGCTCGGCCTTCAGGCGGAAAGCCCGCAGTATCCTTAAGGGGTCCTCGGAAAACCTCGCTTCCGGCTCGCCCACAGTGCGAATGACCCGGCCCTCCAGGTCCGCTTCGCCCCCGAAGGGATCCAGGAGGTCTCCGGCGTGGAGGTCCAGCGCCATGGCGTTCACGGTAAAATCCCTTCTCCCGAGATCGTCCTCGATGGTTGCGCCGAGTTCAACGCAGCTTGGGTGCCGGCGGTCGAGATACTCCCCTTCCGCCCGCAAGCTCACCACATCTACACCGGATATCCTCACCCGTCCGAACTGGATGCCATCGACCTCAGCTCCAGGGAACACCGAAAGAACTTGAGGGGGTTCTAAAGTCGTACCGAGGTCCCAGTCCTTAGGTTCGATCCCTAAAAGCACGTCCCGGATGGCCCCTCCGACGACGTAAACGCGACCCCCTTCCCGTTGCAGAGCTCCGGCTATCTCCAGTACCTGACCGGGAATCTTTCGAAACACCTTTTGAAAGAGGTCTCTTTTTGCCAGCATACGCCGTGATTACACCGTCTACCGATTATATCAAACGGCCCCGCGAGGACGCGCATTCGGCGACCCATATTTCTTCTCAAGGAGGCGCTCGTCCGCCGCGGAGAGAACCGAATAAGCGCTATCCCCGTCTTCGGGATAAAGAGCTACTGCGAAAGTCGCGCTAGGAAGAGGCACTTCCCTTCCGTCCGCCGACCGGATCGTCTTCTCCGTCCATTCCTGGACCATTTCCCGCACGCGTTTTTCCACAGCTTCCCGGGAAGCACCGGGGAACAGCAGGACGAATTCGTCCCCTCCGTAGCGTCCGACTACGTCGCAAGCTCTCGTCCCCTCTCTGAGGCTTGCGGCGACAGCTATTAGGACCTCATCCCCGGTCAGATGACCGTACGTATTGTTTATGTCTCTCAAGCCGTCGACGTCCAGGATAACCACGGATAAAGTTGAGGGTCCCGCTCCGAGAGCGGCGTCTCGCACGGCACCTTCGAAAACGGCCATGAAATGCCGCCTGTTCAGAACGCAGGTAAGCGGATCCATTTGAGCGCTCTTTTTGACCTCATCGTGCAACTCCGCCACTTCTAGAGCTTGAGCGATATGCCCTGCAATTGCCATCATGAGCTTCATATCCCGGGCGTCGAAGGCACAAGGCTTGTCATCCTGCAACAAAAGCACTCCGTGACACTTGCCCGCTACCAGCAAAGGAACGTAAAGCTCCGAGCGCACCTGCAAGAAATCCCCATAGAACCTGGGATCTTTGGTAACATCGGAGATGTTCTGAGGAAGCCCGTGTTCCATGACCCACCAAGATATGCCCGTCCCTTTCGGCAGCCTTAAACCGACAACCCCGCCTGGCAACCCCCTAGACGCCACTACAACCAGGTTTGACCAGGTGTTGTCGGGTAGGAGGACCGCGCAGTTTCTGTAGCCCATTTCCTCGTGGATGATGTTGACCACGTGGTTCATTAGCTCCCGTATGTCCAGAAGCTTCATCATTTCGTCAACGATCCTCAGAAGTACTCTGACCTCCCGCGCGTTAATGGGCTCGATAGCTTCTTCCGCCAGGGTCGCCTGACCCTCACGGAAAGACATGGCCGATTCGGTGCCCTCCTGCACTATACCCTTGAACCACGAGGCATCTTCTTCGAGAGCTTTCTCGATCACCCTATCCAGCACTTCCACTACCTCCGGATGGAACTGAGTACCCGCCATGCGCCGGAGCTCTTCCCTCGCCTCCTCTAAACCGCGTCTCGGCCGGTAAGCCCGGTCCGAGATTATCGTGTCGAAGGCGTCGGCCACGGCTAAGATCCACGCGCCTATGGGAACTTCCGAACCCTTAAGACCGTCGGGATACCCCGACCCGTCGTACCACTCGTGGTGATGTCTCACGAGGGGCACGAGCTCTTCCATCATGCCGGCCCTTGCCAGGATGCTGGCACCGATATGTGCGTGGCCCATCATGATCGACCGCTCCACCGGGTCCAGCGGACCTGGTTTGTTCAAGATGGCGTCGGGTATTCCCACCTTACCGAGGTCGTGCACCAACCCTGCCATTTCCACGATCTCAACTTCTTCCGGGCCGAGGCCCATTTCCTCTGCCATAGCTCTGCCCAGCCGCGCCACGTGTTCCGAGTGGTGCATCGTATAGCTATCCCGGGCGTCCACGGCGGCGGCGAGCGCCCTCACCGAGGACCTGTACATTTCGCGGGTCCTCGCCAGGAGCATCGCGTTATTGATCGCGGCGGCCAGGTGCCCGGTCATCGGCTCCAGAAAGGCGAGGTCGCCGTAGGAGTACGCCCGCGGCTGTACGGCAGCTAGCACCCACACGCCGATCATCCTGCCGGAAAGGTAAAGCGGCACGGCTATCATTGAGCGCATTTCGTGAGAGTAAAGGGCGGTTAGAAACTCCCGGGGAAAGACCCGTGACGAAAACCCCTCTCCTTCCTGGGTTTGAAACACGCTGCTTCCCAGCTCGGAAATCAAATCGACCAGGAAATCGCCCTCGATTTTCCCTTCATACGTACGCCCGTCGACACTGGCATCCCGTTCGAGTTTTTCCGGGCGCGCTCCTAGCACCGTGAGCTTGCCCTGGCCGTCGACCTCCAGAATGACCATGGCATCCACCGGCACGTAAGGTTTTACCGCCTTCATCAGATGGTTTAGAATCGCGCGGATCTCGAGGTTCCTGTTGATTTCGGCGGCTGTCTGGCTTACGGCCGCGAGCACCCGCTGAGCTTTCCGAAGGTCAGTGACGTCTGAAATCACGAGGATCTTACCCAGACGTTTTCCGAAAACATCGGTGACCGGCGATAGATAGGCCGAAAAGTAAGCTGTCTTTCCGTGGTGGGACATTTCAAGGTCACATCGACCAGGCATACCTTTGCCCTCGAGGGAAAGCCCGGAGATGGCATCGGCCACGGAAAGCCAGTCCTGAAAGGTATCGAGATCTTTTATCCGCCAGCCCGCGTTCTCCCTCAGGATCTCCGCCACCGACATGCCGTTAATGACCGCCGGATCCATCCCGAAGAGCTCCCCGGCCTTTCCGTTCGCGACCCTCACCACTCCTTCGGGGTCCACCAGCAATATCGCGCTCTCGGTGGCGTTAAGGATTGCCTTCAGGCGATCTTGCCCCTCGCGGTTCAAGCGGATAAGACGTCTCGCATGTATCGCCAGAGCGGACAGGATGGATAGAAGTTCCAGCGGTAACCGGATGTTCTCGTCGAATAACTGCCCCGGCCAGGACAGGACGTCGAGAACTCCGATGAGTTCTTCTCCGATTTTGATGGGAAGCGCTACTTCCCATCCCCGATTTTCCTGCACGGACCCGCCGTACACATACGTTTCGCAGGTTTGGGCCGCGATTCCCACAGCGCCTTCACCCATCCGGCACCTTTGTCCCAGAGCTTCACCCTGGCGGTCGACGGAATCCCTAGTCGCCAGCACCAAACTGGACGAACATCGCTCGGTAAGATAGATACCGGCTTCCCTACATCCGAATATCCCGACCACTTCCCTGACAACCCGGGTCAAAAGGTCATCGCGGTCGAGTTGGGAGAAGAGTCTCGTCGCAGCATCGAATACGGTACGCAGATAGCTTCCTTCGCTCGGCCGGCTCACACCCGCACCCTCCACTCGCTTCGCTGCCGGATTTCGTAAGACCCTGTCGAGACGTGATGGCAACGAATCAATGATAATGATTAATTCTGGTTTCGGGAGGCGAATCCTTCCGAAAGGGCGCGAAAGACGGCACATTTGGCCGAGTCTCGACAGGTTGGCCGGTCGGCCGTGGTTTCCAAGCTACCCCGGGTCCGGGGACCGCGGTCCCAGAGCTACCACCAGCACCGCGACCGGGACCGCGACCGATTTCCGCTAGACCACCTGCCCATCGCGGTCCCGTTCCGGCAGCTCTTGGGCGACCGTCTCGGGCTTTTCAGCGCCCCTGGCCGGCCGTCTTCCAATAAACGCCAGGACCAGAGACAGGACTACCAGGGCAGCCGAAGCGATCTGGCCATAACTCAAGCCGAACAGGTAAGATTCGTTGTCTCTGAAGAACTCCAGGAAAAACCGGGCGAACGAGTAACTTCCAAGATATGCCAAAAACAGGGCGCCTTCCTTCTTGATCCGCGAGCTCAGCCAGATGAGGCCCAGGAAAATGAGGAAGTCCGCCCCGCTCTCATAAAGTTGGTAAGGATGCCTGAGAAGCGGCGCGTACCGGGTCATGCATCCCCACGTCCCCGCCGTGGGAGTCCCATAACAGCACCCGTTGAGGTAGCAGCCGATGCGTCCGATACTCTGACCGATGATGACGCCCGGAGCTATTACGTCCATGAGTCTCGACAGGGGTATTCGCTTCGTTTTCGCGTATGCTGCAACGGCGGCGATACCGCCGGCCAGAACTCCATGCATGCTGAGGCCTCCGTCCCTTATGTTCAGCGCGGAGAGAAGTCCGTCCTGGTAGTACCAGGGATAAAGGGCGACATAGGCGATTCGACCGCCCACTACACCGGCTCCAAGCAATAGGATGAAGAACCAGAAAAGGGAATCCGGGTCAATCCCTCGTTTCCTCGCCATCCAGGAGGCAACCAGTACTCCGGCAACGTATCCAAGTCCCAGCATCAGGCCGTAGGAAAAGAACTCAACGTTCCCTATGCGAAAAATGACCGGATGCACCCTCATCACCTCGCATGCCATGATACCACTGTTGTATAAGCATCTACCATAGGCAAATCATAGACACAGGAGGAAACCGAGAATCACAAAGTTGGTGATATCATGCCATGGATTAGGTTCCTTCTGCTGGTAGCTTTAGGTGTAATGCTGGGCATATGTTTCACCGCGGGCGTGCTTTATGGCCTGGTCCGCGGATATGTCACTCTTCCTCCGGAAGTGATGGGTCCGGTGTTGAGCTCGATTCTGGGCTCGACTTCCAATCCCAACGCGGAACCTCCTCTCAATATGCCCGAAATCCGTAAGGCAGTTCAGCAGATCATCTCGTCGGCCGAAGCGGAAGCTCTGGTCAGGGAGATCGTCGAAAACACCCCACCGGAGACTTTCGCTAAAATGCTGGAAGAGGCCATCAAGTCTCCCTCATTCAGAAAGGCCCTCTCAGAAGTCCTCCTCACCTTCTTCAAGAGTCCTGAGGGGAAGGATCTCCTGACCAGGATCTTCAAAAGCTCTCCGTGAAAGGAAACGACCGGGGAAGAGATCTTCGTCGATCCTCCCTGGTCATCAAGCTGGTGAAGCTCATCGAGCTCGTAAAACTCGTCAAGCTGATGCCTCGGCCGGAAGCGTCTTGAGCAATTCCTCGGCGCTGAGCGGGTCTTTCACTTCTTCATCCGCCACTATCCTGCCATCCCTTATCCTGACGATCCGCTGGGCGTGCCGGGCGATGTCCGGATCGTGCGTCACCAACACCAGGGTAATTCCCCTCGCATGGAGCCGCTGGAAGATCGCCATCACTTCCTCGCCCGACTTGGTATCGAGGTTTCCTGTGGGCTCATCCGCCAGCACTATGCTGGGATCTCCCACAATGGCCCGGGCGATGGCCACCCTTTGCTGCTCACCGCCGGAGAGTTCGTTGGGCCGGTGGTTAAGGCGCTCGCCGAGACCTACCATGACGAGCGCCCTTTCCGCCCGTTCGCGCCTCTCACGGCGGGACATCCCCCGGTAAATGAGGGGAAGCTCCACGTTGGCCAGGGCGGTCGTCCGGGCCAGGAGGTTGGAGGTCTGAAAAACGAAACCCACTTTCCTGTTGCGGATATCGGCGAGCTCGTCGTCCCTTTTCTTGCTCACGTCTTCGCCCGCCAGGAAATACTGGCCGGAACTGGGCTTATCGAGGCATCCCAGGATATTCATAAGGGTGGTCTTACCGGAACCGGATGGTCCCATAATGGCCACGAACTGGCCTTCCGGGACATCCAGGTCTATGCCTTTTAGTACCTTGAGCTTTATCTCACCGATGGTGTATTCCTTTTCGAGTCTGCGCACGGAGATCATGCCGTCACACCCTTTCCCCTCATCTTAACGACGCACAAAAGAGCTACAGGTTCCCTCCGCGCTTATCTTTTTCGGCATTTCCGGTCTTACCTCCTGGTTCTCTTCCCTTCCGCACTCTCGAGCGCGACTCCACTGAATACCTATACGGCGACCACGCAGAAAAGTCCGCGGGTCCTGCCCCGCACTGTTCGGATATCACTGCCTTTCGAGCGGTCGCTGACCCTAACCGGAGCTTACCCCATGGGCTTTCTCCCATCACCTCGAGTTTACCAGCTCGACTGCTACGCTTTGCGGGAAGGTCCCATGCCCCCGCCGTGTTACCTCGTAATCCCAAGGGTGAGAACGCTCACCGGTACCTCGGTGTAGTAGACATTGGTGACCCTAACCTCTTCGCTCCCCAATGTGATACGAAACTTAGCTTTAACGGCGACGCCCACCTTAAAATCCCCGGCCCTCTTCCAAATTACGGCGAACTTCAGTGCCGGGTCGAAGGAAACGCTCTCCAGCATTACACCGGGCGGGGTTTCAACCCGAAAGGACGCTTCGAATTTCGCCGGTTTACCCGTCACCCACTTCTTCGGCCCCAGGAGTTCCAGAGAAAAGGGGACCCGGTAGTTTTCCTCGGGTAACCAGTGGGCGGTCTTTTTCGACCGGTACGTAACGACGATGAGAGGTCCCCATCCGGCCAGCTCGTCGAGGTTTCCTTGGGGCGTCTCTTGCTCCGAAGATTCCAAGGGGAGCTCCTCTCCTTCCTTCGCGGGAAAGCCGGGCACCCCGTCGTTACCCGGCAATTGGTTCTCGTTCTCCGGTAACTCGTTATCCAGGAGTCCATCCCCGATCGTGTCATGCCGGGCCCCAAACGAGGCGTCGCCTGAACCGGTGCTTCCCGGCCGCGTCGGCTTTTCCCCTGATTTCTCCGTTCCCGCTAAATCACGGGCTTCCGACCCGTCGTCTCCGGCTCGTGCTCCTTTGCCCGCCGATGAACCGTCGCCTACCACGCCACCGGCCTCGGCCCATTCGGTCCCGGTTGGCTCTTCCGGCAGCTTCACTTCCACGAGAACATTCATCGACACTTCCCTGGTATAGAGCTCCGGAACCGAGGACATGGGTCCGGCGAGAGTCCGATCTTCAGGAACGAGCTTTAGGACGACACCGGCTTCGACCGGGCTCTTTTCAGACTTGGCTCGTACCCGAAAGGCGAAGACGCCGGCACCAGGAGCTGTCCGGCTCGTCGAACCACTCAATCTCCCACCCCCGGGCGCTGCGGAACTTAGGGGAGCTAACCCGCTCGTCCATGTGTCAGCCTGGGGGCAAGGCGCCGAAACTGCTTCTGAAACGCGCCGATCTTCCGGGCCTACCGCGAACAGGAGATCTCCCGAGTCCGCGGCGGGGACTGCGACAAGCTGCCAGCCCCCGGGTACAGAACCGAAAGCAACCCTGATTTCATACCCGTCACCCCCGCCGGTTTCGCGGGGGAGAAAAACCACGGAGGGACGCCAGGACGACACCTCCATCCGGGCAGTTCCTCCGGCACGAGGGCGGGCCACAGAGCAATTGCAGTAAGGATCCTTAAGGGTTTTCAAGAGTGCCTCCCTGGCTGCTTTGTTCCCGAGAAGCCCCCGGCCAGGAATGGGACCGAGCGTGTTGAACACCATGACCACATCATCCGGTCCGGCGGGCGCCACCGCGGCATCAACCTGGACGAACCAGTCGCTGGTACCCAGCTGCGGCCATATCCCCCGCAGGACATCTGGGCGCTTCTCAACCATCGAAACGTACCTCGTTCCGTTCCTGGAGGAAAGACTCGACCGGTTCCATCCGGCCAGGTATGCGTTGGCCGGAACGGCGAAGAACCGGTTCCGGCCCGAGCTACCCATGTTCACCACTATGCTTTCGGTAACGAGACGTCCCAGAAACGGATCGTCCGGTCCGTCGAGAAAGCCGAGCCGCTCAAGACCCCACGCCAGCACCTGCTCTTCCACCAACCCTTTCCCCAGGATCACCAGGTTCTTCGCGGCGAAAGCCAGGATCTTGAGTCCGTAATGAACGAGGCCCTCCTCCCAGGTTTGGGGGATATATAAGCCGCCGGTGATGCTCTCAAGTAAACTTTCTCTGGGGACGATCTTCATGGCGTAGCCGTTCTTCGCCGCTTCCATGGCCAAAAGTTCGTAGTAAGCCAAGGTGAGGCCGGTACCCGGCGTCGTTGGTGATGCCAGCTCCCTGGAAGTTCCCGGCTCCGGCCTACCACCTGGAGATACCGGGGCGACCGGTGGTTTTAACTGTCCGTAAGTCCCCGGCCCCGGTATGCCGTCTGCGGACACCGGGTCGATCGAAGCACGGCCGGAGGCTCCCGCGCAAGCTCTGTCTGTTAACGTCCGGCCCGCTATCTTCGTCTCCCAGATCTCCGGATAACGACGGCTCACCCAGCCCGGAAAAGTTTCCTGAGATGACTCCAGGGGAAGACCCGCTACGGCGAAATGGCGCTCCATGAGGTACTCGTGATAAAGACGCTCGTAGCGTCGTGCCCGCTCGAGGATGAACTGGCTTTCCGATTCCCAGGGAGTATGGGCTAGGATCTCGTCGAGACCGAATTCCTCGATAGGCGGCGCCTTCCCGGCGATCACATCGAGCAGCCCGGTGTCCTTCGATACTTCCCGCTCATAGCGGATCATTGCAAGGACGGACTTAATCACACCGGCGAAAAAGGCGCCCCGGTGCGGCGAAGCTACGGTTACCAGAGTTTTTACTTTAACGGGGTATAGAAGACCTGCCTCCACACAGTACCTTACGTAAAGGCCGGCGACGCCCGACGCGACCACTTGGATCTCGCCGATTCCTTTGGCTCGGACCGTTTCCCGGACGAACGCCGCAAACTCCGACGATATGTCCGGAAGATCTCCAAACGCTCCTTCGGGCTGGAAAATCCATAGGTTTTCCCCTTCGTGCCAGCCGTTTTTCGACAGCATGTCCAGGACCCTGGTTTTCGTCCAGTATTCTCCGCCGCCCGGTCCTTCTGACGCGAGGATGACCGGCACCACTTCTAGGATTTCGGAACCGTGGGCGTGGATAACCGGAGTTAGGGTGTTTATGAATAGGATGACAACGAGGGTGAGAATTCCGGCAAGACGAACGGGGCTCCGGGGAGCGGATACCGGCGCGGCAGGCTCCGGCCGGCGTGATGCGAAATCTCGCGCTGTCCTGCGGAAACGCCCGGCACCGTGGATCATCAGGATCATCACCGTCAGGGAACGAGCGGGTCGGATGTTACCAGCCATGGCCACCCTCCCCCGAGGTAATGACTCGGTCCTTCGGCCATAGACCCATGTTCGTCACCATAAGCCTTGTGGCAGGATATCCCCGGGCCATTGCTGCTTCCAGCTCCTGCCTCCAGGAATCACCGCTTATTTCCCTGATCCCGCTGCCGTCCGATACGAGAAGGATCCCCCAGCTGTCACCCGGGTCAAGCTCGATGCGAGCTGGTCCGTACTTAAAGACGATCCTGCCCTGTGGCGTACACCCCTCGAAGCGAAGATCCCCCAGAAGCACCCTGGCGGCGTTGTCCACGGCCTCTACCGTCTCTCCGTTTTCCCCCGGGACGAGCCAGGAAAGCGGCCGGGTAACGGGCAGCTTCATCCTCCCCGTCGGCGAGAAAGACACACGGTCGTAAAACCTGACCCCGAGGGAATTCGCGGAGTAATGGACGGCCATAATCGCGGTCCAGGGCATTTTATCCTGGGCCATTTCGAGGGTTTTAGTTTCCGGGTCCGCCCAGGCTTGCGCCGGGTCCTCCGACAAGGCGGGCCAGGTTTTAAGGGCAAGGGTTGACGATTCTTCAACCCGGACCATCACGTAGCATCCCTTATATCGGGCTAGATTGCCCACAAGCAACATAGTGGCGAGTAACGGTATCCCGAGACAAACGACGAGGAGAGTCCGTCTTTTCCCGGAACTTCGACGCCTCCCCACCGGCTCGTTCGCATAAAACCACCCAGAGGGACAACGAGGGCGACCTGCACCGTTCCACCCATCTCCCGGTGCGGCCCTTACCCGGGGATTTCTTCCGGGCGGGAGGTTTGCATCGCCATTTCCCATCGTTTTGCACCTCCAAAATGAATTGACCTGGTGGCACCCACACGGTCCGCGCCGCGGCAAACCGTGCGACCGCCACCAGGTCCCCTTCTCTACACCCTGTCCCCCTGATAGTGTCACCGGGGTGATTCCATTATCTGGTAGACTTGAGCTGTTGTCAACCTCCCCGCGGTATGCTGCCGGCCAGTGATAATGTCACCCTGTAAGCGAGCCAAACGAGATATCCCGGTGCCACCCGCCCGCTATCTAGCGGGGAAACTACGGCGACCACGGGGGGAACTCCGCAAGCTGATACTTGCGGCAACGTTTTAGCGCCCAACCTTCACCAGTTCGATTCTCCTGTTTCCGTACTCCGACCCGTCCTTGGCGCTGACCGTATAAACCTCGACCAAAGCGGGATCCTTCCCGCTCAGCCGGTCCGCCGCGATGGTGAATCCGAACACGCCCCAACCCATCCCGCTGGTGCTGGTCGTGTAATCCTCGAAGATAGTTCGGCCCGCCGAATCCTTGACCCGTATGAGGACGTTTCCTTCGAAGGCCGAGGCAGCGCCGAGCACGGTCACATCTCCCCCATCCCATTGAGCCTCGCCGGTGGGGTACGCCAGGAGCACCTCTTTGCCCTGGATTCCGATCATGCGCGCGACCGCGACGGCAGCTTCAGCCCGGGTAAGGACTTTCTTCGGCTGAAAACTGCCGTCGGGCATCCCGACTACGAGTCCTCGTTCCTGCGCCTTCTTGATGCTGTCGAGGTACTTAGGCGATATGGTTTCTTCGTCCGAGAACCGGACGACCTCCGCTTTTTCTTTGGGGATGACCTCGGGGTGGGACGCGGCGTAGATGTCCTGGGCTCTGACAAGCATCCACACCATTTCTTCCCTGGATATCACGTCCGTGGGTCCGAACGACTCACCGTAGTCTTCCGGTTTGATGAGACCCGCATGGAGAGCTCTCCTCACCGCATCGTAGTACCACATCGTGGCAGGGACGTCACGGAACGGGACGCCCTCAGCTGCGCCGGGCGGCACACAGGGCAACCCTGTGGCCTCCACAACGAGCTGGAGGAGCTCCGAGCGCATGAGCTTCCTGTCGGGAGCGAAAGTCCCGTCCCCGCAGCCGCTTATGACATCCAGCGCCCGAAGGAGGCATATGGAACCCTCCGCCCAGTACGGCACATCGGGGAACCTGTTGGTCCAGCTCTGGAATATCGCCCTACGGTCCGGTTCAAGGGGGCCGGTGATATCCACATGCCCCGCCAGCGAATCAGCGGGAGCGCCCTCCACAAGTATCCTCGCGGCCCGCACCTCTGGAAACTGGCAGGCCGTGTTGACTATGGCGGACAGCACCGCCGCCTCACCACCCGATCCCACACTCATCTTCCGTATTTCCGGACCGAAATCCACCGTGATGATTCCATCCTTGATGGAAACCGAACGGATGGTGGTGTTCCGCGGGATCATGGCGCTGAGGAACGACCCTTCGGGCGGACCCTTAACGAGCGCGGTTAGGGCCTCTTTGGCCGGGGTCGAAGTCCGTGGAACGGAGTATTCTACCGGGAACACGAAAACGCCGTTCGTCAAGTACAGCGGGAAATACACGTAGAACCTCGTACGATCGGGTTCAGCCAGCCCGTCACCGGCAAAAACCAGGTTAAAGCCGGCGATTGCGAGAAGAATCACCGCCGTCGCGATGCGCTTAAGCACAGGTACTCACTCCCATCGGTTCCGGTTACGAGAGGTTTACGGCGCGTAAACCGGTTCTATCTCTTATCCTATCATGACGGAATTTGCCGGTGAGCGTTCCAGACAAGACCGGCGGTCCTGCGCCCACTGGCACAGGTGGGCCTTCGGGAGCTTAGATTCAGCTCCCCGGCAGCTCCGACCTTGGTCTGCCCCGCGGGTCATCCCTGGCCGGCGTCCCCATGCCCATCAGCTGGCCCAAGGTGACCAGCTCGTACCCCGCCGATCTCAGGTTTTCGATGACCAGGGGGAGAGCTTCCGGCGTCTGAGGAGCCGAGTCCGACGCGTGGAACAAAATTATCGCACCCGGGAATACCAGCCCGGACACCCGCTGCACGATGTAGGAGACGCCCGGGTTTTTCCAGTCTATGCTATCCACCGCCCAGATCACTGTCTCGTACCCGAGTTCTCTGGCGGTCAGCACCACGAGGTCGTCGTAGTCTCCGTTGGGAGGCCGGAAGTATTTGAGCGTCGCCCCGGATATATTAGTGAGGATGTTATGGGCCTGTCGGATGTTTTCCGCGATTTCCTCTTTGGAATACTCGCTGAGGTTAACATGGTCATGGCCGTGGCTGGCGAGTTCGTGACCATCATCGACGATGCGTCTCACCACGTTTCGATGCCGGCTCGCCCAGGGTCCCGAAAGGAAGAAAGTAGCTTTAACTCCCTGTTCTTTGAGGATGTCCAGGATCTTGTCGTGCATCTTTTCCCCCCAGGATATATCGAAGGTGAGCGCGCAAGCTTTGCGCTCGGTCCTGACATAGAAAACGGGCATCTCATGCCCCCTGGCCTGGACCGGCTCGTACATCTCTACAACAGGCGCTTCGCGGCTTTGGATCCCAAAGAAAATCCCCGCGGCCACCAGGAGAAACGCGATGGCTACGCGGGACACGCGGCTAGATACGAATATCACCGAGACGGCCCCCTTTTTTCGTGGGGCCCGGCCGGATTTGCGGCCGCATTACCCCTTTCCATCAAGATAAGAAGGACGCCTCGGCGTTATGAATGGAGACTTCAGAATCGCGTGTCCGGGTTTGTGACCCCGGGTTTGCCCCGGACCTCCGAAAAGCCGGGATACGGGCTCGGAAGCCCGGGACATCGAACGAGAGACGGACGACGGCTTCCGGAACCTCGCCACCCCGTTCGAATCCACGCTCACCTCGATGTCCTTGCCCGGAGATCGCTCCGCCTCCGAGCCGGATTCGTCGGAGGGTTCCGGCCTTACCGGCCACGTACCCACCGTAGCTCCGGCACCCGCCGGGGCGCTCGAGCGGGATTGACCGTCCTTCCGCCCCTCTGCCACAGCCTCGCCCCCGGGCTTATTCAGCGCAGCCAGCAGGTTGAGAACCAGGGTTATGAACTTGGGGTCGAACAGCGCCGCTAAAGATGCCTTTTCTTTATCCGCTTCCGCACCTGCTCCCTGGGCAGTCTCTTCCCCGGAAGCGGTCTTCTGGGCGGAAGCCCGGGCCAGGAGCCCGACTAAGCTTGTTATGAGCTTAGGATCGAGCCCCTTATCCCTGGCCGTCGTCCCAACGAGGCTCGAGAGAAGGTTTGACGCGACATCCGCCGGTCCTCGAGCTCCACCGGCCGCAAGTTGAGGGGAAGGCTCTCTGGAAACCGCCCCGGTGTCTCCTACAACAGACGCTCCTGAACAGGGCAGCGCGGGCGTCTCCGAGGGCGTCCCGGCAGACGTCGTCGCAGCTCCTCTAGCTGCTCCGGTAAGGTCTTCCTGTGAGGGACAGCCCGCTTCCTGGTCCCGCTGGCACTCAGAAGCTAGAGGCCCGCCGCCGGTCACATCAGCGAGGACAGGGCTGACGGCGGAAGCCAAAGGACCGGATACGCCGGTCGCACTTACCGCACCGGTCACCGTTTGGGGTTTCCCCGCAGCTGATTCGGTCGTCTCCCCGTAAAAGGCGTCGACAATGCCGAGGAGATTCAGCAGGGCGAGGACGCCCGCAACTTCCCTGAGGTCCTGGGGCTTTTCCTTGCGGGCGGTCGTCACCAGGCGGCACGCTACGTCGAGGGGATTAGCCCTGCTCATCGAAAACGCCCCGTCCGAAGAACCCGGAAAACTGAGGAGGTATCCGGCCCCCTAGCACCGCCCCCAGCTCCTCCTTTAAGACGCCTCTAGCTTTAGAGATGGCATTATTGACCGCCTGACGGATCGCATTTTCAAGCGTGCCCAGGTCATAGGTCTTTTTGGAAACAAGTTCCCGGTTTATGCTGACGGAGCGAACATTAAACCATATGTCCACCGTAGCTGTAACCAGACCGTCGTCGGACATCCCCTCAATCCTACGATCTTTCAGTCCCGCGATCTTCGACGTCACTTCCGCCTCTATTTGCTCCATTTGCATGAGCATACCAGCCAGATTGTTCACGGAGCTCCCCCCGATTCGTGTTTACTCAGACATCATATGCGTGGCAGCATGGCCGGTGCCAGCGCTTTTCCATGGATCGCGCTAAAGGTGCTTAACACCGAAACTCCGTTGTATCTCGACGCCCCGAAACAAAACGCGGAAATGACCCTCGACGCCTAACATCCCCGCGTCCGGATTTCGGGTCCTAGGGGGTTAGCGTGCCGGTAAGGTGCCGACTCGACCCGGCCTAGTCCGGCAAAACAGAGGCCGCGGGCGAGTTTGACGCTGGAGCGACGAACCCCGCGTAACTTTTCCGCGGTTACCATCGGAGTCGGGCGCCGGGAAAGAGCCGGTAGCTCCGAGGAGCAGGATGAAGACGAGAAAGAGATCCCACGGATCGACCTCTTGACCAAAGAGCCTCACGTCAACCGACCTCCTCCATCGACTCAGAACGCTTTCACCGCTTCTTCCGGCTCAGCTCCCCGCCGGAGAAGGCCCGCCGGGTCCAGGAGACTCACCCGTGCCCGATGGCTCTCCCGCCCTCCGATGCCTACCTGGTTGCTGTTCTCCTGCCTGAGTCACTTTGGAGAGCCAGAGCGCGACGATAACCAGGAAGAGCGCTACGGCCGATTCGATCGTATCTTGAAACAGACCCTGCGCTTTTTCACCGAGGGATTCGAGTTCGAGATCGCCGATCTCGGGCCCCGCAACCTCGTCCGCTATACCCATCACGGTGTCTATCACCCTCTGGCCCATGGGGCTTGCGAACGGCCTCAGAGCAGAAACTAGATCGAGCGCTTCTTTGCTGATGGTCTCAGCCATGGTCATCCCCCCGAATGCTGAGAGCTCACGACATAATATGACGACGTTTGGAAATTGCCATCACTTACGGGCCGCCTTTTAGCGATGCAGCGGCGAATCTCCCGAATCTTCGCAGGGATTGAGGTTTTTGAGAAGAAAACTATGGTTGAAGTTGCCTTAAAGAAAGGAGGGCCTCCGGCGCCGGTGCTGAAGGGCTTATGCTTGTCCCGAGGGGTGCCTGTTTTCACCACCTCACCCTCTGGCGGCGCCGACAACGTGACATGATAAAGACCGACCCGGAAGAACTGAAATCAAAAGCCAGAGATCTGCTGAAAGAAGCGTTTATCGCCGACGGCCACGCATCAAGTTTGTTTGATGCCGTAAACGGTATAAGGGACCTCAGGAAAAAGGAACAGACCGGACACCTGGACATCCCCCGGCTGAAAGAGGCGGGGGTATCATGTCAGGTGCTCGCCGCCTTCCCCGATCAGAGGATAAGGCCCATGAGAGCTTGCCGGAGGGGGCTCATATACTCCGACGTTTTCCATTCTCTCGCGGAAGAGCCGGGAGTACGGATGATCTCGTCCTACGCCGATCTCGAGGCCATCAAGGAAACGAAGGAACTGGGGATCATGTTCGCCCTGGAGGGCGGCGAGTTCCTCGAAGGCGAAATCGCGGTGCTCCACATGTTCTACAAGCTCGGCGCCAGGGTAATCGGGCTTACATGGGACGAACGGAACGAACTCGGGGATGGGGCGGCGGAGGCGATGACCAGAGGAGGGCTCACCCGCCTCGGATTTAGGGTGCTCAAAGAGGCGCAGTCCATGGGGATGCTCGTGGACGTTTCCCACCTTTCGGAAGCGGGCTTCTGGGACGTAGTGGAAAACGCATCGCTTCCGGTCGTCGCCAGTCACTCCAACTGTCACAAGCTTTACGCCCATCCCAGAAACCTGAAAGACGAAGAGATGGAGGCCCTGAGAGACATCGGTGGCCTCATAGGGATTTCTTTCAATCCTTCCTACCTTGCCGAAGACGGAGAGATAACCGTTTCCACCGTGGCGGACCATATCGAACATGCCCTGGAAGTCATGGGCGAAAACGGCGTTGGACTGGGTTCCGACTTCGATAGTTTCAGCGGCCCGGGACCCATCCCTTCCGTAGAGCATCTTCCGATGTTAGTTGAAGAGCTCCTCAAAAGGGGTCTCAAGGATGAAGTACTTAAGAAAGTGCTGGGACTCAACTACCTGAGAGTATTCAGGGCGGTAATGGGTTGAAAGCTACAGCCCTTGGGTTAGAAGGTTTGCTTAGCAAGGTAGAGACTGAAAACCCGTCAGCTTGAGCATGACTGAGACCCCGGTTAGCAGCGGGAAGAAACTGAAACCGCCCGGGAGAGCGGGGGGGCGGGAAGTCTGTGTGTGAATCGCGGGTGACTTTGGAATGAAAGTGCTGGTAGCTATGAACGCTTTTAAAGGCGCCCTGTCATCGATCAAGGCGACGCGCGCCCTTGCTTCGGGGTTGCGGGTAGGGTTCCCCGAAGCCGAGGTCACGCAGGGTCCCCTGGCCGACGGAGGGGACGGGACACTGGAGGTCATGGCCTCCGCGCTGGGCGAACGAGCTAGAACCGAATACCTGGAAGTTTCCGGCCCTCTTGGCGGGAAGGCGAAGGCCATGGTGCTTTTCGTTCCCGGTGAGGAGATGGCCGTGGTGGAAAGCGCGTTGGCCTGCGGCATCGCCCTCCTCCCTTCGGGCGTGAGAGATCCCTGGAGAGCAACGAGCTACGGGGTAGGCGAGCTCATCCGTTACGCCATCGAAAGAGGTTCGAGAACGGTGCTGGTTGGAGTAGGGGGCACGGCCACCAATGACGGCGGAATCGGAATGGCCCGAGCGCTGGGCGCTCAAATCATCGATAATGAGGGTAAGGCAGTGCCCCCGGGCATCCAGGGCCTTTTCAAAGTATCGAGGGTACTTCCCGGCGAAATCCCGGATCTTTTACGCGGGGTAAAAGTGCTGGTAGCATGCGATGTCTCCAATCCCCTCACAGGGTCCGAAGGCGCCACCAGAACCTACGGACCTCAAAAAGGGGTTCGTCCTGAAGAGGTTGCCGGCATCGACGCGGCGATGGAGCGTTACGGAACCATCCTGGAAAGAGACCTCGGCGTCAAGATCCTGGGGATTCCCCAGACTGGAGCGGGGGGCGGTCTGGCCGCCGGACTTAAAGCTTTTCTAGGGGGAGAGCTTCTCGACGGGGCGCGTTTCATCATAGAGCAAACAGGGGTCCTAAAAGCTCTCGACACCGCCGATGTGGTAATCACTGGCGAGGGCAGGATGGACTCGCAGACGAAGAAGGGAAAAGCGCCGCAGGCCCTGGCTTCGGAAGCTCGAGCCAGAGGCAAGGCCGTCATAGCGGTCGCCGGGAGTCTAGGCTTCGACCTCCTGGAGGGTCTCCCGGACGGATTCTCGGCGGCGTTCTCGACTTGTCCCGGTCCCGTTTCTCTCGAAGAAGCCATTCAAAATGTTGAGAAATGGCTCTTCTTCACAGGGAAACAGCTGGGCACCGTACTCAGGGTAGGGGCTGTTTCACGGATGACCGCTGTTGAGACCGGACACCCGGGTGGGTCGGAAGAAAGGTCTTACGGCGGCGTTATGGTCCGAAAAGCCTCGAACTCCGGACTCGAAGTACTGCTTATAAAAGACAGATTCGGGGTCTATGCTCCCCCGAAAGGACACCTGGAGCCCGGGGAAGACCCAGCGAAAGGCGCTGTCCGGGAGGTCCTGGAGGAAACGGGCGTCCTCGGCAAAATCGTAGCGGAGATCGGCGATACCACGTATGCCTACCTTGATCCCCTGGGTGTTCCGACGAGGAAAAGCGTGACGTACTTCCTCATGACACCGGTTTCAGAAGCCGGGCCAACCCCGCAATTAGGTGAAACGCTTGATGCCGCGTGGGTTTCGGAGGACCGTCTCTTCAACCTTCCCTCTTACCCTAACAATGCGGAAGTGATCCGAAAAGCTCTGGATATGTACAGGAAACTTGCGTCCTCCTAAATGAGGCCATGCGACCCTGATTGCCTGTATGTACGCACTCTGCCGCGCGTCTGCGGGGAATACGTGGCAAACTGCGGGAAGCATCGTGCACGAGAACATACCAGACGTAAGAACATATTAAGCAATAAACAATGGCTAAGATACCTGAGGTTATCTTAAGCCCGGTCAGATCTCCAAGGTAACCAGGATTGTTCTAATCGCAGCCCGGTGAGTACCGGGCGGACGAGTAAGCGAAGAAACGTGTTGGTGCCAACCTCGTTGGCATTAAGTACTGAAAACCTACGTAAGTGCGAACCAGGTTGGCACCGTGTACCCCAAAAGACCTACCAATGCAAATCTGGTTGGCACTAAGGACTTCACAACCTACCACAGTGCAAACTATGTTGGCACCCGCCACCTCATAAATCGCACCAATGCAAACCTCGTAGGCACCGAGGGCTTCAAAACCTACCGCAGTGCCAAGCTTGTTGGCGCTGTACACCCCGAAAACCACGCCAGTGCAAACCTGGTTGGCATTAAGGACTCCAAAACCTACAGCACTGCAAATTGCGTTGGCACCGCCTACCCCAAAACGCCTACCACTGCAAACCTGGTTGGCATTGAAGAATCAAAACTTGCGGCAGTGCAAACTACGTTGGCACCCTGTACCCAAAACACCTTCCAGTGCAAACCTGGTTTAAGAACCCGGTTTCGACAGCGCCTATTCACCGTGGCTCGTTGGAGCTGTACAATAAAATAGCAAAACAACGGGGAGCTGCTTTTAGCGGCTGAGAAAGGGCTTTTAGCACCTGACCCATCGAACCTGTGGGGTAATGCCCGCGTAGGGAAATAGCATCTTTCCCGCCCGGTCTGGTGCGGCTTCGCCCTCCCCAAAGGGAGGTTTTTTCTATGTCTCGCGGTAAGCTTAGGACGCTCGTAGAAGGCGCCCTTATGGTGGCGCTCGGCCTTGTCCTCAGTTTCGTAAAGATCTACACCCTGCCAAACGGCGGATCGATCACGCTCGGAAGCATGATCCCGGTGCTCATATTCTCGTTGCGGTATGGGGCGCCGGCGGGTCTTTTAGCCGGGGTAGCTCACGGGCTTTTGCAGCTGATAGTCGAGCCGTACTTCGTCCACCCTGCCCAGGTCATCCTGGATTACCCTCTGGCCTTCGGTCTTCTGGGACTGGCGGGCCTCCTTCAAACCAGACCGTTCGCAGGCATAGCCCTGGGAGTCGCGGGAAGGTTCGTCAGTCACTACCTGTCGGGGGTTATTTTCTTCGCCCAGTACGCTCCGGAGAACATGAGTCCTTACCTGTATTCGGCGGTCTACAACGGTAGTTATCTATTACCGGAACTCATAATATCGGGCCTTGTGATAAGCTTTGGCCTGAGGTCGTTCGCCAGGCCCCAAAGGGTGGGAGAAGCACAACGCGAAGGATAACGTCGACCGCCTTTGCGCGCTTCGAGTTGGGCTGGAAGTTCACCATGAAGACCAGCAATGAGCACGTTAAGGAGAACCAACCAAGCTGAAAAACAGAAACGCGGCTGATACATCCAGACCCGGCCTGGTCGTAGCCGGCGGACACACCCGGGAGGACCTCGTGTCCCGTGAGGTCTCCCGGGCCGGTATCATCGTGGCCGCCGACTCGGGGATGGCCCTCCTCAGGAAGATGGGAATCGTTCCCGACGTTCTCCTGGGAGATTTCGACTCGCTCGACCAGTCCGCAGTACGTGACGCCGAGATGGCGGGGGTTCTCGTCCTAAGGTTTCCCGTAGAAAAAGATAAAACCGATACCGAGCTAGCTCTGGATTTCCTACTTGAGCGGGGTTTTGACGAAGCCCGGCTTGTAGGGGCGCTGGGAGGTCCCCGGCTCGACCACCAGCTCTCCAACATCTTCCTCCTGGAGAAGTACATCAAGCAGGG
Source organism: Candidatus Fermentithermobacillaceae bacterium (assembly GCA_020725645.1). GTDB lineage: Bacteria > Bacillota > Sulfobacillia > Fermentithermobacillales > DUSS01 > DUSS01. The sequence continues at coordinate 17,875 of DYEQ01000009.1, read as the reverse complement.
GCTCAGGGTAACGATCGTCGACCCGGAGGCCTTCATAGCAGTTCTCGCTGGTCACGATCCGCGATGGCGCTGGATTGATGTTCCTGGTGGCAAGGGCGATTGGGTGTCCCTCTTCCCTGTCACGGAGCTGGTGACGGGGGTAACCCTCCAGGATCTCAAGTTCCCCTTAAGGGACGCTACTCTCCACCGGGGAAGCACACTCTCCGTATCGAACCAGGTTTCAGGCCCGCATCCTCGCGTCGAGTTAAGAGTTGGAACCTTGCTGCTCGTGATGACAGCGGGTCGGACGAGGTGCTGGTGAAAACGCTGATTCCCGCGAGGAACCCTTTCGTGTCTAACGCCCTGGATCGAGGTACACTACCCCCGAAAGCCCGTCGGAGGTCCGGCACTAATTGTGCGACGACCAATGCGACCGGGCCTGGCTGTGTATATCCCGCTCGATGCTGGGAGGTCTAGCGCTGACTGTGCGGCAACTAAGGCGAGTCGCGCCAGACTCGGCAATCGTGACGCCTTGACATGAGGAGGGAGACCCGCTGGCACAATCTCTGAGACGCGGTCTTCCCTCCTATCAGCTTTCGATGATCTCCATCGGTGGGGTGATCGGAGTCGGGATGTTCCTCGGCGCGGGAACAACCGTCTCCACGGCGGGCCCGGCTGTGGTGCTTGCCTACGCTCTCGGCGGAGCCGTGATGTTCGCAGTCATGCTCGCCCTGGGTGAGATGACGGTGGAACGACCCGCTCCGGGAGCATTCCGGGTTCACGCCCGCGAAGCGCTGGGTCCGTATTTCGGGTTCATCGCCGGCTGGATGTACTACTTTTCGTGGCTGGGGACGATGTCCGCAGAGATAGTAGCAGCCACCACATATCTCACCCGATGGATTCCCCCGCGCCTGGCACCGTTCTTCGGCTTGCTCCTGGTCATCATCCTCATGGCCGTAAACCTTACGAAAGTCGAGTCTTTCGGAACCTTTGAGTTCTGGTTCGCCATGGTAAAGGTCGCTGCGATAGGAGCGTTTATTCTCTTCGGCGCAGCGGTCATCCTCGGCTACCCCGGTCGCCCGGGGCTAGGAACGAAGTATCTCACGGGGGCAGGCGGCTTTTTCCCCACCGGGCTTTCCGGTGTCGTCCGAGCCATGGCGATGGTGACGGTCGCCTACGGCGGGACCGAAGTCATCGGAGTCGCGGCGGGCGAGACTAAAGATCCCGCATCCAGCGTTCCCAGGGCGGTTCGGGGAGTCGCCCTCAGGACTCTCATACTCTACGTGGGTGCCATGATGGTGCTGGTCGCGGTGATTCCCTGGTATGAGACGAGCTTGAGGGAAAGTCCTTTCGTCCTGGTTTACGACATGCTGGGTATTCCTTGGGCGCCCGATATCATGAACCTCGTGGTCCTCACCGCCGCCCTGTCTAGCTTAAACTGCGGACTGTACACGAGTTCGCGGATGCTGTATTCGCTGGCCCAGGAAAGCCCCACGCTCCGGGCGCTTTCGAGAGTCTCTCCCCGGAGCCAGGTCCCGCACCTCGCCGTCATCGCCTCGAGCATCAGCGTGTATGCGGCAATCACCCTGTACTGGCTCGTGCCCGCAGGGGCATTCCTCTATGTGACTTCCATAGCCAGCTTCGGCTTTCTCTTCGTATGGCTGGTGATATGCCTGTCTCACATCAGATGGAGATACGTCGTGTCGGCCCGCTCAGCTTTCAAAGCGCCTCTTTACCCATGGCTGTCCCTGGTGAGCGCCGCTTTGCTCGCCGGCTTCATGTTCACCCTCACGCTCATACCCGAGCAACGGGTAGGGATTTACGCGGGACTCATCGTGCTCTCGGCCTTGTCGGCCGCTTATGGCCTGGAACTCCTGGGTACGGTACCCGCCCTGAGACGCCTCATGCCCCGCGCTCTCCTGAAGCCCGTCCCTGCTCCCGCTACCACCGCCGTCACCACCGCCACTACCGCCACCGCCACAACCGCAGCAGCTGCGGTCAGCTTCGGGCTTCTGATGGCGAAATACTTCGGGCTCGTGAGCGAAGGAGCGCCGAGGGCCTCGTAGACGTGACCAAAACGCCCACGTCGCAAGCCTCTGCAGCTGGAGACGGTGGGAATGAAACAAAGGAAACGGGTGTTCGCGCCCCGGGTCTCCAGATGGCTACTCCCGATGGTCAAAGCCGGCGGTCTGCGCGCCGACCTTTTCGGTCGTATAGCCCGGGTATCGTTTACAATTTGTATCCTATCTTCCTCAAGAGAACTTTGCGCTTTTCGACGTCCTGCGGACCCTCCACTCCCTTGGGCGCATACCCGTCCACCACGCCGAGGACGCCCGCCCCTCGCCCGGTCCGGAGCACCACTACGTCCAGCGGGTTAGCCGTGGCCGCGAAGATGCGGCACACTTCGGGAACCGTCTTGATGTTGTTGAGGACGTTGATGGGATATCCCTGTCTCATCATGATGATGAAAACGTGGCCCGTGCCGAGTTTGAGAGCGTTGGACTTGGCAAGATCGATCAGTTCCTGGTCGTTACCGGCCAGCCTGACCAGGCAGGGCCCGGAAGCTTCAAGAAATGCGATGCCGAACTTGATGTTCCCACCCGCGTTGGCCATCGCCTCATAAAGATCTTCCACCGACTTGATGAAATGAGTTTGACCGAGGATAACGTTGACATCCTCGGGTTTGTCCAGCGGGACTATTTCGATGCTGTAGTTGCTTGCATCAGATCGGATATCCTCGCACATGTCGATCCCTCCTGGCCTTGCACAGTTTTACCAATGTGTCTAACCAATCTATAACAGTACTCGAGACCGCAAGGCAATAATGCCGTTAACCTCTGCGGAGTCATACCCGCGGGCGGGCGGAAGATGACCTATTCCACCTGCATCACGGAGACGCCTGGTTCACTCAAGACCCCGGATTCACCCGGGACCCCGGATTCACCCCGGGCCGCAGCTGTCACCAGAGTCCACCCGTGTTTCCGGCAGTAGTAGCGGGCCACGACGCTCCCGCCTGCTTTGTGGTCGGGAACGCCCTGCGTGCAGCCGTACCCCAGCTCGCCGATCTCCTCCGCTTCGTCACGGCCGAAGGGCAGCACCCGGAGGGGAATCTGGCGAATAACATATGAAGCTTCAGCGAAAGCCTCCTGACCCCCCAGGCGCGTAACCCGGTTGTAAAGTTCGTGGAGGTCTACCGCTGAGATCATGACCCTGGCCTGGCCCTGCTCAGCTTGCCTCAATAGGCGCTCGACCTTGGAAGCACCGGGGCCGTCGAGAAGGTAGACCAAGAGCGCGCCGCTGTCCAGGAGATATGCCTCCCCCGGCGGGACGTCCTTCGGCGACTCGTCAGGTCTCACCTACTTGTCACCGTCCTTCGAAACTTCTTGCGCAACGTCTCCGGCGCCTGCTCTTTCTACACGCTTGACCCGGGAGCACCTTCGTTCCCAATCTTCAAAGCCTCCCCGCACAGTTTTCGCCTCTACCTGCCCTCTCGCCACCCTCGCCCCGGTCTACCACTCCGGGGGATATGCCATCCGGACCGCTACCGCCGGTAACAGGCTCCTTCAGATCATCATCGTACCAGCTTGCGACACCCGGAAGGCGCTTTGCGAGAAACCCCCGCCCCTGGGAAACCGGGTCGGGCAGTTTGGGAGTAATAACGATCCTCCCTCCCGCCTCGCTGATGAGCACCTCGTCACCGGGTTTCAGCTGGAATTTGTCCCGTAAAAATTTGGGAATGGTAATTTGGCCCCTCAAGGATAGAGAACTCTTGTACATCATCCAGTACTCCTCCCAACAACCCCGCTTTGGAAATCAACCGTTTGTCATAGATGCTTTGCGGCGCCGCGAAACGTATTGAAACGTATTGCGCCCGGTTACCCCGCCGCGAAACCATTCGCGGACCTACGGTATACGCTTCGCTCCACCGGAAAACGCGTTGTACCCGGACGCCGTTTCGAAACCATCGTGTATCTCGTTGATCTATTGTGCGCTACCTCACCGGTATACGACCCGGGGCGATGCGCGCACATAAAGAAAGGGCCTGCCGGTGAGCGCAAATCCCCGCCGGTCGTGCAGGAAAATGAACGGCCTTCGGGTAAGAGACTAGACTGACTTAACAAGAGGGGAGGAAGCACAGTGCCCAGCACGGATGATCTGTTCTGGAAGGATATCGCCCAGGAGTTCCCGGCGTGCCGGGAAGTTCGGTACCTCAATACCGGAACAATAGGCATAATGCCCCGGTCTGTGCTCTCGAAAACAGCGTCTTTAGCGTACTCGTACTACCTGAGAGGTCCCGCCAGGGTGGACGTATCCTCGGAAGCGTATGACGCGGTGAACGAGGCCAAAAAGCTTCTGGCAAACCTCGTGGGATGCGAGGAGCAAGACCTTGCCTTTATGGTGAACACCACCGAGGGTATAAACGCGGTCTTAATGAGCATTCCGTGGAACCCGGGGGACGTCGTCATCACGTCCGATACCGAACATCCCGCCGTGAAGGCCCCCTTGGCATACCTGGAAATCAAGAAAGGCGTGAAAATCGTCACCGTTCCCGCGAAAGCTGCGCCTCCGGACGAAGCGTCCGTCGAAAAGGCCTTCCGGGAAGCGCCTGGTCAGGTCAAGGCGGTGGTGATGAGCCACGTGTCGTACACCACCGGAATGCTGGTCGACCTTTCTTCCCTGGCTCGCGTGTGTCACCGGCACGGCGCAGTTTTCCTGGTGGACGGTGCACAGTTCGCCGGGGCGGGTGCGCCGAACCTCCGGGAGACGGGGGTAGACGCATATGCATTTCCCGGATATAAATGGCTCCTCGGACCCGAAGGAACGGGGGGCCTCTATGTCGCGCCGTCGCTGAGAGAGCGGATTGAGCCGTCAAGAGCCTTCCCCAACTCGCTCAAGTGGGAAGAAGGATCGCCGCCCGAGCTCGGACGCGAGACCGAGGCATACCAGACATCCACCCCGCCCGTGTTGAACTACGCGGCACTCGGGTGGACCGTAGCTTTCCTCCTGGACATAGGGATGGACAGGGTCGCTCAGAGATGCCGTACCCTGGCCCGGATTTTTAAGGAAGAGATTTCTTCAATCGCCGGATTCGGTATTGTGACACCCATTGACCCCGAACGCTCTTTCGGACTCGTCAGCTTCACCATCAACGGGTTCCAACTCGATGACTACCTCAAGGCCGTGGAGCACCTCTACAAACACGATAGGGTTGTCATCAGGGCGCTAGGCAACCCGCCAGCGCTGAGGGCGTCCTTCCATCTTTACAACACGGAGGAAGACGCCCGGGCGCTGGTGTCAGCGTTGAAGAACCTGAAACTTCCGGGATAGGCGGATATCCTTTCAGGTCTAACGTACGAGGCAGGAGCTGTCGCTGGTCACGATGCGCTCCTGCCGCAAAGGATCTTGCCAGGCCGATTTAACCTTTGCGCACCACCGGGATGTCGTCGGGATTTCGATAAAATCTCCGGAATTACGCGGATAGAACCTGGGCATTCCTCCGGTGGATTCAGATCCTGATGGAGATGGTACAATACGCCTGAGAGCATTTCGCCAGAGGCGAACCGCGCCGGCTTCAGCCGGGCCGGTCCCAACCGCGCGTGTGCCAACCGCGCCAGCTCCGGCCGCGCCGGTCCTCGTGCGTCCTCTGACGGGACTGTTCCGCGTACACAAATCTACCAGGAGGTGCCTCAGGAAAATGACAGGAGAGCATGAGGTAATCGTTTACTCAACCCCCGCTTGTCCCTGGTGCTCGAGGGCAAAGGCGTATCTCACCCAACTCGGAGTACCTTACGAGGACAAGGACGTTTCCAGGGACGTCGAAGCGGCCCGGGAGATGGTGAGGATATCCGGCCAGATGGGAGTGCCGGTCCTCGTCATCGACGGAAACGTGATAGTGGGGTTTGACAGGCCCAGGATAGACGAGCTTCTGAAAAAGTGAAGGTGAGGTGAGGTGACGTAACCCCGGCGCGCAGGCCCGCAAAGATTAATCGGGGACCATGTGACACCGGTGAAAAACGCAGTTGAAGCGATAAATACTGGGCGAGCATTTTGAAGGTTTCGAAGAACTGATTGCAACAACGTATGATTACGCATCTGCTGGGAAAACAACTACAGCCCGATATCGGACCAAATAGTCGTAACATACAGCACATAATGAGACTTTAGACTGGGGCTGCGGGTCCCGCCGCGCGCGAAACCGGCGGGGCCCGTTTCCCATTTACGCCCGCCGTTGTCATCCCTCGTTAATGTGTTTTTTGCGTTCGTCCTGGGGCTAAACGCGGCGGTGCAGTAGCGGTCGAGCGGACCTTTGTGAAACATTCGGATCTAGAAATATCGGCGGCTATGGTGGATAATTAGGGTCGTCAGGGCCGACCCTGCGTTCTCAGGCCCTGCTCTTCGAGCGCTTTTGGGAGGGAACTGTTACGAATGAATACGCAGGAGAGCCCCCGGACAGCCGCAGTTGGGGTCGAGCAAGACGAGCAGTCCGCGATCAAGCGAGCTCTGTGGGCTTTGGCGTGGCCTGTCGTAGCGGAGCAGGGGCTCGCTATGCTAACGCAGGTAGTTGACATGAGCATGGTCGGGAGGCTGGGCCCCCGGGCGGTGACAGCTGTCGGCTTGACCATGCACCCGTTTTTCCTGGCAAACGCCCTTGTAATGGGCCTTTCGGTTGCTACCACGGCGCTGGGAGCCAGAGCTGCAGGTGCAGGCAACCGGGACGAAGCAGGCCGGGTTACCGGTCAGTCCATCCTGGTCGCGGTGATCCTGGGGATCATGGTCGCCTGTGCCGGTTACGTCCTGGCTCCGCAGATCGTCGCGTTCATGAAGGCCCGTCCCGATGTGGCACCGATGGCCATCCTGTACGTGAGAGCCATGATGCCCGGTATGCTTGCGTTTTACGTGTTTACCATCGCCACGGGGGCCCTCAGGGGAACCGGGGATACACTAAGCCCGATGGTAATTAACCTCATAACCAACGTCATCCATGTGGGAACTAACTTCGTACTGATCTTCGGATATCTAGGGTTTCCCAGGCTGGAGGTCATGGGCGCGGGTATATCCACCTCGATATCCCGGATTTTGGCCGCAGTTTTGGTCCTGGGAGTTCTCTCGTCGTCCCAGGGCAAACTCCACGTGAACTGGAGGAAACTTTTGCCCTTCGACCGGGCGCTCTTCGGCAGGCTTATCAACGTGGGGCTCCCCGCGGCACTCGAGCGGGTCCTGACCTCATCAGGTCAAATGATGTACTCCCGGCAGGTGGCGGGGCTCGGAACCGTTCCTTATGCAGCTCATTCGCTGAGCTTGAACGTGGAGTCTTTCTCGTATATGCCTGGCATGGGGTTCGCTACCGCAGCGACGGCCCTGGTCGGACAGAACCTGGGCGCCGGCCGGCCAGACAGATCCGAAGCTTCCGCCAGAGAAGCCATGAAGCTCGGCGTCCTAACCATGGGTTCGATGGGGGTCCTCTTCTTCACCTTTCCCCAGGCTTTCCTCAAAATCTTCACGGATGATGCTGAGACCATCGCCCTGGCCGTTCCGCTTCTGCGGATAGTAGCTTTCACGCAGATTCCGGAAGCCCTCGGATTCGTGATTCCCGGCGCGCTCAGAGGGGCGGGCGATACGAGGATAGCCGTGTACGTCACCGTGGCCGGCATGTGGATCGTCCGCCTCGGATTGACTTACCTCCTGATGGACGTCTTCCATATGGGGTTGGAAGCAGCGTGGATCGCTATGTTGATGGACTGGGTGGTAAGATCGACGCTCTACGCCATCAGGTTCAAACAGGGCAAATGGAAGGAGCTGCGGGTATGATCACGGCCGAACGGGCATGGGCTATCGCGCGAGCATTCGCGGAAGACGTTGCAAAGCTCCTCGGAGGGAAGCTGCTGCTGTGTACGTTATCGGCTCGTTGGCAGGGGGCAGCTATCGTCCAGGACGCTCGGACATCGATACCTTGCCGGTTGTCAAATCAAGCTGCACAAGTTCCGATGAAAACGCCGTCGAGAGCCTCCGCAAAAAGGTACGTAGCACATACGAGCTGAAGGATTTCGGGGCAATCGTGGTCAGGGAGGATAAACTCGTCCCCCCTTACGATCCCACTGAAGAGCTGGTTCCCGAGATCCTCCGCCTCAAACGGCAGGGGGTGCTTATCCGGGGTACGCACGACTTGACCCGGGTACCCGATCCTACTCGCGAAGATTTCATAGCATACGCGAGGGTCTTCTATCCTTGGCTCAGGACCCTGATCGACCAGCGACCACAGGAGTACCGTACAGTCGATGCAACCGTGAACACCATCCTCTACGAACTTCGTCTCCTGGTCTGGGACAGAACGGGCGACTACATTCTTGATAAGAGAGAGATAATCCCAGCTGTTTTCGCATTGGGGCATTCGCCTCTTACCTGCCAAGCCCTCGAGAAAGTGCAACGTTATTTGCTGGACGGCGAGCCTCTCTCTCTTGAGGAGGCCGAACAGGAACTTCAGGTGGTCTCGAAATACGTCCGTGCCCAGGTTCCGTGGTCCGTCCCACCGTTCAACCAGTAACAACGAGTTACTCCGGGCTGCCAGCTATCCGCTTGGGGCACTCAGTACTGGAAAAACCCCCGACCAGTCTTCCTCCCAAGTCTTCCCTCATTCACCATCTGCTCAAGAAGGGGACACGGTTTGTACTTGGGCCCGAGATTCTTCTCCAGGGTCTGCATGATGGAGTAAAGGACGTCTATCCCCACTAAATCGGCCAGAGCGAGAGGTCCGATGGGGTGGTTTGCACCGAGTTTCATGGCTTTGTCCACGTCTTCAGCCGAAGCTACATCCTCGTAAACCAGGTAAGCAGCTTCGTTCATCATGGGGCACAGTATGCGGTTGACGATGAACCCGGGCGACTCGGCCACCAGGACCGCTTCTTTTCCAAGTTTGCCGGCGAAGTCAAAGGCCCTTTCCACCGTTCGGGCGTCCGTCGCTTTCCCCTTCACGATCTCCACCAGTTTCATGATGGGAACGGGGTTAAAGAAATGAATCCCTATGAAGCGTCCGGGGTTAGGCACCGCCGAAGCCATCTCCGTGATGCTCAACGCCGAGGTATTTGAACCGAGTAGCGCGCCGGTGGAAACGTATTTGCCCAGTTCGCGAAGGACTTCCTTTTTTACGGCCATATCTTCGAAGACGGCCTCGATGACTATGTCCGCCTGGCCGAGATCCGCCCACCCTTTACCCGGAACCAAACGCCCCAGTGCTTGGTCCATTTCTTCCTGGGTAATCCTGCCCTTCTCCACCGAACGAGCGAGGCTCTTCTTAATGGCGGATAGACCTCGCTGTACGAAACTTTCGTCCCTGTCCAGCACGATCACCCTGTATCCGGCCCTGGCCGCCACTTCGGCGATACCCTGGCCCATGGTCCCCAGACCCACAACTCCGAGGATTTCAGACACTATGTACACCTCCCAACCGCCGTAACCAGCTTACCGTTCCCGACGGATGTGATTCCGGAAATCTCGAATCGTCTGTTCTTGCGCAAGATCTCTTTCTCCTGCAAGGTATTGAACATCTCGCCGGATGAGAGCTCTTGCCATCTTGCTTTTGAATAGCGACGGCACCTAACCGGCAAAGGCCCCGCAGAGTCTATATAATCGAGGAAGGTGACGGGTAATCAAAAAACTCCTCTCCGATGAAGAGCTGGTCAAACTGGTCCTCGCGGGCAAGGAGTCCAGAAAGGCGGCGGTTTCTTCCAAGGAACTCCCCCGGTCCGCCGGGGATCCCCGGTCAATGCAGCTCGACGACGCCATCGAGACCGGCAAGCTTGCCTTCGAAGAGCTGATGATCCGGCACTTCCGCGCCGTGGAGCAGGTCGTCAGGGCCATACTGGGAGACTCTCCCGAGGTGGAAGACGTGGTCCAGACGACGTTCTTACGTGCGTATGCGTGCTTGGAGCAGCTTTCGGATAAGGCCAAGTTCAAGTACTGGCTGAGAGCTATAGCGGCGAATGAGGCGAAGACCGTCGCCCGCCACGCCGTCGAGGAAAGATCTTCGAAGCTTCTAACGCTCCCCGAAAGGCATCCGGACCCCTCCCCGGCTGACCGGGCGGAGGCTTCTGCCCTGGTTTCGGCTCTCACCAGGAGACTGCCGAAGAAGTACCTTCAGGTCCTGTTCCTCCGGTATGCCCTGGAATACAGCGTAGAGGAGGTGTCCGAACTCCTGAAGGTCGACCCCGGGCTTGTAAAGTGGCGTTCGAGCGTCGGAAGGAGGATGGCGTCGAAAATCCTCGGAGAAGAGTAAGGTAGGCCATGAGGAGGTCATCGGGTATGGATAAAGTATCGCAGGTCAGATCCGTTCTTCTATCCCTTAAGAGCATGGTAGAAAACAGCTTGCTTACCGGCATGTATCAGGGCATCGAAAAACAAGCAGCGGAGATGTACGGAAAGTGTCTGGCGCTGCTTAAGACGGAGCCGGGTTACGAAAACATCGAGGAGCTGCTCCCATCTCTTCCGGATGAACCAACGCTGGCGCAGGTCGGCTTCGCGGTGGGAGTGTTCCTTGGATTGCTGCGGCAACCGGAAGAGCTGCGCCGGAGATCCGTCGTCATCACCACCGGCACTCGTGGTTCGGGAGGGGTAGCCGTGGACGTAGGGTCAAATCACGCGGAGGTTCGGAGGATCCTCGACAAGATCAAAGGCTTCCAGCAGACGAAAGAGGATCTCAAGGCCCAACTTAATGAGTCCCTGACCAAGCTCGAGGAGGAGCTGAATGAGAGAATCCGCCGCCGCTTGCAGCAAGGTTCTCTCGATGAATCCGCCGATGAGCTGGAGGAAGAGATAGACGAAGCTCTCGAGCAGATGGAGGAGGACTGGGAGAACAAGCTGGAGGAGCTTGAGAACGAGATCGAGGAGCTGGAAAACGAGATCGAGGAGCTCGAGAATCAGGTGGAGTCCTTGAGCGATAAGTTCGAGGAAATCAGCGACGACCTCAGCAAGAAGCTCGAAGAGGTGCGGGAGCGCATCAGGGAAAAGTGGCGGCTTTGATTTGGTGAGTCCCGAGACGGGATTCGCCGCAATGGCGCCTCCGCCTCAGGGACTTGCGGTCGAATAAGACTCGCCGCCGTCCCAGACTATCCGCGCGCCTGCGGACCCCGGCCAAGGTTTACTTGAGCAAGGTCAGGCCTGCCGTCGTCCCAAGCTGTAAGCACCGAGGGCGAAGAACACCACAGCCATACCCAATAGCACCCAGCTGCTGACCAGCACTTCGGCGGGGGCCTGCCCTTTCCCCACCGCTCCGGACAAACCCATCATGGCCACTTCGAGGAATGCCTTGAGCTCGGGGCTTCCCGGCACCTCTTCCTTGAAGACTCGAGCCAGTTCACCTCCGTCGAACGAGGTCGGGCACCTCGCGTTTTGCCCGGGCGAAGAAGTCTCCTCCAGCATCTTGGTGGACCTTTGCCGTGTGCTGCAGGGAGTATCTTTGATCAGGTACGGGGCGCTTCTGGCAGGCGTTCAGGTGCTCGCGGGGGTGAAAGAATGGCACAATTCGTTTGTCCAGATCTGCTGTGACTTCGTTCCCAGGGAGAGACTTCTCAACGCCCTGGCCGAGGCCATGTTCGCCGCCTTCAAGCCCGAGCACCGTTTGGGCCTCCCCTTTGGAGCAGCGCTCGGTGCCGACTTCTCTAAGGTGTACAAGTTTTACGAAGAAGCCCCCCGGTTCATAACCAGAGTGGTGGGCCCGCACCACGGTGATCCCCTGGTTCTGAAACGCTTGAAGGCGGGACAACCGGCATTCCTCGTGAGGGAACCCGCCAACCCTTACGACCCCAACGCCATCTCGGTGAGGGACTTGATGGGAGCTCATATCGGATACATCCGGGCGACCATCGCTGAACGGCTCGCCCCAATTATGGATAGGGGGATGCGCTTTTCATCTACCATTGAAGTGGTGCTCGACGACCGGTTTTCACCGAATGACCGGATTTACGTAGCGGTGCGCAGGGAGACCAATTAAGGTAAGCCGGCTCGGTACCGGCGTACCAGGAGCATAATCGTGCAATGCGAGGGCCGGTCGCCACGGCCAGACTCTCATGGCCCGGTTGGTCCGACCAGTCGGCGAACCGGTCACTCGCCGAATTGCATTACTCGGGTCAATCCCGCTTCCCGAGCGATCCTGAGCGCCCCCTGGTATTCCTCCCTCGTTATGCGGCGCCCCAACACGGGGTCACCTACAGCTTTGTAGTACGGCCTGTACTGGTCCATGATGTTCACGTAAGTATCTTTACTCATTTCGTCCGCGATGAACTTCATTATGATCTCGGTACCCGCGAGATTACCCGGAAGAACCAAGTGCCTTACGAGAAGGCCTCGCACGGCGATACCCCTTTCATCCGTGACCAGGTCTCCCACCTGCCGGTGCATCTCTTTGACCGCGGCGAAGTTCACCTCGGGGTAGTCAGGCGCCAGAGAGTATTTTTCCGCAGCTTCGCGGGTGCCGTACTTCATATCCGGCATGTAGATATCCACTATTCCGTCGAGCAGCTTAAGGGTCTCGACGGTATCATAACCCCCGGTGTTGTATACAAGAGGAATTCTCAATCCTTCCTCGACTGCAATGGCCAGGCCGGAAAGGATTTGCGGGACGACATGAGTCGGCGAAACGAGGTTGATGTTATGACAACCCATTTCCTGGAGTTCCAGCATGATAGCGGCGAGTTCCTCGTCTCGAACTTCCCTTCCCTCGCCCAGGTGGGCTATCTCATAGTTCTGGCAGAAGATGCACCTGAGATTGCAGTAAGAAAAGAAGATGGTTCCCGACCCTCGCCAGCCGGTTATGGGAGGCTCTTCTCCAAAGTGAGGACCGTAACTTGATACCACCGCCCTCCTTCCGGTCTTGCATACGCCGACCCGGCGTCTTCTTTCAGTTCTTTCAGGGATGTCGCCCTCTCGTCCAGCCGAAGACTCGTCTCCAAGCACCCCTTTCCGACCTCTTCCGCTGTCTTCTCCGGGGTCTTCGGCCCGTTCAACGAGACACTTGCGCCCGCAAAGCACGCAAGGAGACGCCAGTTTCCAGGCTCGTTCGGCCCTCTCCATAAGAACATCCCTGGAAAGGCCACTATAGGACGGGGACATGCTTCTCACGGTAAACTTGTCGTCTCGCCGGCGGTGCTTGCCCGGCAATCCAAATCACCTCGCCTGTCCGGTCAGTTTCAACCCACGCCTTCGTGCCTCCGGTGGAGTCGGGTCGTACAGTCTCGATTCTGCCCCGGCCGCTTTCGAGCTGCGCTAAGTTTCGCCAACGATCAGGACACGTCCTGGTACCGCAAAAACTCTCGCACTGTCATTTGTCGCCCGTATTCAACGGCCCAAGACTCAAACCTTCCTCAAACCACCATCCGGTTGACCATGACTTAGCATTCTCCGGCACTCGTGCTTCTTCCCGTGCGCGAGCTCTTTCCGGAAAGCGAGGAGGAACTGGCCGGCGCGATCCAGAACTTCCCCCGGAGGTCATTGCAAAGCGCCATCACCGCGTCCGGGGACGAGCGCCGGGCGGTCGCCGTGGGTGCGCTCTTTGACCGGTCGTCCACGATTTAGGAGTACGATTCAGGAGAAGGAGGAGTGAGTTCCATGGACGTCTTCGAAGCTATCCGAACAAGGAGATCCATAAGGGCATACAAAAATGAGCCTGTACCCGAGGAATCTCTGGCCAAGGTTCTCGAGGCAGCAAGACTCGCTCCGTCGGCGGCGAACCGCCAGGAGTATAAGTTCATCGTAGTCAAAGACGAAAAGCGCAGGCGCGAGCTGGCTCAGGCCTGCAATAACCAATCCTTCGTCGGTGATGCCGCCGTCGTCATCGTGGGATGCGCCACGAATCCCCAGCGTCGCTACGCTTTCGTAGACGTAGCTATCGCCATGGACCACATGACCTTGGCAGCTCGGGCGGAAGGACTCGGGACCTGCTGGATCGGCGCTTTCTCGGAAGCAAAAGTCAAAGAGATTCTAGGCATCCCCGATTCCGTCAGCGTGGTGTGCCTGCTCCCGGTCGGGATTCCCGCTACCGAAGGCGTAATGCGAGGCCGTAAATCGAAGGAAGAGCTTTTCCCGAGCGAAACCTGGCCTGCGTAGATTGGGTGAGTACCGGGTAAATTCAAGACAGCTGGACTTGGGTTGGAAATCCGGAAGGATGAGGGACGTTTGACCGGGTCTAGGCAGAATGGTTACCCGCTCATCGTTACAGCAGGCGTCATTCACAAAGACGATGCCGTCTTGGTCGCGCGGAGGACGGCAGGTGCTCTTGAGGGACTATGGGAGTTTCCCGGAGGAAAGCTCGAGCGGGGGGAAAGTCCCGAGGAGTGTTTGGCCAGGGAACTCCGGGAGGAATTAGGGCTAGACGTGGAGATCGAGGACATCTTCCGGGTAGTCTATCACGTCTATGCCCACGGTCCCGTTCTTCTCCTCGCCTATCGCTGCCGGCCTGTGGACACAAAGTCAGGGAATGGCGGAGAACCTGCGACAAGCACAAAAGGCGTGCTACGAAAACCGCACAGCCAGGCTCAACCCATGGATGATCCCGTCCCGGAGGTAGCGAGAGCAAGCCAGGCGGAAAACCCGCCATCCCGTTGGGTGAAAATCCCCGATCTACCTCGATACCGCTTCGCCCCGGCGGATAAGCTGATTGTAGAGAAACTCCTCCGAAGCGGCCTTCGGTAGCTCGCGGACCAGCCGTTGAACAATATCGCGACAGGCTGCATAGGGTATAGAGTTAGAGCACCTACCGCCTTCCCTCGTACACCTTCCTCACCGCGAGAGCAAAACGCTCGGCGAGCTCCCGTACCTCCTTCGCCTTCGCTATGCCGTTCAGCCACTGTTGCGGAATCGCCTCTATACCGTAAGCCACACCGGCCAATCCACCTGTAAGGACATAGGCCGCCGAAAGATTCGACCTCTTTTTTTATGCTTGTTCAGTCTTCTCTCGACGTCTCCTTTCTGCTATCCTCGTTTTGATCCTCAACGGTGGCCCCCAAGGCCTCTTCCCTGGGTGAGCGCCCTGGATGCCGCTGAGGGCGAGGGCCCAGCGCGCGGACCACCTTAGAACTTCAAAACGTAATCCCGGTGAAAGGACCATTAAGTCCAACGAAGGGGTATCCTGTTGCTGAGGAGGGGTGGGTCGTGACCGGATTCGACATACCCGAAATCCAGGAGCTCATCGAAAATAGGAACTGGTCCCGCCTTCGAGACAAAATAGCTCGATGGCGAGTACCGGACATAGCTGACCTTCTCACCGAGCTCGACAAGCAGTCCAGGGTACTGCTCTTCCGCTTGCTGCCCAGGGACATTGCGGCAGACGTGTTTTCCGAGTTTGATTCGATGGTTCAGAAGAACCTCCTCACGGAACTCACCGACGAGGAGACCCGTCATCTGATGGCCAGCCTCCGTCCCGACGACAGGACAGCCCTTCTGGAGGAACTCCCGGGTCGCGTCACCCAAAAGCTCCTTAACCTGCTCAGCCCCGAGGATCTTGAGGAAGCTCGGGAGCTTTTGGGGTATCCCGAGGAAAGCGTCGGGCGGTTGATGACCCCGGATTACGTGGCCATTCGCCCGGATTGGACTGTCCAGACAGCCATGGAGCACATACGCAAGATGGGTCAAGACCGCGAGACCATTAACGTGGCATATGTCACCGACCGGGACTGGCATCTTTTAGGTGTTGTATCGTTGCGCGAGCTCGTCCTGGCAGAACCGAGCCAAGTTGTAGCCGAAATCATGACTACTCCCGTCGTGAGTTTGTCCGCTTTCGCTGACCGGGAAGAGGCGTCGAGAACGATGGAACGACATGGGCTGTTCGTGCTCCCCGTCGTAGACTCCGACGGCGTCCTCGTGGGAATCGTGACAGGCGACGACATCCTCGAGCTGGCCAGCGAAGAAGCGACCGAGGACTTTCACAAAGGAGCAGGCGTGAATCCTTTGAGGGTGAGCTTCGGCAACGCCGGGCTTTCGATGCTCTTTAAAAACCGGATAGGATGGCTCGTCAGCCTCATATTCGTCGACCTCATGGCAGCTGGAATCATATCCAGGTTTGAGCACGCGATTTCGAGAGTTTTGGCGCTGGTCTTCTTCCTTCCGCTTTTGATCGGCTGCGGTGGCAACGCAGGTGCCCAATCCGCTACACTGGTCATCCGAGACCTGGCTACCGGGGACGCGGAGTACAGGGATTGGTTTGTCCTGGTTTTGAAGGAACTGGGCATATCCCTTCTGCTCGGTTTGACCGTGGGACTCGCCGTACTGGGACCCAGCATCCTCCAGGGTGGCAATTCCGTAGGCTTGGTGGTTGCCCTGAGCGGAGTGGTCATCGTCACGATTTCGAGCCTCATAGGAATCACCGTGCCTATGCTCCTGGGCAGGTTGGGTGTCGACCCTGCGGCGTCCAGTTCACCTCTTATCACATCGATAGCCGACATCCTGGGCGTTTTCATATATTTCAAGTTAGCCAGCTGGTACCTGGGTATTTGAGGAGCGCCGCAGATCCATGCAAATCTGTGACGGTACAGATATGTCCGGAACTCTCATATGGTGAGCAAGAAGTGTTAACGGGTACGAGATGAGACCCGGGCGAAAACGGGAGGTGAAGGTCGGTGAACAAGGTAAACAAAAGGAAGATTCAACAAGACCCGCTCGGCGAAATCAGGGAGTTGATCGCTAAAAGGGACTGGTCGAGTCTCAAGGATCTATTAACCAAACGACCCGTGGCCGATATCGCCGACCTCCTCTCGGATTTGGAGAAGCCCGAGAGGATGCTCCTCTTCAGATGCCTTCCCCGGACCTTGGGGGCGGAGGTATTCGCCTATCTTGAAACCGCGGACCAGGACGCACTCCTCAAAGAGCTTACCGATGAGGAGACCCGCGGCCTTATAAAAAACCTGGCGCCCGACGACCGGACTGCTCTTCTTTCGGAGCTCCCGGCTGAAGTCACCCAAAAGCTTTTGACCCTGCTGGATCCCGAGGAGCTGAAAGAGGCCAGAGAACTTTTGGGGTACCCGGAGGAAAGCGTCGGGCGTCTCATGACGCCGGACTACGTCTCACTGCGCCCGGACTGGACGGTAAGCCAGGCCATGGAAGAAATCAGGCGTACGGCGCAGAGCCGCGAAACCATCAACGTGTTGTATGTCACCGATGCCGCCTCCCGCCTGGTGGGGGCGGTGTCCTTGAGGCAAATCGTGCTGAGCCAGCCCGGGGAGAAAGTACGCGGGATAATGCGGTCTCCCGCCATCAGCATCAGCGCCTTCGAGGACCGGGAGAAGGCGGCGAAGATCATGGAACGATACGACCTTCTGGCGCTGCCGGTCGTCGACTCCCAGGGCGTTTTGGTAGGAATAGTTACGGCCGACGACGTTTTGGAAGTGGCACAGGAAGAAACCACCGAAGACTTCCACAAGGGAGCGGGCATCTCCCCGTTGAAGGTCTCGCTGAAGGAAGCCACGGTCCGGCTTCTTTACAAGAACCGTGTGACCTGGCTTCTGGGGTTGGTCCTCGTTTACCTCCTTTCCGGCAACATAATATCCCGGTTCGAAGGCACCATAGCTAAGATGGTCCCCCTCGTGTTTTTCCTCCCTCTCCTCATCGATAGCGCGGGAAACGCAGGGGCCCAGTCGGCAACGCTGATGGTGAGAGCTCTTGCCACCGGCGATGTCAAAGCGAGGGACTGGGCCCGGGTTGTGCTGCGAGAAGTCGCGCTCGCCCTGGCTCTGGGGGCTACCATGGGCGCAATCGTCTGGGGAGTCGCCGCCCTCCGCGTAAGCGCTCAAGTAGGTATGGTCGCGGGAATCAGCATGGTGCTGGTCGTTCTGGCCTCGTGCATCATAGGCGTGGCGATCCCGTTCATCCTCAGCAAGCTGGGCTGGGACCCTGCTGCGGCAAGCTCGCCCCTGGT
>DYEQ01000049.1 GCA_020725645.1 Candidatus Fermentithermobacillaceae bacterium | reverse complement strand
TCCAAATCGCAGGATATGAAGACTTTCAAGGTATCAGCTCCTTCCCACACGAAACTGCGGTCAGCTTAGAGGTGACTATCGCCAACGACACTCTAATACTACTTTCACCATCGATGCACCTGTTCGTTACGGACGTATCAAAAGGCGCGATGTATCAAAAGGCGCAACGATATTCTCGATCCTTTAGTGTTGAAGCATTTGTGCACTGACTGTAATAGTACGAGTAGGTGTCTTCCCAACGTTCTGATATCGCGACGCAGAACGACGGTTGCCGGTGGAGTAGAACGACGAGATTAAAGGCCACGCAGGCTGGTCTCGCGACATAGAACGACGCGTACTCGTGTCAGTACCGGACCTTCAGCGATGTCTTGGTAGTAGAAAAAGTAGGCGGGGTGAATCAGATGAATAGAGCTCACACTCACAGGAGAGTCCGCAGGCGGGCGCAGCTCGCGCGCCCGTTCGGTAGGCGGAGCACGAATCCACAACTCAAGCTCATCTGCGCCGCTTTATTGATCTCATCTCTCCTTCTCCCTCAGATTCTCCTCCCCCAGGCCGTACAGGCGCAGGATGCTCCGAGACTCTGGGTGGATGGGGCCATCCTTCAAACTGACGTCCCTCCGATCGTCGTCAGCCAGCGCGTGCTCGTGCCCCTCGGGGTGCTAGCGAAATACTTCGGAGTCCATGCACAGTGGGATCAGGAAAGGCAGACTGCATACCTGTTCTTTGCCGACCGGCGGCAGATGGCCCTGTCGCCCGGTACCTACCGCGTGTGGATATGGAGACAAGCTGACGAGGGGGCTGACTGGAAGCTCGAAGAAACAGTCGTTCTCGACGTAGCTCCGGCGGCGGTAAATGGGCGAATCATGGTTCCCCTCGGGTTTGTGATGAAACAGATGGGCCTCGCCGCCGAATGGGACGCCCAGCAGTACATGGTCAAGATCACGAGTCCGTGGTATGGGAAGTATGATCCCTCCACGACCGTAGCTGCCGACCTCATGCCATCCCTCGGCATACAGTCAGGCCACGCCGATATCATCGCTTTAGCCAATGAGATAACCAGCGGACTTCAGAGCGACCGCGAGAAGCTCGTTGCCATTCATGACTGGGTGGCCAGCAACATCCAATACGACGTAGAGGACTCCATGGCATTGCCCGTTGAGAAACCCCAGGATGCTCTCAGCGTCTTGAGGCGCAAGTCCGGCGTATGCTCGGGATACTCGTCCCTTACCGCAGCTCTCCTCCGCGCGTCGGGGATCCCCGCGAGGGTGGTGCACGGATGGGCTAGACAGTGGAATCAGACCTGGGCTGACCTGCTGCAAAACCTCCCGGAAGACCTCCTGTCCCACGGAAATCACGCCTGGAATGAAGTCTTTGTGGATGGGCGCTGGATACCCGTGGACGTAACGTGGGACGCCGGGGCGATTGATAACGGAGTCTTTACCCCAGAACTTCGCCGGAGATACCTCGATCCCCGGCCCGAACTGTTTTCCGATGACCACTCAAAGGTCAGGCCGTCTGAGACTCCTCCCGACCCCAACCACTATTACTTCAAACTGAGCGAAACGGCACAGAAAGAAATACTGAAACTGGCGCTTTCCTTCGCGGATAAACGTCTATCATACTACCCGGCGGTAGGTCTGAAGAAGGGAGGCGAGATCAAGGCGTTCCAGCTGGTCATGATAGGAGATACCCCCGGGAAGGAAAAAACTTACTTGCTGGAGTGCCTCAGAATCGAAGGGGTCGGCTGGACCGTGAGGTCCTTCACGGAAGTCCCGCGGGACTACTCGCTGCCAAGTGGGGGCTATACTTACAGCGCAATCTGGAATCAATGAGGCGCCGTTCGAATACCGGGTTCCCACGGGATGATACGAATAAACGGGCCGCCAGGGCATATTCGGCCTGGCCAGCGAAGTCACCCAGAAGCGTCAAGAGAAACGCGGCAAACTCGAGAAACCGGTGACCGCGACCGGGTTGCGGCGAACTTCCGGTACGATGTAGGAGACCACCCCTCCGGTGCCGGCAACAGCGTTACATCGCTTCTTCCTTTCATTGCCCTTGCTACTCTGGACCCCCATACCGGCAAACCGACGCAACCGAGTTACATCTCTTCGTCCTTGTCATTGCCCTTACCGCGGCGCATGATCTGGGCAAATACTCTCACCTTGACGTACCCAATAGCAGCCAGTGCTACGGCAATCAAAACCCACCAGTACCATGCCATCCCGGATCCCCCCTTCCATGAGTATTGACTGGGATGCTGGTCCTATCACCGCAACCCGACGCGTCTTCTAAATGCGTTCGCTGCCATCAACAGATACAACCCACCCGTGACGAAGGTCATGAGCCCAGAAAACCAAAAGCCATGGGCCATCAGAGATGGAGCATAAAGCGCCTTCAACGCCTCGAACTGCCAGTAGCTTGGCAAGATATAGAACAGAAACTGAAGCTTCTGCGGGACATAGATAGTTCCCAAAGGTAATGCCACGTAAACGGGCATAGCTATCTTGAGAATAGCTATGGCGGTGATCTGGTTGTGACTGAAGAGACCGATGAGTAGGCTGACCAACGCCATCAGCGGCGCGGACAGGATCACTAACGCCAGAAGCCGCAACAGATCTATTGACGGCCCTACCATGACACGGCTTGCGGAAGCTGCTACTATTGCGGCCAGCACCGTCGCGAACGTACCGCGCGCTGCTGCATATTCCCTGATCCGGACGGGAGACACCGAAAGTGCATGGATAGCCCGAGTATCCCTTTCATCTACGATATTGAATCCTGAGATGACGCCGGCGAAGAACACCGTCCCCATTATTAGTCCGAGCGCGATGAGATCGTATGTGATGGACCGGCCTGGACCCAGATTCACGTCGTCGTAGTCGGCGACAGCGTCTCCCCGGTTGATGTCCTCGAGGATGACCTGATATGCCTGGATTAGTGGCCGGGGCTCGTTGCCTTCGAACAGGAAGTAAAGCCTGCCGGTGTCACTCAGCACGCCCACGGCAGCGTCAAGGCGCTCAACGCGGGAGATTACCCCGGCCCGATCGTACAGCTCTACGTCACCGTATTCGCGGATCTTCTCGACCACGTCCGGACTCATGCTATTATCAACCGCAAAGACCAGACGGGAGCTTTCCGCAGCCGGTATCAGCAACCTCAAGGCGAATGCCATAAGCAGCGGAGCGATGATGATATAGACCATGATGTTGTCACGTAAGGCCGTGGTGAAATCCTGCCGCATCAGCGAAAGAACCCGCCTCACGGAAATGCCCCGTGGCACAGTCATGACCTGCCCTCCTTCATCAGGTTCCTTTCAGTCAGGAACACGCAAATCACATAAGCGGCAACGGTCTCGCCCCCAAGCACCCCCACCAGCGGAAGAAGCGGTTTCCCGGAAGGGAAGAGAACCTCACTTAAAGCGAACGTCACTGGATAAGATGGTATATAAGTCAGCCATCGGGGCGAAAACGTTGGAAACAGGAGCGAGACAACAGGCATCATATTTAGCATCAGTAGGAGCACTCCCGGCAAAAACCATTCCGAAAGGTCTTTGAAAAACGATGCCACGGAGATGCCGATTAACGTGTAGAGGCCTACTCCCAGCGCCGTCAAGGGGACTAAGACTCCGTAATTCACCGATAGCCCCATCGTCGACAGGACCAGTCCGCAGCCGTAAAGAGTGCCTAGCACTATGAAGACCAAAGTCTTGGATAGAATGTAGGCACCTGTGCCCCCAGGGCTCACCCTATATGCCCTGATGGTACCCTCGCTTCTTTCCTGGAAGATGAACACGGCAACGAACGTGAATCCGAGCACGAGAACCTCGAAGGCAAGCAACCCGGGGACTGAAGTCAAGTTGGGAGCTACAGGCCGAGCTTGCGGGCGCAGAAACTTCACGTTCGAAGGCTGCTCCATACCTTCGTTAATCTGCGTGCCTTCCGTGGCACGCTCCACAATGGCATTCAAGGTGGCCTTGAGGATGTTCAGGCCCTGGGCGCTTACCCGCTCAGAATGCATGATAGTTATCTCCGGGTGCGTGGTAGGACCCGCAAAGAGCACACCAATGCTGTTCCCCTTTTCGCCGACAGCGCTCCGGAGCGCCCCTTCATCGGAGAGAAACTGGTGTGCGCCGATACCGCTTTGTCTCAAGAGCCACTCATACAATCCATCTTCTGTCCGGTCCACAAAGTAGTAAGTCTCAACCGGCTTCCACTCTTTCGGCAAGACAAACCTCACCATTACTGCCATCACCAAAATGAGGAAAATCAGGACCGGCATCAGCGTATTACGCAACGCCAGCGTGAGGTCTTGCTTGAAGAGCCCGAAAAAGCGCCTCATCACACGAGCTCCCTCCCCGTGAGACTGATGAAGATGTGCTCGAGGGTAGCTTCCTGGGAGTGGATGGTCTGCACATCGTAGTGATCGATGATGTCATGGAGCAGCGCCCGATCCGAATCCTTTTCGAGGAAGAGCAGCTGGCTCTTCACCTTTCCGCCTTCACGGTATTCCACTTTGATGGACCTTTCACCATATCGCAGCTTGAGATTTCGGGGAGAATCCATCGCTACGATGCGTCCTTCGTTCAAAAAGGCCACCCGGTCACAAAGCTCATCGGCGACGAACATGTTGTGGGTGGTCAGAAATACCGTACACCCTTCCTGCTGCTTTTGCCGGATAATATCCTTGATGCGGCTGGCTGTAGCGGGGTCAAGTCCCGCCGTCGGCTCATCAAGGAACAGTATACTCGGGTTATTGATGAGAGCGCGGGCAAACACCAGGCGCTGTTTCATACCTTTTGAGTATGCGCCGGCGCGCTTGTGGGCATCTTCGCGCAGACCTACCATATCCAGGAGCTTCATGGGGTCCTGGGTCGGTACGTCAAAGAGTCTTGCATAATACGACAGGTTCTCGAATCCGGTCAGCTTCGTGTAAACGTTCGGATGCTCGAAGGATACACCGATGCGATTGAAGAATTCGGGCCCCAGCGTTTTCACCGACTTTCCGTCATAAAGGACCTCGCCCTTCTGTAATCTCAAGAGCCCGGTCATGATGTTCTGGACCGTGCTCTTGCCAGCTCCATTGGGGCCCAGGAAGCCGAAAATCTCACCCTTTGAAATCGTGAAGGATACATCGCTTACGGCGTATTGTCCCTTACCGGTGTAGTCATGGAATAGATGCGACACCTCAATCACGACGACTCCCCCTCTGAGCCCGGTCCACCACCGGGTTTCTTTACGGAACGGATGATCCGTTCCATCTGGTCCAGATAGGAATTCAGAGCCTCGTAGCCTTTTGCCGTTAGTGAGACGCTCGTCTCAGGCTTATTCCCTTTGATACGTTTGTGGATCTGGATGTAGCCAGCTGCTTCCAGGTTCCTCAGTTGAACTGAGAGGTTCCCTGCCGAGAGCTCCAGATTCTCCTTGAGCTCGTTGAAGAGCACCCTGTCCTTCGCCTGGCTTGCCAGATAGGTTAGGATCAAGAGCCGTGCCCGCTCGTGGATTACTGCGTCAATGGTAAGACCGGCCCAATCCTCATTCACGGTCGTGCTCCCCTTCGTGACCTTCATCGTCCGCCGTCATGGCGCCGGCAACGTAAGCTACAATGAACCCGAGACCGAAGGTCAGGATAAGCCCCAGGAGCGAGTCCAGCCCCTCCCC
>DYEQ01000048.1 GCA_020725645.1 Candidatus Fermentithermobacillaceae bacterium | reverse complement strand
GACTCGCTAGCGTTTGACGAGGTTCATCTCGGTTTTTGCGTCGAACAGGTGCACCTTCTCCATGTTAACGGCGACCCTCCAGGTCATACCGTCTTTTACATTGACGTGGGGACCGACGCGGGCCGTCAAAGACGCCGTTCCCGCCACGAGGTGGAGGTATACCTCGGAACCCATCGGTTCCACCACTTCCACCTGGCAATCGACGAGCCAGGAAGGATGAGCTTCCTGGAAGGCGGGCTCCCCCACCAAGTCCTCCGGCCTTACGCCCAGGACAACTTCATAGGGAAGCCGGGATATGTTCGGGGAGATCATCTGTTTCAGGCGGTCCGGTACGGGAAGGGTGAGACCGCCGTCGGCAAACACCAGCCCCTGCTCCCTTCGTTCGAGCCGTCCCTCAATCATGTTCATGGCCGGCGACCCGATGAACCCGGCTACGAACATGTTGACCGGGTTTCCGTACAGGACGTCGGGGGTGTCTACCTGCTGAAGCACACCATCTTTGAGCACCGCTATCCGGTCACCCATGGTCATCGCTTCGAGCTGGTCGTGAGTCACGTACACCGTCGTTGTCCTCAAACTTCTCTGGAGCTTTTGGAGTTCCGTCCTCATTTGAGCCCTGAGTTTAGCGTCGAGGTTGGAAAGGGGTTCATCCATGAGAAAGACCCTCGGCTGTCTCACTATGGCTCGTCCCAGTGCCACTCTCTGCCTCTGACCGCCGGAAAGCTCCCGTGGCCTTCTCCCGAGGAGGTCGGCTATCCCGAGCATCTGGGCGCAAGCTTTGACCCTCCGGTCTATTTCATCTCGCGGGACTTTGTTGAGTTTCAGGCCAAAGGCCATGTTTTCGTAGACGTTCATGTGGGGATACAGGGCATAGTTCTGGAAGACCATGGCGATGTCTCGACCCTTTGGCGGAATGTCGTCCACCAGTGTCCCGCCGATGAAGACGTGCCCGGAAGTTTGCACTTCGAGGCCGGCGATGACCCGCAACACGGTCGACTTACCTGACCCGGAAGGGCCAACGAGCACCAGAAACTCCTCATCCGCTATGTCCAGGGACATATCCCGAACGGCCACCACCTCACCGAAGGTCTTGGTTATCCCCTCGAGTCTCACATCAGCCAAGTAACTCCCCTCCCGGTTCAGGGTTATGCAAACGCTTGCATGTAAAGACCCCTTAAAGACCCTTTTATAGGCCCGTTCGTCGGGAAACCGTACCCTTTCATGCATACCCGACCGTTCTCCATGCTTGCCGGGCCGTTCGCAATGTTTTTCGCCATGTTGGCAGGACCGTTTCTCGCGAACTCCACTACCCAGCAGACCCATGTGCTGCTGTGCAATCGTTTGCACTACCAGACCTATTCGACGTTGGGCAGGGAAACCCTTCTGATGTAAAAGGATTTTTGCGCGAATTTTGCACAAGGATTAAAGCCGCGTGAACCGGCCCTCTGACGACGATCCAGATCGCGGGGACCACTCCACCCGGTGCAGGATCGTCCACGCAAACATGGAGACATCAAGCGGGCGATATAAGGCCGGCGATAACACAATGGCGGGTTGATGGTGCTAAAATGGAACGGG
>DYEQ01000047.1 GCA_020725645.1 Candidatus Fermentithermobacillaceae bacterium | reverse complement strand
GGCGCGAGGAGGGGTGAAACGTTGAAAAACACCGGTTCCGCCCGACAGGCAAGCAGGGTTTCCCCCGGAACGAAACGTTCCCTGCGGTTCCTCTTATCTCTCGTCCGGTCGCGGTCTGTCCTATTCGCCGCGTCGGTGGCCTTTTCGGTTCTGGGCGGGGTGGCCAACGGCCCCGGGTTGGCCGCGGCACTCAAGCTCTTCACCGACGCGGTGTTGGCGGGAAACCCGGCGCAGGTAGCTCAGGCTGCCCGCGCATTCGTCCTCATGGCCCTTGTTATGGCGCTGGGCATGTCCCTCGGCAGTTACGCTCTGTGCCGCCTTTCCGAAGACATCTCATCGCGCCTGAGAACGAGGATTCTCGGAAGAATGCTCCGGGCACCGTGCCCCTATCTTGACTCGCGGGCGAGTTCCGACGTGGTCTCGTGCATCACAAACGACGTCGAGTCCGCCAAACAGGCTTTCGGCATGCTTCAGCAAATCGTAGCCAACGTAATCTCACTCGGCATATCCCTCACGGTCCTCTTTTCCGGCAGCCCGGCCATGGCCCTTACGGTCCTCGCCATGGCTCTGCTCTGCGGTTTATCCGGGGCGCTCTTCGCGGGACCGGTGAAGAGAGTCAGCGACGTATACCAGGCCAACCTGGCCAGAATTACCGAAAGGGCGACGGCGATATTTACCGGCCTTGGGGTCATCAAGTCGCTGGAGAAGGAGGCGGCGCTGGCACGGAGATTCGGAGAGCTTTCGAACCTTCAATACAGGACGGGGACCAGAAGAGGCAAGATCCTGGGCACCCAGGAGAGTGCCAGCAATCTGGCGGCGGAGATCAGCTCCCTCCTCCTCTTCCTGGTGGCAGGCCTCATGAGCTTCGCGGGCAAGATCACCCCGGGGGAAGCGGTCGGCCTTGCGCAGCTGTCCTCGGTGGTGCTCTGGCCCCTGGCTTATCTGGGAAGCGAATGGGCCAACCTCCACCAGAGCCTGGCGGGGCTGGACAGGGTCATCAATGTACTCGAAGCCCCTCAGGAGGACTACTCGGAGGGTTCGGGTGCCAGCGAGACCATCACGTCCGTACAGCCGGATGCAGCGGCTCTGTCGTTCGAAGAAGTATCTTTCCAGTATTCCCCCGAAAAGCAGGTGCTTCGAGGCGTAAGCTTCGAGGTACCTGCGGGACGCAAGGCCGTGATCGTGGGACCCAGCGGTTCTGGAAAGAGCACGCTGGCCAGAATCCTCCTCCGGTTCTACGACCCCCAGGAAGGCAGGGTGACCCTGTTCGGCAGAGATATCCGTTCGATTCCCCTCCGGCGCCTGAGGGGGGCGATAGCCCTTGTGCCGCAGGACCCGTGGATCTTCCCGGGGACCGTGAAGGAGAACATTCTGTTGGGCAACCCGCACGCCACAATGGAGGACGTCATTCGAGCTTCCAAGGCGGCTCAAGCCCACGATTTCATATCCGGTCTTCCGGGCGGTTACGACCACGTCCTTGAGGAGCGCGGGAAAAACCTCTCCGGAGGGCAGAAGCAGCGAATATGCCTGGCGAGAGCGCTTCTCAAACGGGCCCCCGTCCTGTTTCTGGACGAGCCGACCGCCGCCGTGGACGCCGAGTCGGAGCGACTCATCAACGAGGCCATAGGTAACCTCGGGCAGGACCGGACCGTCATCGTGGTATCCCACACACCGGAGATGAAAAAGGGTGCGGACCTGGTCTTCACGGTGAAAGACGGCAGGGTGGCTGACTTCGGAATGCAGGAGTAATGCCGCCCAGCCGTCACCCGCCCTTTCAGCAGCCGTGTACCTTCCCCGGGGCGCCGTTACGGGTGTCCCGCACACAAACAAAGCTGCGAGGATGAATCCCCGCAGCTCTCTTTATGTTTATGTGACCGCAGGCTTCCTGGGAGGCGCAGGGCACCGGGCGCCTAAAACGTCCGGCCCGGTTCTCTTGTCTCGGTGACGCCACCCAGGGCTTGCTCCGCTTTTCTCACATCGTTGGCCAGCTGCTGCTCGGGGCTGGCATACGGCTGGTACCAACCTCTGGACATCATGAGCTGCATGATCCTCCCGTGATCTTCCGTCGCATCCCGCAGGCAGCTCGAAAAGAACTCTTTCACCTGTGGAGTTGCCGCCTCTCCCATGGCTGACGCTGCGGTCGTGGAGAGCATTTTGACCCCGGACAAAAGATCGTGGGCGACGGTCTCGTCGTCAAGCCTGCCTGCCGGTCTTCCTGCTACGCCCATCAACGCGTCCTCCTTCCTAAGTGGTGATCCCGGTTTGCCTGAGAAGGTTCACTGCTTGCTGAATGTGTTCTCTCTTCTTGGAGAGACACTCGTCCATGACCCGCCTGAGTTCAGCGTCGGTAACCTCGTCCTTCATGGCGTCGAGCTTCTTCAACCCGCTGGTCTCCATCCCAAGGATCTCGTGAAGCTCATGCATCTCGTGCGGCGCAAGTCTGCCTCTTTCCGGCAAAGTCTCCTGCCTCCTTTCGCCTTGTTCGGTTTCGGTTCCGGTAAGCTAGTTTGCCCGGGGGGTAAAAGAACGATGCCGAAGATGGGCTTCGAAACCTCCTTTGTGAGCTCACTTGAAGTGGTGCCGGTCAACCGTCAACCCCCCGCATGCTCAGACGGGGGACGGAGAACAACGTTGCCGCCTGCGAATATCGCCCTCCCCATCACAGCGTGTTTCGCACCAGCACCGGCAACTAGCGGGACCTCGTCCCATCCGACGCCTCCGTCAACCATCACGTACCGAGCCCCCTGCGACGGAGAAGCTGGGAACCTCGCCAACATCTCTGAAACTCGGCGGACTTTCTCTACCATGTGAGGAATAAACTCCTGCCCTCGACCGTCGGGCTCCGCTGTCATGATGAGGACATAGTCAGCTTTCTCCAAGACGTAACCGGCAGGTTCGACAGGGGTGGACGGGTTGAACGCGACACCGCAGGACACCCCATGATCCCTTATCCGGTTCAGTACCTCAAGCGGGTACGGCGCCGATTCAATGTGGAAAGCGATGCGCATGACCCCGATCCGGGCGAGTTCGTCGACGTACCTAAGGGGATTAGTCACCATCAGGTGCACGCAAAAAGGGAGGCGTGTCACTCTCCTGAGGTGCATTACGGTCTTGAGGCCGAAAGTGATATTGGGCACGAAATTGCCATCCTCGATGTCGATATGCAGCGCCTCCGCCCCTCGCCCCTCGAGTTCGAGCACCACTTCGGCCAGCCTGGTTTGGTCTGCCGCAGCAATGGAAGGGACGATATGAACGCCTTCGAGCGAGCCCGACATCGGAGACGCCAGAGACACCACGCTAATCCTCCTCCCCTCACAGCCTGTACATCGTCTTAAAAACTTCAAGCCTGCCGAGGACTAATCGCATCGCCCGTGCAGTAACTACAGCTATTACCTGTCGCACAGCCCGAGCCTGGCCGATCGAACATCCCGCCAGGCCCGCAACGCGCAGGTGGAACCCGCAGATCGTACACGGTGCCTGGCGGGAATCGCCCAGGCTATGTCCCTGATTCGCTCGCCCGGGCACTTCGCTTGACGAGACGTACGGCATCGTCGACAGCTGACGCATCCCCTGCGCGGTAGGTCGCCTCGATTCGCAGGTCTACCACGCTCTTCCCTTCGCTATCAGCGACAGCCGACGTCATCTTGCCGCAACTTGCAGGTTGATACTTTCCCCTCCGACCTTCACCCACAGCCGACGTCATCAATCAGACACTTGCCCCGATAAAGTCCTACTTAGCAAGCAGCTTTGCTACGGACGCCAGTAGCCACGCTATCCAGTTCCCGCCGGATAGAGCGGTAATGGTCGTGGCGCCCTCTGGCATCTGGTAGCCGATAGAGGCCGCGTTCGCCGTGATAAGCGGCGCAAGGCTCGACGAAGTGTAAAGCACGACGATCATGATTACGGCCCCTATGACCGTGGTTCTGAACAGGTCACCCTTGGTAAACAAGGTGGCCATACATACGAAGAAAGCTGTCGCCGCGAGGTCTGCGAAAGGCAGCGTAGCGTTGCCTGGCAGGACCGCAGCTAACCCCAGCGTAATCGGGATGAGCAGAATACCGGCAGCGATGGTCACCGGATGGCCGATGAGAATCGCCGAGTCGAGTCCCACGTAAAACTCCCGTCCACCAAAACGCTTTTGAAGGAATGCCTTGGCTGACTCGGACAAGGGGACCAGGCCCTCCATGAATATGGCGATGATCCTGGGCACGAGAAGCATTACACCGGCCATGCTCACGGAAAGCTGCAACAGTTTCGTGATATCATATCCGGCTAAAAGTCCGAACACGGCGCCGAGAATGAAACCGAGGAAGATCGGTTGCCCGACAACGCCGAGCTTCTTCTGCACGGTCTCGGGGTCTGCCTTGATCTTGTTGATTCCAGGGATCTTGTCCAGGATCTTATTCATCACCAGCACGATTGGAACCGAGGTGATGGCCCAACCCTGCGGGATGGCCACTCCGGGCAGCTCGAAGAACTCCTGCACCTGGCGGCCGGTCAAATCAGCGATCTTCAGAGCAACGATGGCGTGGATAGCTGCGGCGACCAGCCCAAGAGGAATGGAGCCGGTGATGATGGTCACGAGCGACCCTGTGAACGCGTAGTGCCAGAAGTTCCAGATGTCCACGTTGAGCGTCCTGGTGGTCCTGGTCAGAAGCATCAGGATGTTGATGCCGAAAGCAAGCGGGACGATGAGAGCACCTACCCTTGTACCGAAGGCGATGGCCGCGGCTACTCCCCACCCCACGTCCATCGCGGTGAGATTCACGCCCGTCCTCTCAATGAGAGCCTGCGTAGCTGGGGCCAGCGCGCCTATGAGCAGGCCTATTACGAGATTAAGACCGACGAATCCTACACCGATAGTAAGAGCTGACCTCAAAGCTTCCGAGATCTTCTGGCCCAGTATAAGCCCGAGAATCAGGATCAGAATCGGAAGCATC
>DYEQ01000046.1 GCA_020725645.1 Candidatus Fermentithermobacillaceae bacterium | reverse complement strand
CTCGCCCGCATCCGGAGGCAGAACAGGTACACCCTTTTCTCGACCCCGCCGATCTTCACAACGGCCTCACCCCAGTCGAGTTGGGCCTGTTCTCCCCAGTTCGCCGTCAGGGGTATGTAGACTTCACGTAGTCCCTGAGACTGCGCACGAACCGTCTGACGGTAGATTCCCCGCCGGTGAACCCGTACTCCTCAACCAGCCTGTCATACACACGTTTCGCTGTGTGCCGCTGTTTCGGAGGGGCCTTCTTGTCGGCTTCCAGCCATGCTCTGATGACGTCCCTGAACGGATCCATCACCGGACACGGTCTTGGCTCCGTGAGTTTGTAACGTGGGACTTCACTGTTGGCCAAGGCTTTCCGTACAGACTGCCTGGACATCTCCAGGTTCCTGGCTATCTTGCGGATTGACCAGCCTTCAACGAAGTGCTTCTTCTTGATAAACTCAATGTCGACCATCCCGAGCAACTCCTCATCAAGCTCTGCCGCAACAACCCGGAAATATTACGGAAAGCACAATTTCTTGGAGCGCTAACGTGACCAATGGTTGCGTCTCTTCTCCTCCTAATCCTGATTCATACACTCCGCTAAACAATGCGCAATGGATAGGTCCGTGGAGATTAGCAATTATTGAAACAGGTTCGCCATCGTGTGCAACTACAGGCGGATGGACCGGTTCAAAATCACTAGGCGGCAGCCGAACGGTTCCGCCTGCTTCAACCACAGCTTACGGTCTAACTTGCACTCGGCCGGAATATGCTTGCCGATGGGCGCGGGATTATGAATATTCGCCGCCTCCACCTCCGGCTTCTTGTCAACGTTGCAGCAATAATTATAAGTATGCTTATGGGGAATGGCCGCCTGGTCCAGACGGAATTTGCGATACCGCCGATGACAATTACGGAGCCGCCACTTATACTTGTGATTGTAGTTGCACCGCGGGGTCTAACACTACTTGGAATCCTGCTTGCGTAAATTCTTGTGTTTCGGGAGGAACATATTTCTTCTATCCAAGATGTTCAAGCAGCTATCTAACCTTAGCTTCTTCAACCATAAAAGACACTTTTTATGTAACCGGCGACACATATGGTCCCTCAACCGCGTCTCGGGAAGTAACTTTAGCCGTTGTTTAACCTCTAACTTATGTCACCTTGGAAGCCAAAACCAACAAAATTCTATATAAGACATCAACCGATCTTTCTTGGTCCTCGTCCCCGCCATCATCCGGGGTTCCTACTTACATAAAATGCACGCCCGGTATTAAGTCGGGTGGCGATGATACCAACTGGAAGGGGCAGGTTAGAACGCGAGGACGGCGAAGGCCACCCCTTCGTAGATCAACCGTTTCACTGCCGAAGGGATGTCTTCCTCCCGCTCTCGGAGGAGCCGTCTTAGATCTTCCAATACCAAGTGTTCGCACGCTCGTTGGGCTACACAAGGCCTACGGACAGGTTACAATTCTCAGACGGTTCATCAAAGGGGAGAAGCTGAAGAGTTTAGACCCCGAGTACGACGCGGTACTGAGGGAGTGCTTCAGGATCATGCTGAGTTCGACGACATCGAAGTGATAAAAACCACGGCACACTTCCGGTAGCCTCATGGATGACCGGCTTTGATTGGTGGCACGAAGGAGGGGACCAGCCAAGAGCAAACGGGGAACAATCTGCACCATCGAAGTAACGAGCTCGGGCACCGCCACATGCGTAGCTTACGGAATCTCCAGCGTCTCCTCCCATGAAGAAAGTACGGTCGTCCAAGAGATGGACGGGTCGTCACAGGCATCTCGATTGGATATGGAATAGGCTTCTCCGGCATAGACAGATTGAGCGCTTACTCGGACGGTAGCCCCCGGGGGCATGTACACCGTGAAGACTGACTTTATCGCCGGCTCGTAGGGGCGCCATCGAATGAAAGATGTCCTTCTGCCCACTTCACACGGGACCTTTTCAAGGATTCCGAGGAAGTCAGAGCCGTCTACCTGAAGTTCCCGCGCGCTCGTAGCTTCGAGCGATGGAAGCGAAACGTCTTCGAAGGTCACCTTCAAAAACGTGGGCATTCTCAAGAGATTCGTGGTCAGGATGACTTCGAGTACGACCGAACCCCCGGAAACCTCTTTGACTCTGTACGAAAGATCAAGATCTGCCCACCTGTGCATGAAATCCCTGAGCTCTCCGTAGATGGGGTAGAACGAAGTGATACTCTTCGGGACCCGGCTACCGAGTGCTGGTTCATCCTGGTCGACGTATTGCCGGATATCCTCTCTGCGGGGATCCCATCGCACCAGTGCGACCTCAGGGTCCACCCTGATGTCGGGAACGGGCCCGGTCCCGGATGTCTCGTACAGGCACCGGAAAGAAAACACTCGTTCCATCAGCACCTTCTCTTCGGTTACAGGCCGCGGAAGTATCCAGGCGAGCGTGGTGAGGGCGGTTACGATGGCCGTGCTTGCCAGAATACTGATGTACCTCGGGATCTTTTTCGTGTGCTTGCCCTGGCTTAACTTGAGGGTCCGAAGTACCTCAGCTGCAACGGCCGATGCCACCAGGAAAGGAATAAGCGCCGCCGGATCGGGTCGGGCAAGACTGTCCACGTAACGCTGGAGTCCCATCCACCCCCAGGGGGTGTCGGGAAGGACCACCGCAGGGACGGATGCAATGCAAACGAGCGTTACCTCAACCAGCCCCGATTGTCGCCGCCGGAACGCGGAAACGAAGAAAGACAGCAGAAACCCGAGCAAAGCGAGGACGTACTGGGGCACAGAAGACACACGAGACTCCCCCGAAGGAAGTGACAGAACGGCTCCGACCACGAGACCGCCCAGGAACAAGCAGGCGAACGGTCGGGGATCTGAGGAGGCCGAGAGACGTTGCGCCTTCCTCCTGGTCCATGGCAGGTCGCCGGAGGTTCTGTCAAAACGCTTTCCCGCAAGATACCAGGAGAACAGCACCAGTATCGGGATTATAGTCGCCACCCTGGTGGCTCCGGTGCGCATCAGATGTCCCCCTGTCAGGCGAACGTATACCGCCGGCGCCAGCAACGGAGGAAGAGGCCAGGAAAGGAATGAGACCAGAGTCAGGAAACCACCCGACTCCGCCAGATGAGACCGGCCCGCCTCGGATGCAAGCAAAGCGACAAAACTCAACGCCACGGAGCCTAAACTGAACCATTTGAGGAAGCTAGTTTTGACCGCGTGCAGGTTTCCTCCTAACAGTACGAAACTTTCAACACCGGTCTTCACGGAAGGAGATGTAAGGAGGCCCTGCTTGAGTTGCCGGGCCAGTCTTGATGCATAGCGCCGGGCAGCTTCGTGATCGTGGTCGGGGTACATGACGAGGTGCGTCTTTGCTGTGAATGCCCTGGAGCCAGGAAGGAGCGTACGTATGAAGGCGTCAGTCACGCCGGGAGATGACGCTCCTTCCAGAACTAGCACCTGGCATTCTCCGATATCAGCTTTTCTAAGAAGCGATTGCAGGCCGGCGCCTCCCTGGAAACTGCCACTGACCAGGGCGAAGGCGACACCCTCCTGGCCGTTTTCGGCAAGGGCCTGAGCTACGTACAGGAGCATATCCTCAGGACTAACAGACGATACGGAAGGCGAAGGAGCGGGTCTGGGAACGACGCCGTCCACCGCCCCCACGAGAAGGGTACTTACCGGTCCCGGCTTCCTCGCCAGGAGATTTTCCCCGGAAACCCTGTACCAAACGATCTCGTCGGGAGCGGCGGATATACGGATCACGCACGAATAAGGGATGATCTCCGGTTCCCAACCGCTGAGAGCGAGACGGGCTCCGACTGAATAAAGAAGATCAGCAAGCCTCCTCGAACCCGTCTCGAGCCCTGTTTGCGCTCGCGGTTCCTGGGTTCGAACTGCTGAGGACGATCCCAGGGCGTAGGGGGAGGTCACCCGGGGAGGAAGCTCTGCACGGGCGGCATGACCCTGAAGAATGACCGATGCCATCACCAGCCAGATAAGGGTTAACGCTAATTTGGACATTGGCCCCTCCCTCCAGTGCCCCCATATTATGGCTAATTCGGCGTGAAGAGGGAGGACTCCTTCTTATCGATGCGGTGGTAGCTCGGTCCCCCCTTCTCCCTGGATGAACCTCACTACGGAACAAAAACTCGAGGATTTCAGATACCTGTCTAAGACCCCCTCACAGTACTGGGGGCTGTATCATGACGTCCCTCCTTTTGGAGACATCGTTGGGCAAGATTCGGAAGCGGGGCAAAAGGTTTTCCGGTGCATATGTGGAATATGAGTTTTGGGTTTGTCTCTCACGATGATGCAATTAAGTGGAGACGGCCGCTCCGTATCATCTTGAAAGGAGGTTCAGGGAGCACTGCTGGTGATTTGTAGTACAGATGCTCCCAAAAAAGAAATGAAGATATCCGAGAGAGCTCGTGCCATTGGAGCTTCGCCCACGCTGGCGCTGGATGCCAGGACGAAGGAGCTTCAGAAACAGGGAGTCGACGTGGTGAATTTCGGGGTAGGCGAACCCGACTTTGACACTCCCGACCACATAAAGGAAGCTGCCATAGACGCCATCAGAAAAGGCTTTACCAAATACACACCATCCTCGGGCATCGTGGAACTGAGGGAAGCGTGCACCAGGAAGTTCCGGGAGGAGAACGGTCTTGACTACAAGCCCGACCAGATCCTGGTCTCGGTTGGAGCGAAACATTCCATATACAATGCGGTGATGGTGCTGTGCGACGCCGGGGACGAAGCCTTGATTCCCGTCCCTTACTGGGTAAGCTACCCGGAGATGGTGAAGCTTGCGGGGGCAAAGCCCGTGTACATCGAGACCACTCCCGATACCGGGTTCAAGGTGACGCCGGAAATGCTATCCCGAGCTATCACTCCGCGCACCCGGGTGCTCATATTGAACAGCCCATCCAACCCTACGGGAGCGGTGTACACCAGGGAAGAGCTATCCGGCATCGCCGAGGTATGCCTCAAACACGGCATTTGGGTGATATCCGACGAGATATACGAAAAGCTCATTTACGAGGGTGAGCATGTGTCTTTCGCCTCCCTATCGCCGGAACTCATGAACATCACCATCACGGTTAACGGGGTATCGAAAGCTTACGCCATGACGGGGTGGAGAATAGGGTACGCCGGTGGTCCCAAAGAGGTCATAAAGGCCATGGCCGACTTGCAGAGCCACGCTACCTCGAACCCCACGTCCATATCTCAAAAGGCGGCCCTCGCTGCCCTGACGGGACCTACTGAGCCTCTGGAGAGGATGCGGCAGGAGTTCAAAAGACGACGGGACTACATCGTCGAGCGGGCGCAGAGGATGCCGGAGTTCCGGTGCTCAACTCCTAGCGGAGCATTTTATATTTACCCTGATGTAAGCGGGCTCATCGGGAAGTCCGTGGGCGGCAAGGTCATCACGTCGAGTTCCGTCTTGGCTGAAATCCTGCTGGATAAAGCGAGAATCGCCGTGGTTCCGGGCGAAGCTTTCGGAACCAGCGCCAATTTGAGGTTTTCGTACGCTACTTCCCTCGAACGTATAAAAGAGGGAATGGATAGGCTTGAGGCCGTGCTCCACGAAGTGCGGTAGTCCTTGGATCCTGTTAGAGAAGCTGGGGACCCGAGGGGGCAAAGCGGAACGCAGAGGCGAACTCGGGCGTATAGCTTCTTTGGGATGAGTGTCAATTCATCGTTGAGGAGAGAACGTCACCAGGTATCCGGGCATTAGTCGGGAAAGGGGCAACGGCTTATTGCACTTGGAAGGAGGTAGTGCCATGAGCCTTGTTGAGCAGTTCGTCACGAGTTTCGGGAACTTCAAAGGTTACCGCAAGTTAGCCACCCTCGGTTTTGGAAAGAGTTTCGTGTTCCTGTTGGTTTTCTTGATTGTGGTGTCCGTCATATGTGGTCTCAAGTTCGCGGCGACCATCAATCAGATCGTCGACGCGGTTGCTGCCAATACACCCGATTTTGTCCTAACCCGTGGAAGCCTCACCCTGATACCCAACGTACCGGTGCGACACGAATTGGGCTCACAGGTTTTGATCATCGATACCACCGGTAATACTACTGCCGAAGAATTCATCAGGAGCTACCCCGAGGGATTGTTTATCGGTCCGTCTCAAATGATATTAAAGTCGCGGGGCAGAGCGCAGATGCTTCCTTGGAGCGAGCTTAACCCGACGCAAGCTTCCGTTACCAGGGACGATTTTATAGAAATGCTCGATATGGTAAAGCCCTGGCGGTTTCTTGCCATCCCTGTATATTTCGTCGTGCAGCTCATGATCAAGCTCTTGCACATACTGATCTTGTCCATAGCGGCGCTGGTTCTCAACAGCATCATCGGGTCGCAATATGACTATCCTAAGCTGTGGAACATATCGCTTTACGCTATGGTTCCCATAACCGTGTTAGAGACCCTTAAGACCGTAGCGCATTTGCCGGTACCGTTCTGGAGGAGCGTGTACTGGATCGGCGCTATAGTGATAGTCGCGATAGTACTGACCAAGCTGAAGAACACTCCGGCGGAAGATACAACCGCGTCCAGCGGAGCGGGACCGGTGGATTCTACGGCAGGAGGCAATGCCGCGGGAAGCGGCCCGGTGGGAGATGGATCGTCCGAGCCTCCCGTTATCCTGTGAAAGTAGCGGGTTTGTACCGGTGGGCCGGTGCGGGGACGGAGAGACTTAGTGGCGAGCAGGCGGTTCGTGCTAAAGGCGGATAGTTGATGGTGGGGACAGACATATGAAGATACGTATACCCCTATTGCACAAGGGAGAAGGCGGTAACGGAAAGGTCGAAGAAGTTTTTCCGTCTTCCTGGGAAGGAGAAAAGGTGGCCGTGGTGGGGATGGGGCTCTCCAACACGGCTCTTGCTCGTTACTTGCTGAAAAGGGGCGCAAAACTCACCTGTTTTGACCGGAAGGGGCCTTCGGAATTGGGCGCCGTCTTCCGGGAATTCGGTTCGCAGGTAAGGTGGAGTCTCGGGGAAGATTACCTTGAAAGTTTACCGTCTTATAAGTGGATTTTCCTAACGCCCGGTATGAAGAAGGATGATCCGGCCATAAAGATGGCTCGCACCAAGGGCGCCCTTATCTCAACGGAGATCGATCTGTTCCTGCATTTGTGCCGCGCGCCCGTCGCCGGCATAACGGGCAGTTCGGGCAAGACCACCACGGTTTCCATGACCGGGGCGATTTTGCGGGAGACTTTCCCTCCAGACCGGGTTTTCGTCGGGGGCAACATCGGGCAGGTTCTCGTGGAAAAGGTGGATGAGATCCCCCCGGACGGGAACGTAGTCCTCGAACTGTCCAGCTTCCAGCTGCAACTTACCCATAAGAGTCCTCACGTAGCAGCTGTCTTGAACGTGAGTCCGAATCACCTGGACATTCACGAGTCTTTTCAGGAGTACGTAGCCTCGAAGAAGAACATCCTCCGCTACCAAAGCGACCAGGATTGGGCCGTGCTTAACGCAGATGACCCTACTGTGGCGAAGTTCGCCGGCGAGTGCCGGGGCCACGTGGGCTGGTTTTGCCTGGGTAGGGGCTTGTGGCAGGAAGCCTCCGGGTCGCCGTCGGTTCTGCCGGCGGCGGCCCTGCGGGACGGTTTGTTGATCCTGACGAGCGATTCGGGGAAGGAATTCCCCGTCCTGAAGACCTCGGAACTCCCGGCGCCGGGCCCGCACAATGCGGCCAACGCCCTGGCAGCTATGATGGTTTCTTTCCTAATGGGCGCGGATATCGACAAAATGAGGCGAGCCCTCCTCAACTTTAAAGGTGTTGAACACCG
Organism: Candidatus Fermentithermobacillaceae bacterium; assembly: GCA_020725645.1. Lineage (GTDB taxonomy): Bacteria > Bacillota > Sulfobacillia > Fermentithermobacillales > DUSS01 > DUSS01. The sequence goes on along the minus strand of DYEQ01000046.1, from coordinate 23,578 downwards.
CATAGAGTTTGCGGGCGAGGTCGCGGGTGTGCGCTATTACAACGACTCCATAGCTACCTCGCCCGCCAGGACCCTGGCGTGTCTTGAAGCTCTGCACGGTCCGATGGTGCTCATCCTGGGTGGTTACGATAAAGGTCTTCCTTTCGACGAGCTCGCCCGCAAAGTGGTCGAAAGGAATGTTCACTGCGTGGTGATAGGGAAAGCTGCCGGGAAGATCCGGAAGGCGTTGACCGTGGCAAGGGGTGCGCACCTCATCCACGAGGAAACGGACTTCGAAAGGGCTGTGAGAACAGCTGCGGATTTGGCCAAGCCGGGCTATTCCGTAGTGCTTTCGCCTGCTTGTGCCAGTTACGACATGTTCTCCAATTTCGAGGAGCGCGGTAGGCGCTTCAAGGAAATCGTGGCCCGAATGAAGCGGGAAAAAGGAGAGGAGTCCGGTTGAACCGGAGTTCGGAGAGATGAAGGATTCTCAAGGCAAGTCCCGGTTGGAGGTTTTGGAGCAAGGGCCGGGTTTGGACGTCGAATTGATCGACGCCATCATTTCCGCTTATCACGACGGAGGGCAAACTCTTCTAACACCACACAGGGGAAATCCCGTCGACGTGCTGGTAGCTACGATACTGTCTCAGGCGACGAGCGACGTCCAATCGGAAAGAGCTTTCCAGGGTCTTAAGCGAGCTTTCCCGACCTGGGAGGAAGTGATTGAGGCAGATCCCCGGGATATCGAGGCCGCCATATCCAATGCTGGTCTTGGGAGGGAGAAGGCCAAGAACATCCGGGACGTCCTGAAGAGGGTTCGGGACGACATGGGAGAAATAGATTTACGGAAGCTCGGACGACTCGACCCGGGGGAGGCTACGGAGTATCTCCTTTCTCTTCCCGGCGTCGGACCAAAAACAGCGGCGTGCACCTTGCTCTTCGGGTTCGACGTGCCGGTTTTTCCCGTGGATACCCACATCCTGAGGATAGTGAAGAGGCTCGGGATAATCCCCCCGGCGATGTCCGCAGAAAAAGCTCAGGCAACATTGAACGAGATGATACCTCCCGACCGGATGCTGGGGCTTCATGTGGGGCTCATCGAGCACGGTCGGAAAGTATGTAAAAAGAGAAAACCTCAGTGTGAGCACTGCGCCATCTCAAGATGGTGTGCGCGACGAGGGGTGCAAGCTTCCGGGACTCACTGAAGCTCTAAAACCTGGCCGTCTTTGTCCTTCGGCACGTCTTTGGGGGAATTATAGTCGGGTTCGTTCTTGAGCTCCTTGCCGCAGTAGGGGCATATCCAGCTCTTGTAATGCGTGTCGGCCGAGTACGAAAGACCTTTACAAGCTGGGCAGTACTTCCAGGGCATAACTCATACCACCTTGTTATGTATTCCGCCGACCAGATTTTACATGAATTCTGTGAAGAAGTCCATACCGGGGGAGAGTTATCATGAAATTCGCACATCTCCACGTCCACACCGAGTGGAGCCTTCTGGACGGTGCCTGCCGGATTCGGGAGGCCGTCAAGAAAGCACGAGACACGGGGATGCCTGCTCTAGCCATAACGGATCACGGAAACCTGTACGGAGTGGTGGAGTTTTACAAAGCTTGTCAGGATGTGGGGATTAAGCCGGTGATCGGCTGCGAAGTATATGTGGCACCTGGTTCCAGGTTTCAAAAGGATTCCGGCGTCGATGATGCATTTCACCTGGTTCTTCTGGCTGAGTCCCAGGAAGGCTACGGGAATCTTCTCAAGCTTTCCAGCGCCGGGTTTTTGGAGGGGTTCTACTATCACCCCCGAGTAGACCGGGAAATCCTCGCCAGGTACTCCAAAGGTCTCATCGCCCTCACCGCCTGCCTGCAAGGGGAAATCCCGTACCATCTTCACAACAGGGCTAGGGAGGCGGCGGAGAGAGCTCTCCGTGACTACCTCGACATCTTCGGACGGGATAACCTGTTCCTCGAGCTTCAGAGGAACGGAGTCGCAGGACAAGATGAAGTAAACCGGCAGCTTGTCGATCTTGCCAAGAAATACGACCTTAAAGTCGTGGCCAGCAACGATTGTCACTACCTTAACAAAGCTGACTCGAAAGCCCACGATATCCTGCTGTGCATCCAAACGGGGAAGAGCAGGGACGATCCTAAGCGGCTGAGATTTCCCGGAGATGACTTCTACATGAAGTCCCCCGAAGAAATGGAGTTGCACTTCCGGGAGATCCCCGAGGCTCTCCGGCAGACGGTCGAAATCACGGAGCGGTGCGATGTCAAACTGGGTCTTGGAAAGCTCCTGATGCCCGAATTCCCCCTTGAGCCCGGCCTTCGACCGGAAACGGTGTTAAGGGAAATGGCTGTGGCCGGCCTGAATGCCCGGTTCGGCGGACACCCCGGCGAAAAGCGCCTCGAGCGTCTCGAGTATGAGCTCGAGATGATCGAGAAAATGGGTTACGCCTCATACTTCTTGATAGTCGCCGATTTCGTGAAGTTTGCCAGAGACAACGGCATCGCAGTCGGCCCGGGAAGGGGTTCCGCCGCCGGGAGCCTCGTCGCTTACGCCCTCGGCATCACCGACATCGACCCCGTCGAGTTCGACCTGGTTTTCGAGAGATTTCTCAACCCCGAACGGGTCACCATGCCCGACATCGACATCGATTTCGCGGATGACCGCCGCGACGAAGTCATCGATTACGTGCGACGTAAGTACGGCGAGGACAGGGTCGCGCAGATAATCACCTTTGGAACCATGCAGGCCCGGGCGGTGGTGAGGGACGTGGGCCGCGCCATGGGACTCCCCTACGCCGAAATCGACAGAGTGGCCAAACTCATACCATACCAACCCGGAATGACGCTGGAACGAGCTCTGGAAACGGTCCCCGATCTCAAGGCGCTTGTAGCGGCGAAGAAAGAGATGGGGGAGCTTTTCGCCTACGCCGCCGCCATCGAGGGAATGCCCAGGCACTCGTCGGTTCACGCCGCCGGGGTGGTCATCGGTCCTGGCCCCCTCACCGAATACGTGCCCCTGGCCAAGACCCAGGAAAACGTGATTGTGACCCAGTTCCCCATGGAGTCTCTGGAGGAGCTCGGACTGCTCAAGATGGACTTCCTCGCTCTGCGGACGCTCACGGTGATCCAGAGGACGCTGGAGCTGGTGAAGGAGTCGAGGGGGATCGAAATCAGACAAACGGATATAAAGCTGGATGATCCCGAGACGTACAAAGAGATTTCCAAGGGAGAGACCCTTGGGGTGTTTCAGCTGGAATCATCCTGGGTAAGAGACGTCCTCAGAGAACTCCGGCCGGAGAAATTCACGGACATCGTGGCCACCATCGCCCTGTGCCGCCCGGGTCCCATGGAGCAAATTCCCGAGTTCCTCAAAGCCCGTCACGGAAAACCGGTATACCTCCATCCGTCTTTAGAGCCGATCCTGAAAGAAACCTACGGCGTGCTGGTTTACCAGGAACAGATATTGAAGGTGGCCTCGACGATAGCTGGGTTCACTCTAGGGCAAGCTGACATCCTGAGGCGGGCCGTGGGGAAGAAGAAGGGCGAAATCCTAAAGCAAATGGAAGAAGCTTTTATGGAAGGCGCCGTACGGAACGGTATCGATGAAAAGTTGGCGCGGACCATATACGAACTCATTCTGAAATTCGCCAACTACGGGTTCAACAAGAACCACGCCGCTCCGTACGCGCTGGTGGCGTACAGAACAGCTTATCTCAAAACCCACTTCCCCCCGGAGTTTCTGGCCGCGGATCTTTCCTCGGTGGCAGGGTCTCAGGAGAAGGTGGGGCTGTACGTCGAAGAAGCGCGGCGCCTGGGTATTTCCGTCCTGGGTCCCTCGGTCAACGAAAGCCGGGTTGGCTTTTCGGTGCACGGAACCAAGATCAGGTACGGTCTCGCATCCATCAAAAACGTAGGTTTCTCGCTGGCGAAAGCCATCGTGGAGGAACGGGAGAGGTCGGGCAGGTATACCTCCCTGGAGGACCTTGTCATCCGGATTTACGGGAGGACCGGAGCGTCCCGCCGGGCCTTCGAAAGTCTCGTCAGATCGGGAGCGTGTGATGAATTCGGCTCACGCAAGTCGAATCTGGCTTTTCTGGAGGTCCTCTTGTCGCGTGATCTGGGACGTACCATCGGACGAGCTGAAAATCAGCTTTTACTTTTTACAACGGACCCAGGCACCACGAACAAGGGGCGTTCGTCCGGCCAGAAAACCGCCGGCCAACCCGCCAGTCCCGGATCTGGTCGCGGTCCCGGGGGCACGGGTTCCGAGCTCGAGGGCGCCCTCCCGCTTTTGATTCCGGGCGGGGAAGAGCTTGACCCTCGAGGAACGCTCGGACCGGAAAGACCGGAAGGGCAGGAAGGACCCGAAGCACCCGAGGGCCAGATGTCCCTGTTTGAAGGATATTTCGAAACGGTGCAGTATAAGAAGGAAAGACCCGACGACGAGGACTTTCCGCTGGACGTGAGGTTGAGAGACGAAAGGGAGCTTCTGGGAATCTATCTCAGTGGGCACGTGCTGGATGATTACCGCGAGGAGCTCCGCAAGTCCACCACCCCCGTTGGGGAAATCGAGTCAATGGCCGGAGGGAGGATGGTATCCGTAGGGGGACGGGTCACATCCATAAAAGAGATTCGTACTAGGAACGGCGAACCAATGGCCTTCGTCACCATCGAAGACTTCACCGGCTCAATTGAAACGATCCTGTTCCCGCGGGTTTTTTTACGGGTGCGGGGTATGCTTTCCCAGGATAGCGTGGTGGTGATAAAGGGAAGAGTGCAGGAACAGGAAGAAACTCGACGAATAATTGGGGAAGACGTCAGGTTCCTCGAGCGACAGAAAAGTTAGCAAGCCGAAAGGAGGGAAGCCCGCGACCCTTGAGGGGGCATGGGCCCGCCTGTGTGGACAGTAGTTTACGTGGCATCGGGATGGATGGAAGCTGAGCGCATCAAGAATATGCTGACCAGGGAAGGACTCCTGGTGATGCTCAGGACCACGTGTACAGGTCGAAACGGGCGTGGACGGGAGGTGGAGCTCCTGGTGCCGGAAATCGAGGCGTGGGATGCCCACTGCTTGATCATGCAGATAAAGGGAGCGGCGAGGGTATAACGTGAGGATATCGGTGTTGACAAGCGGCGGCGATGCGCCAGGCATGAACGCTGCCATAAGAGCTGTGGTAAGAAGGGGTATTTCCCGGGGAGCTGACGTATTCGGCATTTATCGAGGTTATGATGGACTTCTGGACGGCGAAATAACTCGAATGAATCTGAGCTCGGTCGCGGATATCATCCACCGAGGAGGGACGATCCTTCACACGGCCAGGTCCGAACGGTTCATGCGTCCGGAGGGGCAAGACCTGGGAGCTGCCAGGATAAGAGGGGCCGGAATCGACGGCCTCGTGGTCATCGGTGGGGAGGGCAGCTTCCGCGGGATGGTCGAGCTCGAGAAACGCGGTGTCAAGACGATCGGCGTTCCCGGAACCATCGACAACGATATCTGGGGGACTGAGTACTCTATCGGATTTGATACCGCGGTGAACACGGGAGTCGAAGCGGTAAACCGGCTAAGGGACACCGCCACTTCCCACGAGCGGATTTTCGTCGTCGAGGTCATGGGAAGGAAGGCGGGTTTCCTTGCCCTCGCTGTGGGGGTGGCGGGGGGCGCCGAGAGCATTATGATTCCTGAGATACCCCTTTCCGTGGAAGAAGTCTGCGCAAGGCTCGAGCGGGGTATCGCTCGCGGGAAAAAGCACAGCATCATAGTAGTAGCTGAAGGGGCGGCCAGCGGCCTTGAGGTCGGCAAGAAGATCGAAAAGTGCATGGGTACGGAGGTCCGGGTTACGGTGCTCGGGCACGTCCAAAGAGGAGGCACTCCGACCGCGTTCGACCGGCTGCTGGCATCGAGATTGGGAGCGAAAGCTGTCGATTTGCTCCTGGAAGGCAAGTCAGGGCTCGTCCTTGGGATTTACGGTGACACCGTCGTGGCGCATCCAGCCGAGGAAGTCATAAGCAAGGAAAAGGAAATCGACAGGGAACTCTATGAGATGGCCGAGGATTTGGCCAGGTAACAAGGTAGGCGGACCCGGAGGCTTGGCCCGCATCAAAGGATCCTCGGGTGGTTCTGAGGCGGGATTCGGGAAGAAGATTAGCCGGGAGGAATGCGGATGAGCGGTGGTCCCAGAAGACCCAGAACCAAAATCATCTGTACCGTAGGGCCGGCTTGTCAAAATGAAGATATCCTGGTGCAAATGATCCGCTACGGGATGTCGGTGGCTCGCTTCAACTTTTCCCACGGCACTCAGGAAGAACACGGCGCCAGGATCAACCTGGTCAAAGCGGCCTCCCAGCGCGCGGGTCGGCGCGTCGGGCTTATGCTGGACACGAGAGGGCCGGAGATACGCCTGGGCTTGTTTGAAGGAGGCCGTGCCCACCTTCGGCCGGGTCAAAGGTTCATCTTAACTTCAAGAGACGTTACCGGCACCCCGGAAATCGCCACGGTTACATATAAGAAGCTTCCCGAAAGGGTTTCGAAAGGTTCCAGGATACTTCTGGACGACGGCAATGTAGTTCTGGAAGTAGACGAGGTTTCGGGAGAAGACATTTTCACCAGGGTGCTCAACGAGGGTGTCATATCCGACAGGAAAAAGGTGTCCCTACCCGGTGCTGACCTCGGCCTGCCCGCTCTGGACCCCCGGGATATAGAGGATATCAGGTTCGGAGCGTCGATGGGGATAGACTTCGTGGCCGCTTCGTTCGTGCATACCGCCGGGGACGTCCTGGACGTCAGGCGGGTGCTGGAGGAATCGGGGAGTTCCGCCCAGATAATCGCCAAGATAGAGTCGGTTGCAGCTGTCAAGAACCTGGACGAAATACTCAAAGCGTCAGACGGGCTCATGGTGGCCAGAGGAGACCTCGGGGTAGAGTTTCCTCCCGAAGAAGTACCTCTTTTGCAGAAGATGATGATAGCCCGGGCCAACCTTCTGGGTAAGCCGGTGATCACCGCGACTCAGATGCTCGAATCGATGGTGGAAAAACCCCGGCCTACCAGAGCGGAAGCTTCCGATGTAGCCAACGCGATCTTCGACGGGACGGACGCGGTCATGCTCTCGGCAGAAACGGCGACGGGTCTTTATCCAGTCGAAGCGGTGCGGGTGATGGCCTCGATCGCGCTTAAAGCTGAGGAAAGTATGCTGGGCGGATCCTGGGGCGGCCGCAGCCCGTGGCAGGCTCAGCAAACACCGGGCGAAATCGCGGTAACGAGCGTTAGGTATTGTCTACCTCCCTTGGGGCTGACACCCACGATAACGGAGGTCATCAGCAGAGCGGCGGTAAACGCAGCCCGCGACCTTAAGGCATCGGCGATAGTGACGCCCACGGAATCCGGCTACACCGCCAGGATGGTCGCGAGGTTCAGGCCTCGAGTGCCCATACTTGCGGTTACGCCTCACGAAAAGACGTTGGGATGGCTCACCTTGGTGTGGGGAGTGGATGCTCGTCTCGGGTCTCCGGTGCCTTCAGGCGTTTCGCCTTCAAATGCCGCTTTGGAGCTTTTGAGGCAAGAAGGTCTTTTGGAGGATGGGTCTTTGGTCGTGTTGACGGCCGGAACGCCAGCGGGGATAGCTGGAACCACCAACATGCTTCAAATCCGCACTGTGGGCGACGTAATCGTCAAAGGCACCGGGATCGGTTCGCGCCCGGTCTCGGGCATCGCCAGGGTGGCAGCATCGGGTGAAGAGGCTATTGCGAAGATGGGTGAGGGTGATATCCTCGTTGCCCCTACCCTGGACAGGAGCTTTGTAGCCGCCTTGAAGAAGGCCGGTGGCCTTGTGATGGAGCAGGGCGGGCTTACCTCCGACGGCGCGGTGCTGGCGCTGCAGCTAAACGTCCCTGCCGTGGTCGGTGCCTCAAAGGCGACGAGGCTCATCAGGGATGGCGAACCGGTAACGCTCGACACACCCAGGGGAGTGGTTTACAGAGGATTTGCGCAGGTCCGGTAGGGTTCATTGGGGTTCGTGTGGTATGATAACGATGTTGTTTGGTGGTCTGACCGGTCAAGGCAAGGGAAGTTCGACCGGTTGGACGCTCACGGGTAGAGGGGAGTAACCGGCGACGGGCCTATCAAGGAGCAGGTCTTGGTGTCTTGGTCCGGTAGAAAAGACGATCCGGCACGAGAACAAGCTCCGGGCCCGGCGTCGTATCCGCCGTCAGCACGGCGAAAGCCCGGCGGAACGGTGAGTGGTGAGACCTCTGTCCTCCATCGCAGGATGGGGGCTTTTTTATTGGGCGATGCAACCGTACTGAGTGCTGCCAGAAGCGGCATGAATACAAAGTCGCAGGACAGACAGCTTTTGTTGAAAGGGAGGAAGACCATCAAGTGAACGGCCTTTTCGGTGGCTTTCTGGCGCTAACCTGGGGACAAGCTGTGATGATCGGTGTCGGTCTCGGACTCATATACCTCGCCATCGTCAAACAATACGAACCTGTGCTGCTTCTCCCCATAGGATTCGGGTCGGTAATTTCCAATATTCCATTCTCGTCGGCCGTGGGTGAACACGGGTTTCTTACGATCCTGTACCGGGCCGGTATCATCACCGAACTCTTCCCACTTCTCATATTCATCGGCGTGGGAGCGATGATAGACTTCGGACCCCTTCTTTCCCAGCCGTTCACCATATTCCTGGGAGCTGCGGCCCAGATGGGGATATTTCTCACCATGTTCATGGCAGCTCTGGCAGGCTATCCCTTAAGAGAGGCGGCGGCCATCGGAATCATCGGCGCGGCGGACGGCCCGACTTCCATTTACGTAGCTACCAAGTTTGCTCCGCGTCTTCTGGGTCCAATCTCGGTTGCGGCATATTCGTACATGTCTCTGGTGCCCATCATCCAGCCGCCGGTTATAAGGGCTCTCACTACCAGGGAAGAACGCAGGATCAAGGTGCCTCCGGTAGCTGCCGTGGAAATCCCGCGCAGGACGAGGATATTGTTTCCCATTATCGTCACCTTGCTCGCGGGCATGATCGCTCCGGAAAGCGTGGCCCTGGTCGGCTCTCTCATGTTCGGAAATCTCTTGAGAGAATCGGGGGTTGTCGACAGACTTTCGAGGTCGGCCCAAAATGAGCTGGCGAATCTAACGTCGCTTTTCCTCGGCATCACAATTGGTTCGACGATGAAGGCCGAGCAATTCCTCACCCCGGCCACTCTCGTAATCATCGCCATGGGTTTCCTGGCGTTTGTTCTTGATACAGCAGGCGGGGTGTTGTTCGCGAAATTCATCAACCTGTTCAGGAAGGATAAGTTCAATCCCATGATAGGAGCCTGCGGGATTTCGGCGTTCCCGATGTCGGCGCGGATAGTCCAGAGGATGGCCCAAAAGGAAGATGAGCAGAACTTCGTGCTGATGCAGGCTGTAGGTGCCAACGTCGCCGGACAAATCGCTTCGGTCATCGCGGGGGCGATGATACTGGCGCTGGTGCGCTAACAGCGGCTAACGGGGACTCTGGAAGAGGACAGCGGGTGTTGGGCGGACGCATCTGGTCTAAAAGGGGACGTTGTGGTATGTCCCGTGATGCCGGAACGGACTTTCCGCTTAAGATAGAGTAAGACCGGAGTCAGGTTGAGACAGGAGGTGCTTCGATTGAACGCTGTGGTGCTGGAAACTCTCAGGATAGGTGGTATTTCGCTGCTGACCATATTCGGAGTCATGGTGGTGCTGTATTTTGCGATGAAAATTATAAAGAGGTGAGTAGTCACTGGCGGGGCGAGTCAATGACGCCGTATGGTGAAAGTGCTTCGTGATAACTCTAGGCTATGGCGACGGTCGGGGAAATCAGCCGTACGTACCGCACGGTGGACGTGTTCCTTAAACTAGTACCAACCCGCGATTCGTCCACCCTCTTACCGGTCGCATGACTGGCTACGCTGAGACGCTGGCAACGACTCGCTGCTTAGGTAGAAAACCATCCGAAGTGCAAGATGTCTTCCGTCTCAACGCTATCACTTAGAGATACTTCGCGGTGTAGAATCTTAGCATACAAGGCGCGTGAACGGGAGCTTGCGCTTGCGTTTGTTCTTGCTTGATCGGGTTTCCCAGATCCAGGTTTGAGTACATCAGTTCACAGAAAGGAGCGAGGATCTGTGAGTCAAGCTCGGGTGGCATCAAATCGGACGGGTGTCGTGGCGGTGCTCGTAGAAGCTAAATACGAGGATCTTGAACTGTGGTACCCGGTCTACCGGCTCAAAGAAGCTGGTTGCAGGGTATTGATAGCCGGTACCGGAAAGGCGGAATACCAGGGTAAGACGGGCTATATATGCCGGCCGGATGTGTCCGTTAAGGACCTGCGCGTTGACGAGATCGATGGCCTGGTCATCCCCGGGGGGTACTGCCCCGAGAAGCTCAGAACCTACCCGGAGGCAGTGAATCTCGTCAGAGAGGCTTTCTCCAGAGGTAGGGTTGTGGCAGCTATTTGCCACGGACCCCAGCTCTTGATTTCCGCAGGGGTGCTGAAAGGAAGGCGGGCCACGGGCTACAGGGGGATTTGGGACGACCTGCGAAACGCGGGGGCCCTAGTGGTAGACGAACCGGTGGTGGTAGACGGGAATCTGATTACTTCCCGTACTCCTGACGATTTGCCTGAGTTCGGAAGAGAGCTGGTCAGAAGGCTGGGAACCGGTTAGTCCGCGAGGGGCCCCGTGTGTCAGCGCCCGAAACTGCAGCTCGACGAGGTTGCTTTCCTCCGAAAGATAAGACTGAGGTCGACCCGTTCTTCGGGGTGGTGAGCGCCGGATATGAGAAGGGCAGCATGATTCCGCTCACTCCCTCAAGAGATCTGACTGCTCAGGAGGCGGACGTCAGGTAAACGCTCCGTCGGGCCGGGAGTTGCGATTTCCATTATCTACCAGAGGAATTGCGCCGGGCGTGTCGAAGGGATATACTTGGAGTTGTAATTACAACATAACAAATTCAGAATGATAGAACGCGAGCAAGCTGTTTACCGAACGTTCCCGCAGGACCCGTAGGGATACGGTTGCTCCGGGTGAGCGGACTCAGGGGGAAGCATGCTTCCGGAGCCGAACCCGCGGAGATGATCTCGGTGACGCACCAGATGGGGGCACGAAAGTGGCATTCAGAATCGAGACGAACGGGCGACTGGACGGCGGGAGTCCGGTACCGAAATACCACCAGCTGAAGCAGATCCTGAAAGAGAAGATCGAGACGGGGGAGTGGGTGCCGGGAGACCTGATACCGTCGGAACCGGAACTATGCAGAATGTACGGTGTCAGCCGGACGACTGTGCGACAGACCATGGCAAGCTTGGTCAGCGAGGGGCTGATCGTCAGGCAACAGGGTAAGGGGACCTTTGTCGCAGGGCCCAAGATCGAACAAGAACTCGTCGGTTTCTACAGCTTCACGGAGGATGTGATGCGCAAGGGTCTTCACCCGCGATCGGAAATACTGTCAAAAGGCGTCACCGCCGCGAGCAAAGCTGTCGCGTCCAAGCTTGGACTTGAGCCCGGGGAGAGAGTAGTTTACCTAACAAGACTCCGTCTGGCCGACGAGGAGCCCATCATGCTCGAGACCTCATACCTGCCTGAGAAGCACTGCCAGGGTCTGGACCGGATCGAGTTCCGGGGCAGACCTCTCTATGACGTCCTTGGTCATGACTTCGATGTGGAGCTGACAAGGGCGCGGGAGACTTTCCAAGCTGGGGTGGCGGACGAGTACGAAGCATCATGGCTGAGAATATGGCCCGGAGCTCCGGTGATGCTCCTTGAACGTCTAGCTTATATGAAAGGGAAAGATGGACAGGACACGCCGATTGAATTCTGCCGGAGCGTCGTTAGGGGAGACCGGTGCCGTTTCCAGGTGGATCTGCCGAAGCGGGACGCTTCGCCGAGGTAGTGTCCACGTAGCAGGGGGGCGCGGAGGCGGCGAGAACGAAGTAGTGAGGCGACTACATTATTCCTTCTGGTGACAATTGGCTCGTTCGGTTTCGTGGAAAACATCATTACAACATGAGGTTACAACAAAATTGTCATTAAGATGGGGGAGGAATTTGGATTGCCAGGAGAACGCACCTGGAGCGAGATTCGCAGTCAGCCACAAGTGTTGAAAGCGGCCATAAGTGAGGTTGAAAGTTGCCTCCGCGACGCAGAAAGGATGTTTGCGGCCCCGCCGCCCCCGGAAATCGTGCTGACGGGGTGCGGTTCCTCGTATTACCTCGCTCTGTCAGCAGCGAGCATCTTCTCGAAATTCCTCAGACTGCCGGCCAGAGCCGTGCCGGCTTCCGAGATTATCCTCTATCCGGAAACCGTGTTTGCGCGGAACGGAACCACTCTCGTGATCGGAATTTCGCGTTCGGGTGAGACCAGTGAGACCGTCGCTGCGCTGAAAGTGGCGGCGTCGTTTGCAGGGAACCGGATTATGTCCGTATCCTGCAGCAAGGGCGCCGAGATCGCGGCGACCGCCGGATTCCATCTCGCACTCCCCGAGAGCGACGAGGAGAGCGTCGTGATGACCCGGTCGTTCACCTCCATGCTCCTTGCATTGCAAACCCTTGCCGCGGGGATCGCAGGAGACTCACGGAGGTTCCGAACAGTTCATCGCGTCCCGTACATCGTGGAGCAGGTAATACACAGAAACGCCAGCGCGCTGGAGAAGCTGGCTGCGGATAAGAGCGTAACCAGGTACGTGACCCTCGGTAGCGGCCCTGCGTACGGTGTCGCCTGCGAAGGGGCACTTAAGATGACGGAAATGGCTCTCGAAACTGTGCAGTCGTTCTACACCCTGGAGTTCCGGCATGGCCCGAAATCCGTCGTGGACAAGTCCACCCTCGTGATTTCAATTCCGTCCGACGTCCTTGCGGAACAGGAGACATCTCTTCTAGAGGAATTGCGAAGCCTCTCAGGTCGAATCGTGACCCTGGGCAAGGCGGTCTCCTGCGCCGAGTTAGTCCTGGACGTGCCGGCGGAAGATCTCGACGATTGGGACAGGGCGGTGGTGATGGTCGTTCCATTGCAGATGCTCGCATATTTCAGGGCTATGAAGAAGAATCTGGACCCCGACACGCCCAAGCACTTGTCGCAAGTGGTGAGGATAGACATCGAGGTGTCGGGATCAAGCGGTGGAGGGCCGAGAGCTTTATGAAACTGTCCGAGCTGATAGAGGGGCGGATCAAGCTGAACGTTCCCGCGACCAACTGGGAGGAAGCGGTGCGAGCGGCGGGGGCTCTGCTTGAGTCGAAAGGGGATATCTCGCCCGCCTACACCGAAGCTATGGTCAGGGTGGCAAGGGAGCTCGGGCCCTACGCGGTGATCGCCCCCGGGGTCGCGCTCCCACATGCCAGGCCCGAAGACGGGGTGCGAAGGAGCTGTCTCGGACTGGTTCGCCTTGCAACGCCGGTGCAGTTCGGCAACAAGGCGAATGACCCGGTGGACCTCGTCTTTCCCCTGGGAGGTACCCGCGACGAGGGACATCTAGAGGTCTTGGCGGCTCTGGCCCACTTTCTGTCGGTAGCCGGCAATTTGGAAGCTATAAGAAAGGCGAGCACGGAAGACGAGGTTCTCTCGGTCTTCCTCAAGGGTGAGCGGAAGGAGGTGCCCGGTGATGCGAATCGTGACGTTGTGCGGGATGGGATTCGGAAGCAGTCTGATGCTCAAGATGACCATCGAGGATATCTTGCGGGCCCGCGGCATCAAAGCCGAGATACTGGCGTGGGACTTGGGTAGCTTTAAGGGCCAGCAGGCGGATGTCGTAGTCGCGCCGGATGACATGGCACGACACCTCAAGGGCTACCCCGGAGTCGTGGTGTTCATATCCAATCTGGTGGACCGCAAGGAAATCGAGACGAAGGTCGTCGGGGCGGTGGACGGATTACTCAAAGGAGCCGGGGGGACGAAGTGACTCCAGCCACATGGTGCACGTAAGCGGCCGAAGAGCCGTCCGGGTGACGGTAAGGTTCCATTGCGATGCTCCTGCGCCTGTACGATTCGCGCGCCTGTCACCTCAACAGGACGGCAAAGGGTAGAGGATAACGCCTTCGTGGGGGGTGAGATCGGACAAGCAGCAGTAACCCGGTGGCTTGCCCTAAGCGAAACAAGCCAGTGTCGTCGTGGGTTCCTGGCAACCTTCCGATCGTCCTGCGGCGGGCGCCGGAGGGGCGCACGGAAGGCCGTCGGCAATGAGGCATCCTCACCAATCTATCTAACGGGAGGGAGAAACATGCTGGACTTCATCGTCGAGTTTTTTACCACACCGGCCATTGTTATCGCGGTTGTCGCCTTAGTTGGTTTACTTGTGCAGCGGAAATCTGCGGGAGAGGTCATCGCCGGGACCGTAAAGACCACTCTGGGATTCCTCATCCTGGGGGTAGGTGCCGGCGCGATCGTTGCGTCTCTCGACCCGATCACGAAGATGTTCATGCAAGCGTACAAGCTCGAAGGCTTTGTTCCCTTCGACGAGCTGGTGGTGGGTTCGGTTGCGGCGCAACTCGGGCGCGAGACCGCGCTCATCCTGGGATTCGGATTCCTCGTGAACCTCATACTGGCCCGCCTAACCCCGTGGAAATACATCTACCTGACGGGTCACATGCTGTGGATTCACGCGGGATGCTGGGCGATCATCCTGCATTCGCTCGGACTATCCAGTACTGCCATAGTCGCGATCGGCTCCATAGTCCAGGGATTGTACACCACGCTGTTTCCCGCGATGGCTCAGCCGTTCATGAGGAAGATCACGAACTCGGATGAGATCGCTTTCGGACACGGGCAGACCCTCCTCAACGTGGTAGGAGCTCTTATCGCAAAGCTCTTCGGAGACCCCAAGCATAGCGCCGAGGAGGTCAAGGTCTCAGATACGTGGAACTTCTTCAGGGACATGGCCATCTCGATGTCTCTCATAATGCTCGTGGTGGCGATCCCCGCGTCCCTGATAGCTGGAAAGGACTTTGTGGAAGCTAACCTGAGCGGAGGCCAGAACTTTCTCGTCTTCACACTGCTCAAGGCTCTTGGGTTCACCGCTGGTGTACTCGTGCTGCTCCAGGGCGTCCGCATGTTCATAGCGGAGATGGTGCCCGCGTTCAGGGGAATTGCCACTGTCGTTGTGCCGGGCGCCAAGCCTGCACTTGACTGTCCCGTGATATACCCGTACGCTCCCAACTCGCTCATGATCGGCCTCATCAGCGGAAGCGTAGGTCAGGTGCTGGCTATAGCGATCGCCGCAGCTCTGCGCTGGCCGATTCCGATCCCCAGCATGATCGTGGCGTTCTTCGCCAGCGGCTCGGGCGCGATATTCGCCAACGCCGTCGCGGGACGCCGGGGGGCGATATTCGGCGGATTCTTCTGGTCTTTTGCCGGCTTCCTCCTCGCGTCCTGGGCCATGCAGGTGAAACTCTTCGGTGACCTCGCGGCGCTGGGTGCTACCGGAATAGGATTCGTCGTTCCGGACGGAATCGTGATAGCGGGGATCATCAAGCTGATAGGAGTGCTGTTCGGTCTAGGCGGCTAAAGAAGCGGATGACCCGGTAGGACCTCCGGGTTGAAGTGCTTGCGCTCCCGGAGCCTGGTGGGGACCTGAAGTTGCGCGGTATCGCGACAGCCCCGCGGGTCCGGCGCGGCACGAGCAAGCTCACACGGTGCCGGGGCCCGTCGCGCCGGTGAGAGCGGGCGTGACGGGCCCCGAGCTCGCGAGGGTCGTCCGGGGACCGGCCGGGCCGGGGCAGCCCGGCTGACGTCGACCGGAACCGAGGCACATCAACAAGGAGGTTGTAGAACAGGTGCAGTACGCGGGCATTTACTTCGATACGATACAGAAGCTCCTCGCCAGGACATGGGATTCCCAGAAAGAAGTCATGGGGAAAGCAGTTGAAGTCATGACCGCTTGCGCAGAGGGGGGTGGGTTGATCCACGTTTTCGGCTGCGGGCACACGCAGATCCTCGTGGAAGAGGTGTGGTTCAGAGCGGGCCAACCCTCCTTCATTAGCCCCATCTTTGATCAGGGACTGTGGCCGCACAACGCGCCCCATAAAGGAAGTGCTCTGGAAAAACTCGAGGGGTACGGTAAACTGATCTTCGAAAGCCACGATGCCAAGCCCGGGGAGGTGATCATCGTACTGTCCAACTCCGGCCGGAACGCGACGCCCATCGAGGTGGCTCTCGAAGCTAAGAAGCGTGGGCTCACTGTGGTCGCGATTACGTCCATGGAGTATTCCACCCGCGTGAGGTCGCGCCATTCCAGCGGCAAGAAACTTTACGAGATCGCCGACATAGTCATCGACAACGGCGGGCCGGAAGGGGATGCGATCGTCCAGATCCCCGGGCTCAAGCAGAAGGCCGGCCCGTGCACGACCATCACCAACGCCGCGATACTCGATGCCATGCTTGTTCAGGTCGTGGCCAATCTGGTCGCCCGAAAGGGTAGTGCCCCCGTTTTCGTCAGCGCGAATCTAGACTTGCCGGCGGACGCAAACGAAGATTACATCGCGCCCTATCTTTCCAGGGTTCATCACTACAAAGGGTGAATCTGTGAGGTTGGGAACAACTCTCGACCCGGTCTCTGGCCGCGTGCGTTTCGCCCCGGTCGGGTCGAAGGATTTCCGTCTCCCGGCAGGCCTGGTCCGATCGAAGAAAGAGAGGTTCGGGTCCTTGCCGGGGAGCGATGGGAGAGCGGAGTGTTGAGCCATGATAGGTGGGGATGCAATAGAACTTAGAGACGTCCTGGCGGTGACCCCGGCGGGGACGAAACGGGCGTCCATTATCGTAAGGGACGGGGTCATCGTGGATGTGGCGGACTCGTCCGGCAGAGGTATCCCGGAATGCAGCGGGGAGGCCAGCGCAGCAGGCGAGCGCGAAACATGTCCCGACATACCGGCTCGCACCGTCATCGATGCGGGCGGGCGGAGGGCCGTTCCCGGGTTCATCGATCTTCACATCCACGGCGCGAACGGGTTCGATGCGATGGACGGCGACGTGGGGAGTCTTCGCGCCTTATCGGAGACTCTGGTGAAATGGGGTGTGACCGCTTACTGCCCCACCACAGTCGCTGCCTCGCGGCAGGAGCTCCGCAAGTCGCTCGAAGCCACCGCGGAAGGAGTGTCGTTGTCGCGCCATCCAGACTGGAAAGGTGCCGAGATCATCGGGTCTCACTGCGAGGGCCCCTACTTCGCGCGGAACAGGAGAGGTGCCCAGCCGGAAAGCGCCATACGTGCCCCCGATATGCGGGAAGTGGAGGAACTCTGGGAGTCATCCAGAGAGACCCTGCGCATCTTCTCGGTGGCCCCTGAGCTACCCGGGGCGATTTCCGTGGTCGAGTGGCTGAGGGAACGGGGAGTCACGGTTTCCGCCGGTCACACCGATGCCTCGTTCGAGGAAGCAATGTGTGGCGTGAAAGCGGGTATCTCTCAAAGCACCCACACTTTCAACGGCATGCGCCCCATGACTCACCGGGACCCCGGCGTCGTCTGCACAGTTCTCACCGCGGATGCGGTGGACGCAGAAGTGATAGCCGACGGAATGCACGTTCATCCCGAAATGGTGAAGCTTCTGGTTCGGGTCAAGGGGACTGACCGGGTGATCGCCGTGTCGGATCTCACTCACATGGCGGGACTTCCACCGGGGCTGTACAGTCTCGGCGGCACACCCGTGGAGCTTACGGCGTCAGGAGCATTCGTGCGGGGTACAGGCGGACTTGCGGGGAGTGTCAGCCCGCTGCTCATCGCATTCAATAACCTGTTGAAGTGGGGTTTCGGAATGGAAGACGCCGTTCGCCTGACCAGCTCAAACGCTGCGAGGAAGCTTGGTCTCGAGAGGCGCAAGGGAGCAATCGCTCCGGGGATGGACGCCGACATCGCCGTGCTCAACGACGACGGCACCGTGTTTCTCACCATGGTCGGGGGCAGGATCGTATACCGGACCTGACCTGCCTGCGTTTGACATAAACGAGCTTTGTAAAAGGCGTACCGGTGAGGAGTGGAATGGTCTTGAGCGTGATCACCGTTACACCCAACGCAGCGCTGGACGTTACCTATTTTGTACGCGGTTTCCGCGCAGGCGGGGTCTACCGGGCGCTATCCGTGGCGAAGAAGGCCGGAGGTAAAGGGTTGAACGTTGCGCGGGCCGTCAGAACGCTCGGCGGAGACCCGCTGGCTACTGGGTTTGCCGGGGGTCCTACGGGAGAGCGGATACTCGAAGGTTTGTCCCGGGAGGGGATCCGGGCACGTTTTGTCCGGACCGCGGGGGAATCCAGGTGCACCATCGCGGTTGTGGACGAAGAGACCGGCGCCGTCACGGAGATCAGGGAGGCGGGCGAGGCCGTTTCCGGAGAGGAGCTCGCCGAATTCTTGAGCTGGTTTGGGGACATATGCCGTTCGGCGGTGAGTCGCTCTGGAATCGAGTCGGAGGCCGGAAGTTGTGAGGTAGGGCGACCTGATGAGCCCCGAACGGCGAGCTGTTTCGAGGAATCTTCTCGGGTTGATACGCTGCCAGGCCGGCCCGTGGTCGTGTTTTCGGGCAGTCTGCGCCCGGGACTGGTCCCTGACTTTTACGCGAAACTCATCAAAGTCGCGAAAAGCTGTGGATTTCTCACCATCTTGGATACCGGCGGGCATGCCTTGAGGTCAGGTGTCGCGGCGGGGCCTTTTCTCGTGAAGCCCAACTTGACCGAGGCTCAGGAGCTCGTCGGAATGGAACACGGGACGCCGGACGACGCCGAAGAAGCTTTTCTCACACGGGCTGCCACCGCTCTTGCTTCACGGATTGCTTCATACGGTCCACAGGTAGTCGTTTTATCTATGGGGAAGCACGGGGCGGTCATGCACCACAAGGGACGAACCTGGTCAGGTCGTGTTAGAATCGATGATGTTCGGAATCCGGTGGGGTCCGGCGACTCCATGGTCGGTGGAATGGCGTGGGCGCTTGCCCGTGGTGAAGACATCGTTGAGGCTTTCAGACTGGGTGTTGCATGCGGTGCCGCGAACGCCCTCACCGCGACCGCCGGCGAATTCCGGATGGAAGACGTGACGGCATTGCTGGAGCAAGTGGAGGTGCGGTCTTATGGGTCTTGCAAACCTTAACGATGTTCTGAAGGACGCGTATGCCTCGGGTTACGCGGTGGGAGCTTTCAACGCCATCAATATGGAATTCGTTCAGGCCATCGTGCGTGCCGCGGAAGACCTCGATGCCCCCGTGATCGTGCAAATAAGTCAGGCAGCCATCGACTACGCCGGGGTGGAAGAGATATCAGCCGTGGCCAGGGCGGTTGCGGAGAAGGCGTCTGTTCCGGTAGTGATTCACCTCGATCATGCCACCCGGCTGGATGTAGTGGAGCGGGCCATCAGGGCCGGATTTACTTCGGTCATGTTCGACGGTTCGTCCCTTCCCTTCGAGGATAACGTGAAACTCACGTCTACAGTGGTAAGGATGGCCCACGAGGCAGGAGCTACCGCGGAAGGGGAGATCGGCAAGGTCCCGTCGGCGGCGAAACGCACCTGGACCTGGGAAGAGCTTGCCGAGCTCATGACGACACCGGAAGAGGCACAGGAGTTCGCCTCCAGAACCGGCGTCGACGCTCTGGCCGTTTCGGT
This sequence comes from Candidatus Fermentithermobacillaceae bacterium, assembly GCA_020725645.1. Lineage (GTDB taxonomy): Bacteria > Bacillota > Sulfobacillia > Fermentithermobacillales > DUSS01 > DUSS01. Next base: position 4,026 of record DYEQ01000046.1, on the reverse strand, counting down.
AGGAAGTGTCCATAAGATGAAAGCTCAGCAGGCCATGGTGGACTCAAAACGGATCTCCGAAATCAAGCGGGTTGTCGGAGTCCCCCTGGTCCTTCACGGTTCATCCGGTGTTACTGATGAAAGCCTTCGGGAGGCCGTCCGGAGCGGCATCGCCAAGGTGAACATCGCCACGGCGCTGTCCCAGGATTTCCTTGGGGCCATCCGGTCGCAGCTCGCGGAGGACCCGTCCGTTTCCGATGCCAGGGTCGTCCTGCATTCGGCACGACAGGCTGTTGCGTCTTCGGTCGCGGAGAAAATCAAACTTTTAGGCAGCGCGAGGAAAGCCGCGGCAGGGGCAGGCCGAGGGAAGATGGAGACAGCCTTGAAAGGCGGGGAAGCGGTTGAAAAGCGGGGCATGGGAACAGCCAAGATCGGCAGCCGAACCCCCAAGGAGGTCGCGAAGCCTGGCAGCAAAAACGGGTTTGTCGAGGACGAGCCGGTCGAATGATAGCTCCGCCTACTTCCAGTACTCCGCGCCCTTAATCACCGCCTCAACCACGGCTTTGACTATCGCTGCCAGTGCCCTGGGGTCAACGGCATCCATAGTGTCCCCGGAGCTATGGAGTAGCTCCCGATAAGGCTCTTCAGACGAGTAAAGAACCATGGAGGGGAACCCGGCTTCTTCGAATGATTTATGATCGCTCGGGTACTTCTCGTTCGTTACTCTTGCCTCAATACCTAACTTCCTGAGAGCGCCCACGATATAGTTGCGCACGGAATCCGCTGTGCTGCGAGGCGTTGCGTAAATCTCAATAACACTTGATCCCCGGGCACCGATGCAGTTCAGGTCAATTACGTATTTTAGATTAACCTTGTCGACCGGAGGATTTTGGACGAATTCCTTGGATCCGGTGAGGCCCATTTCTTCACCGTCCACCGACAGGAAGACGGCCGCTCCTTTGAACTCCTGGCCGGCCCTGAGGGCTTTTGAAATCTCAAGCAGTGCGGCGGCTCCGGACGCGTTGCCGATGGCGCCGGGGCCGGGAATGAACTCGACTGTCCCGTTTTTCCGTACCGCCGGCGAATCCCGATGAGCGCAAATCACAAGCTAAAATCCTCGGTGATGGCCACTGGAAAATGTAAGGCCAAGGAGAGCCAGCTGCTTTAAAAGTTGCGGCTGCGCGATCTTGCGGGCCGTGAAAGGGAGGCGGTGAGGGACAGGGAGAATATTGCGGTTGAGGTGACACGGCTGTATGAAAGTGGCGCTGGCTGTAATCAAGGTAACCGGAGATAGGGACCAGAACTTAGGTGTTATGCTCGAAGGGATCCACGAGGCAGCAAGAAGCAAAGCGGACCTCGTGGTTTTTGGAGAAGCTGCTCCAACAGGCCTAATCAATAACGATGACCCGGTCCACGACTTGATGGTTGCTGAGCCGGTCCCCGGCCCCACCACAAATACACTGGCTCAATGTGCAAAGGATGCCGGAATCTACGTTGCGTCAGGGGTACTCGAGAAAGCCGGAGACTCCTTGTACGACTCAGCAGTGCTCATCGACCGGTGCGGTGATGTGGTTTTAAAGTACCGCAGGATTTCGCCGGGTTGGCACGGACCGAAAGCCGATCCATCTGTGTACAGGCATGGCGAGGCCATTCCCTGGGCGGAAACCCCGTTGGGTTCGTTTGCTTTTGTAATCTGCGGTGACCTTTTCGACGAAACGCTGGTTGAACGAGTGAGAGCCTTGAATGTAGACTGGCTTCTCTTCCCATTTGCCCGTTGCTTCGACGATGGTTCGTATGATCAACGGCGCTGGGACCAGGAGGAGAAGGGTGAGTACACAAGATATGGAGCGAAGACGGGCGCCGTGTGTTTCATGGTCAATTACCTTTCCGAAAGGGATTTGGATGGGGGAAGTTTTGGCGGCGCGATGGTAGTCGGCCCCGATGGTTCTGTACTTGCTGAAATGCCGCTGGGGAAACCCGGTTTATTGCTGGTTGATGTTTAGGGGTGCTTCCCCGCCCAGAGGAGAGGGTCTACACTTAACTGGGGCCTGCGTTTATCATTCTCAACCCCTACGGCGACCACCAGTGCCGGGCCCGAAAGGAGCATTGGAGGCCCGGGATGGGGGCACAGGGGGTCTTGCTGCCCACCCGGGAGGTGGACCGGACGATGGGAAGCGTCAGCATACTCCCCGTGACGTGCAAGACGGCGCTGTCCCGGACGGGGATTCCGGGACACAGATACTGCCTGAACCCTTACACCGGGTGCCAGCACGCTTGCGTCTATTGTTACGCTCCGGTCGTGCTGCGGTTCTCCCCTGTGTCGTCGAGTTGGGGATCGATAGTTCACGCCAAGGCGAACGTAGCCGAGGTCCTGGACCGGGAACTCTCGCGCAAGCGGGGCCCGATCGGAGCGGTTATGCTCGGAAGTGTGACCGACGTGTACCAGCCGTGCGAAGCGGACCTCGGACTCACCAGGCGTTGCCTCGAAGTGCTGAGCGGGCGCCCTAACGCCGGGATCTCGATACTGACCAAGTCGCCCCTGGTGTTGAGGGATCTCGACGCGCTCAAAAAGTGGCTTCCTGCGGAGAGGATGCACCCCGGTTCGCTATCGGTCGGTTTTACAGTGACTGTCCTGAACGACGCGACGGCAAGGGCATTCGAGCCGGGAGCCCCTTCTCCTTCCGGCAGGTTGGAGGCAGCTCGCGTGCTGGTCAGCGAGGGGATCCCCGTCTGGATATTCGTGGCTCCCTTGCTGCCGGGAGTCGGCGATACTCCGGAAGCGTTGGAGAGACTTCTGACCGGGGCTGCCGAAGTAGGGGTGCGTACGGTGAGGTTCGACCGGCTCAATCCTTACGCTCGTGCCGTCTCGGCCATCAGGGCAGTCTACAGGGCCCGCTTTCCCGACGCGCTGCCCGACCTCGACCTCTATCTCCGCGACTCCCGGATGTACTGTACCGCGAGGGATGGAGTCGTGCGGTCCCTTGCGGGAAAGTTGGGTATCAAGGCCCGGATCGTCTGAACTTGCCGGGTTTGTGCCCGAATTGAGGCTAGCCGTATCCGCACCGAACCCGGGGCGGATGCGAGCTGGCACTGTGGAAAGCAGCGGAGATCAAGGCGCGGGGCGGTCTAAGCGTAGCTGATTCCCTCATTGGGGCGTCTGCTCTTGTAAAGGGAGCTATCCTGGTGCACAAGGATTCGGACTTTGATTGCCTTGAGCCGGAGGTCACGACTCTACGTTCGGTCAATTAAGTCCCTGCACTTGCGCTGCAATTGCAGGAATGTAAGCGCCAAGGGGTTGCTGGGTCAACCCCTTGAGCCTTTGTTAAGCCAGCATTGAGATAACAATCGATCGGTTAGCTCGATAAACCTATCCGCTTTTGCCATCAGATGGCAGCATTTGGGAAGGAGCGCGACTTCGACCTTTTTGCCATCATCTTTCACTTCTTGCACGAGATCTGCAAAGTCACCGTCTCCGCTAACGAGAATGGTTACATCATATTGTGACTTATACGCTCTAGAGAGCATGTCCACAGCCAGCGCAAAATCAGCGCTTTTTCGAGTGTCCTGCCATCGTCAACGACTTCACTTGTGGAGGATTACGAGGGGTTTTTGAGGTCAGCTACCGCCATAGCTAACAAAGAGCGTCATAGACTCGATCTTTATTATGACCCCATGCTGGCGGCTTGCTTTGAGCTCATCCGCAAGCGGGAGGGGGGTTTGTAAAGCCCGGAAGCACGTGTTAATATATGAACTGTGCCGGGGTGATGGAACTGGCAGTCATGCGCGACTCAAAATCGCGTGGGGTAGCCCCCCGTGCGGGTTCGACTCCCGCCCCCGGCACCAGATCTAGCAGCGAACACCCCATCGGGAGCCTCGTTCGACACCCGTTAGTTACTGCTGCCCCTCAGTGCCAACCACGTTTGCACCGGGGTGCTTGTCGGGCCACGTGGTGCCAACGTGGTTCGCGCTGCCCAGAGGTTTTCACTTCTTAGTGCCAACCAGGTTTGCATTGGCGCGTCTCTTGGCCTGTACGGTGCCAACGTGGTT
>DYEQ01000045.1 GCA_020725645.1 Candidatus Fermentithermobacillaceae bacterium | reverse complement strand
CCCAGCAGGAGGAACACCACCAGTCCCAGGGCGAGGACCTTTTCTGCCCTGGTGGCCTCCGTCCTCTCCTGCTCGTCGGGATGCACGTTCATGCTGAAATTCCCCCCATCTCGCGCCCCGCCACTTCCCTCGCTTCACCGAAACCCCCGGATGCACGCTACCCCCTGGGAGTCACCCCCCGGAACGCGTTGTCCGGGTCCGGCCTGAATCTTCTTCTTCCCTGTTGGGTCGGGGGAATCCTGGTCGAGCCGGAATTTGCCAGGAGAGCCACAGTACAGGGACACCTGCAGGGACGGGGCGTGCAATGAGGGCGGGCACAGGGGGGAATTCCAGGATCTCTCATAGAATTACCTGTGTCGGGGCGAGACCTTGCCCACCAGGATTTCGGAGGACTCCCAGGGGGAGTTGCGGCGACTTTGAAAGGGAAGGAGGGATTGGGCATGGCCGGTCTGGATCTCAGGGAGTACGCGGGACTGTTTGCGGGTTACACTGAGTTGCGGGTGCAAGAGAACAGGAGCACCTACATAGCTTTCGTGAAGGGCAACAATACAGCCAACGTGCGCTCGGTTACCAGCGGAGTCTCGGCCAGAACCTATCGCAACGGGTCGTGGGGGTTTGCGTCCAGTCCCGAGATCACCCCGGATGCGGTGTCCTCCGTGGTGAAACAGGCCACGGACAACGCCCTGTTTCTCGATTCGAGAGAGGGGAAGGCGAAGGGGCCGCTCGCGGCGCCCCTCGGTTCGTCGGAGAACGATTTCTCCACAAGAAAGCCGAGGCTCAGCCAGAAGGAACTCCTGGACTTCGTACGGCAGGTCGATGATGAAATAGCGCGGAGATACCCTCGCCTCGCCAGCAGAAGCGTCTATTTGCAGTGCCTGGATATGGAGAAGACGCTCCTGACCTCCGATGGTTCTTACGCTTACTCGATGATTCCCAGGAGCCAGATTCACGTCCTCCTGTGCGTCGAAAAGGATGGACAACCAGTTGAACTCATGGACAGCTACGGTGGGCTGGGGCAGTTCGAGGACGTTTTCGACTCTCCATCCTCGCTGTGGAAAGACATCGAACAGCAGTACGAACACCTGATGAGAAAGAGCGAGGGGGTTTTCGCCGACGCCGGGCTGAAAACCTGTGTGCTGGATGCGGAACTGGCGGGCATTCTGGCCCACGAGGCGATAGGGCACACCTGCGAGGCAGATCTCGTCATGGGCGGGTCGGTGGCGGGGGACTGGATGGGCAGGGAAGTGGCCAGCCCGCTGGTAACGCTGGTGGATTTCGCCCATACGGCTCTGGGCGAGACATGTCCCTGGCCGGTCTACGTAGATGATGAAGGGACCAGGGCCGAAGATGT
>DYEQ01000044.1 GCA_020725645.1 Candidatus Fermentithermobacillaceae bacterium | reverse complement strand
TCCGGCGCTACGGGGTCAATTTACCACCGGCGCTCACATTGGCCGCTACTTGGGCCTGCCCAGAAACGCTAGTCAGGAGGAAATCAGGAAGGAATGGGATAGGCGTATCTCGTCGGTCTGTAAGCCCTGTTGGGAGCTGAAGTATTGTCCCTATGGTCCGCTAGTTGAGCAATTTCCGCTTCCCCCGCTTCTGCGCGAAGAAGCACGTCAGCATTACGAGTACGTTAAGCAATCTCTCGCGACGGGAAGACTGGGAGATGGACGAATGATCACTGCGGACCTGAGGAAGCAGTTCGAGCAAGAAGTCGCTGCCTTCCGAGAGGAGGATTATCCGGTCGAACTCTCCCAAGGAGAAAGGGAAGCCTCCTGTTCCGTATTCGGCCATTTCTGTCCCGTCTTCTTCGTGAATGAACCTTTTACCGAGACGGGTGAGACGCGCAGAATTGGCAGGTACATTCCGTTTGCCACGAAGGTTCGAGTAGCACGGAGGGACAATTACACATGTCAGATCTGCGGCAAACACTTGAGGGACGACGAGATCGAGTTTGACCACATTATCCCGATCTCTAAAGGTGGCAGTTCAGAAGAAGGCAATCTCAGGCTGACGTGCTCTGAATGCAACCGTCGCAAAGGACACGCGATTCAGTTTCCAGACGATCGGAGGAGACTTCGTAGCGGTCGCTCCAAACAACAGCCGAGGTGTTAGGGCTGAGATAGCGCCCTTGTATCTAGTCTGCCATTTTTGACGTGTCACGACTCTCCGACGGTCTGTCCAGCAACCTATGTTCTCCGGGCTTAGCGACGTTGCCTCCCAGGTCAAGGCCCGAATCTCCTCCTAGAATTCTTTCTTGTGGGCAAGCCAGTCGTAACCGAACAGGCGCTTCGTCATCGCAAGAGCTCCGTGATTTTCCCTGAACATCTCGTACAGGTATCTGAAATCCTCCAGTTTCTGTTCGGTGGTAAAGTTCTTCCAGCCGCGACCCGGTGTTGCGTCAGCCCCCGTTATACACCGCCAGAAACGGAGGTATTTGCCCTGGGACTCAGGCGCGGGAGCTTTCGCGAGACGAGCCCCGTAGACCATCCGGGCCGGCGAAGCGTTCCGGGCTACCTCTTTCCAGGGTTCCTGGTCGAGGTCGGCCATGAGCTTCACCATCGCTGCCGACATGACTCCCGTGTGTCCGTTGTTGATCTCTGTCAGCATGCGGGCGATGGCCTGGGCGAAGCTCGCATCGTCCCTCGAGCTGCAACGGCGCGTCCGAACTCTGCGCGCCCGGAAACCCAGTCGAACCCTTCAGCCCTGGCCTTCAAAGCAAGGAAAGGATGGTTTCGTCCCAGAATGCCGCGGAGCTGCCGCTCAAGCGTTGCTTGCAGGGACTCGCGCCCGAAGGCTCGCCTCTGGTTCAACCGCTTTCGTAACTTATTATCGAAAGAAAGTCCCGCATTCATACCAGGTACACTAGGGGGGTATGCAACGTAAGAGGCTCCCCCGGATTCTAGTTCCACAGCCGGTATAGGACCGTTTCAGTCTCAGACAACCCTTTCGGCTCCGGCAGCGTACCGAGCCGGCATTTAGCGGTGAAGAAGATATCTCCTGGCATACTCGGCAAAACCCGCAACGTCACGGGCCGGCTTGTACCGCTCCACCCACACGGCGGCCAAGTGCTCGAAGGTTTGTCTGGTGACGTCAAAACTCAGATCGTAGTGGCGGAGTTCTTCAAGGTGCTCTTCAATGCTATGAGGGGCCAGGCCAAACTCGGGAGATAGGTCCCTCTCGAGGATGCGAACGACGACTTCGTCAAGCAGGGTGTGCTCTTGGTCGTGTAGCTCTTTAAGCCACGGAATCCGGTAGAAGACAGCATGGCACGCCTCGTGGAGGAATACGTGCAACATATCGCGGAAATCGTCCCGAGCGAACTCGAAGTCTTCATCGATAAGAGTGAGTCCAAAATCGCTCTCCAGCCTGTCGATGATGGCCTCGAGGCTCCGGATGAACGCGAGGGACATGTCGGTCACTCCTTCCTACTATCGGGAACACGTGTCCGATGATATTGCCATGTATACAGTTTGATGCACAGCCTCTCAGACAGTACTCTCGGACGCCGTTCGTGGGCAACTATCGGAACCTTTCTTGATCCTCCATGCGCCATCTTCCTGGCGGGATGCTTCCCAGTATCTGATCTCGTCGTTGGCGACCGCGAGCAGTGCAGCGACAACATCATCAATGCCGAAATACAAAAGTCGTTCCCTGCTATCGCGGTCAGAAGATACGAAGAACCCGTCTAGTCCTCCGTTTTCTTCACCGTGGGCCAGAACGAAAACCAAGCTGTGAATGAGCTGGTTGCAAAAGTCGCGTAATGTTATGCTTACTTCCTCACCTAACGAGAGGTCATATAGCTCGCCTATTCTATGCCAGTTCATGATGTCTGCACGACGACCTGTCGGCACGTACTGCCTGGCTCGAATAAGGAGCGATTCGACTTCGTCAGACACCTTATACGAATCAAGTAGCTTCCGGACGATATATGCAGACATGAAAAGGTCTTGTTCCACCGTAGCTAATGACGGTTCCGACCATCTTCGCTGCCATCTGCGTCGGCGGAGCGCCTCAGTACGCCTGGCAAGAGCACGTTTCCAACGCCGTGAGTCCCAGATTGTCACTTTGCACATTAATTCTCCGGGTTTATCACTTTCTTTTATCGTATCACATTGCTCTAGAATCTTGCCAATCCTTCCCTCGAGCAAAGTGATAATTTCTTTTCAGTTTCCTATGGAAGGACAATGGCTTTGCAGATTCTTTGGAGAGCACCCCTCTCGCTCGAGGAGTATGTCGCCCTGGGAAAGGCAGTTGAGTTTCCGATCCCTGGAGAATGTCCTGCCTGCAGAAAGAAAGTGAACCTGAAACGCCATGGATGGTACCAGAGGTACGCAGTAAGACAGGATATCGAAGTACGGGTCTGGATTCCGAGGCTTCTGTGCACTGCGTGCGGCAGGACCATTTCGATGCTTCCTTCGTTCTTCATCCCCCGGTTTCAGCCGACGGCCGGTCCTCCAGGGCAGCGTGGAGGACCAGGCGAAGTACATAGCCGAGGCCGCAGCAAGGATTCACAACGTACCGTACTACGGACCGACCGAGTACAGTCCCAAGACCATCGCCTCGTGTATCTCCAGGTACACGCGGGAAGGCTTCGAAGGCCTAAAGCCACGCCGGCGCTCGGACAAAGGAGAGGGCAGGAGGATCCCCAGAGATGTGAGCGAGCGAGTGATCCAGCTGCGGGAGGAAAAGCGAGACGCGCCGGTAACGGTGTTCTACGAACTCCTCGTGGAACAAGGAATCCTCAAGCCTGAGGAAGTCTCCTACTCGAGCCTTTACCGGTTCCTCAGAACTCTGGGGCTCGCCGGTCCCAAGCAGAGGAAGGAGCCGGAAAGAAAGAGATTCCCCTACGAAAAGGTCAACGCCATGTGGCAGGCGGACATCTCCTCGGGCCCCTACATCAAGATGGGCAAAAGAAAGGTGCCGACGTTTCTATTTGCCTTTCCCGACGAACGCGTCAAGGCTCGTCCCCTACGCCCTGTACACCCTCGACCAGGGGTTCGATTCCCTGAAGATCGTCTTCAAAGAGGCGCTGTCCAGGCGAGGCATACCACAAATGATCTATACAGACAACGGCAAGATCTACACGAGTCAGCAGTTCCAGTGGGTTTGCGCTTCGCTGGGCATCGCTCTTGTTCATACAAAACCATACCACCCCTCGGCCAAAGGGAAGATCGAGAGATTCTTCCTGTCGGTGCCTGTCTGAACTGGATGCGGAGGAGGAATGAATCATGTACAGGGCATTCTACTCACTTTCTCAGGACCCGTTTACCAAGGACATCCGGCCTCAGGACCATTTCCCTTCAAGAGGGTTCAAAGAGGCCCTGGCGCGCATCAGGTACCTGGTCGAAACAAGAGGTATTGGAGTGATTCTCGGTGAACCGGGCTGCGGAAAAACCTACGCCTTGAGGTCGGTCGCAGAAAGCCTCAATCCCTCCCTCTACAGGACCGTCTATTTCTACGGGAACCACCATGGACATGTACAGGGCAATTGCGGCCGCTCTGGGTGAGGAGCCTCGCTTTCGGAAGGTGGACCTTTTTGGCCAGATCCAGAAGGCCGTCGGGCATCTGTACTATGACAAGAAGATTACCCCTGTCTTCATCATGGACGAGATGCACCTTGCTCGGTCAGATTTCCTCCTCGACCTGGCCATGATTTTCAACTTCTCCATGGACTCAAAAAACCCCTTCGTCCTCGTCATGTCGGGCTTGCCTTTCTTTCAATCCCGCCTCAGACTCAATCAAGCCCAGTGCCTGGCCCAGCGCATCATCGTCCAGTACAAGTTCGAGCCCCTGGACAAAGACGAGGTCAAGGGGTACCTCGACCACAGGCTCAGGCTTGCCGGTGCCGTGACACCCATCTTCACCGAACAGACCATCGAAGCCATAGCTTCTCATACAGGCGGGTGGCCCAGGCTCATCAACAACCTGGCATCCACAGCGCTTCTCTACGGCGCTCAACTGAAGAGAAACCCCATCGACGAGGACATTATTCGAATGGCCGCCGAAGAAACCAGCCTCTGAGCCTATCTCAGGCGGCCACCTCTGCGGCTACTCCTCTTCCGGGTCCGGTCTCCAGCCGGACCCAACTGTTTCACCCGGCCCAATTTGAAAAAGGCGTTCGCCACCACCACACGAGCGTGCAAAACTTCCTCCAAACCCCACCATCCAAGGTGAAAATCGCGAATTGCTCTGGCGTAAGGCGGCTACTACAGTGTGACAAACGGCGGCTGAGTTAATTCGCAAAATGACAGCTACGGCGTGGCCATCGGGGTCGGACCTGTAGCAGTTGCCCGCCGTCCTTGACGCCCCGCGTTGACGCGATTTATCCTTTCCAAAGGTGCCGGTGAAAGTGTAAACTGGCTCCGCGATGCCCCAATTGCACCGGAAGCAAGGAGTGGGAGATGTGAACGTTGAGCTGAGAAACGAAACCGAGAGCGACTATTACGAGGTGGAGAATTTGACGAGAGAAGCGTGAAAGATCGTCGGCAACATCGTGTACACCAGGGGATACATCGTCTCCGAAGGCGGAGCGAGAACGGAGTGCATCACATTCGGCCCACTCAGCGTGTTGCCCGAGTTTGAGGCCAGAGGTATCGGTAGTCTTCTGGTCAGGGAATCTCTCAAGAGGGCCGCAGAGCTCGGGTATCGAGCCGTGTTGATAATGGGAAACCCGCGCTACTACGGCAGGTTCGGTTTCGTACCGGCGAGCAGGTACGGCATACATCTGGGCGACGGGGTGCCCGAGGACGGAGCACCGTTCTTCATGGCGAAAGAGCTGTACCCGGGGGCACTGGAGAGCCTGTCGGGCAGATACGAGCTGGACAAGTACTTCGAGGTCGATCAAGAGGAATTGGAGGAGTTTGATAAGAGATTCCCTCCCAAGACCAAAGAAGTGCGGGAAGGGCAAATTCATAGGGCCCGCTGATCCCTTTCGGGGAGTGTTTGTTCGTTAATCCTCCGTCTTGCACGGCCTTCGTCCCTTGTCGGGTCTCGCGACTCCCTGGCCTCCTAGCTGGCATCTCCCTGGTAGGCGTGAACTGCTATGAAGTACCGGCCGGGCTCCAAAAGCAAGTATCTGGCTACCTCCGGGTTGTCGGTGGATGCTTCCGGTGCAACCACTGTACCAGGATCATTGTTGACAGATAACGATGTGCGTCCTAGGATGTGCGTTCTACGGCTTGCCGGCGGAAGTACTTAAATGAGACCAACGCAGGAGGACATGAAATTGCACGTTTTGGTGACCGAAGGGGCTGGTTTTATCGGCTCGCACGTGGTGGATAAGTGTCTTGAAGCTGGGTGTTACGTCGCCTGGGCAGTCTTCGAGACGTGTCTCTTTGTTGAAGTCCCAGCATGTCTCGTACAGAACGCACGTCAGCGTCTCCCATCTCCTCTTGCTCACGAGACATAAAAACACCACCACCCTGCCTCGCGCCTGTCAGGAAACACCATTGACGCAGCCTTCCCCCTGGCAGCGTACGCCTTCCATACCAGCTCAGCTCTGTCCCGGCTGCCCAGTACTCTCAAGCACACCTTCCCACCTCCAAGCTCGACCTTCTCTGCGCGCTCCACAACATACTGGGCACAAAAAGGGCCTGGCCGCAACCATCCCTGATCCTCTCCCGGAAGAGCTCCTTTATCGCCTCGTCCTGCTTCAACACCCTAGCCGCCACCGGTAACACCCCCGCTATCACCTTTCAACAATGTCCAACACTTTCCTCCCCCCTGCGGTCGACGTGGACATTTGGTCGTCCTCGTCTACACAGACCCAAGGTGGCTGGGAGGTGATGGCCACCTGCGCCCATGTTCTCAGCCAAGCCTCTTCGTCTTCGGACCGGTACTCGCCAATTAGGAAAGATTCATTCATGCCCGCGCCGTTCCCCTTCATTGCGAAAACTTTTTCCTGGCCTAACCAAATTGCCGCAGATTCCGAAGCTCGTCGACCAGACGGCGCTGGCTGCGTTCAACTACTTCGGGCGTCCACTCCCTTTCGTTAAGAACCTGAGTAGTAAGAGCGGACGGTGATATGCCACTCGCACTCATGAAATAGCGATGCTTTTTGATGTCGAAAGGAGAGTTCTGAGCCTCACTGTTCTTGTACCGTGCGAGCAATACCAGATTGCCGAGTTTGTGCGTCCACTGTTCGCGGACCTCCGTGCTAGGCCACCAAGTTGCCCATTGACTGTTGCTTGGGACTGTGCATGGAAGGCTTTGTCGGTAAGGCGGAAACCGAAGTTGACGTTCCGATGCGAGTTAACGGGCTTGGTCCCCGGAATCTGGCGCTCGCTTGCCAGGCTCACGGAGCCACGTTGTTGCACATCAGCACGGATTATGTATTCGATGGAAACAAAGAAGGCCCCTATGAGATCTGGGATATGCCGAACCCCATAAACGTTTATGGGAAGAGCAAGCTCTGGGGTGAGAACTACGTCCGTTCTCTCATGTATCGTTACTTTGTGGTCAGGACAAGCTGGTTATTCGGGACAGTCTCCACGCGAGGCACGGTACGGATCTTTCGTGTACCGGCCGGTTTGCTTTCTGCCGGGTTTATGCAGTCCTACAGCAACCAGAAGCGCATAACAGTTGTACGTAAGCTAGACATCCTCGCCAAAGACCTCGGGTCCGGAAGGACTGTTGTGATGTACAACACTCTGGGTCAAACCGATCACAATCACCTTTCCCCGCTCCCGAAGACAAACTTTCCTACGTGCGGGGGCCCCATCAGTTTCCAATTACCCTCGACGCCCAGAGCTCTCGCCGCCACCTCAAAGTGAAGCAGGGCGATGCCGCAATCCAACCTCTTAGAAGAGCCGTACCCGGAGCCTGGACCTTGCACCGATAGCGTTATCCCGTCCCCGGCCACCTCAAAGAACCAGGGTTGACGGTTAACAGCCGAAGGGGCAAGCCTGGCTGCTTCCAGGGCTTCCCTGACACCGGCCGGCCACTTGTCCATGGTTAGACCTCCGGCTATCGCGTCGATGGGTTTTCGCTCCCGGGATCGCGCCAGTTTGCTCAGCAGCTTCTGACCCCCGTTTTCTCTTTCGGCGGGAAACCCCAGAGCGGAGATGGCTACAACTCTCTCGTTGACACCAAGCATGACTCTGGACAAGGTGCGGCTCCGGTTGAAAGTCCCCGACACCCAGCACGTCCCCAGCCCTAAAGACGTGGCGTGCAGGATGACGCCTTCTCCGAGGTAACCCAGGCCTTCCATGTACTCGGGCACACTGGTGTCTCCAATGAAAACGACGACCGTGGAAACGCCAGTTATCCTGCCGAACGGTCCCACGATCCCGGTGAACAGGTCACCGGCGTTATTCAGGAATACACCGCGGGCTCCGCGGCACAGGTCAGAAAAGCTCGAGAGAAACGGGCGCAGGCTGTCCAGCATGTCACCGGGCACACTTCGTTCGTCGTAGGCACGGACCGAATGCCGGAGCGGGATTTGCCTGTACCAGAGTCGAGCGTCATACTCCGGTCTCATGCCTGAAACCCCTCCGCACAACGAGAGTGAGAGCGACGATCGCCGCAACCCGTACACATGTTATCACAGCCACCGCCGTGTTAAGCCCTTTCTTCCGATGGAATCACCCATCTTAACGGGGTCTCGAACGAGTCCGGCAGCCGAATGCTCCGGTATGTTCCAGCTCGTGCTCAGCTTTTCAAGGCGGTCTAGAACAACTCACCCAATTTGGCCGGTTGAGATTTCACCTGCTACCTGCATTTCGACGAGTACAGACTTCACACCGTGTTGTAGGAGGCTTTAAACTCGGACTGTAGGAGGCAAGAAAACACGGAGACTAAAAGCATACTTCGAACAGAAACAGGGCGGAACCGTAAGGAGAGCTTCCTCTTGCCGCATATCGATACCATCGTTCAGCAGCTTACGCTCGAAGAAAAGGCTGCTCTTTGCTCGGGAATAAGCAACTGGGAAACCACGCCCATCAATAGACTCGAGATACCCTCCGTAACGATGGCCGACGGCTCCCACGGTCTGCGCAAAGTGACAGAGGGTAGCAGCATGCTGGGGGCAAGCCCGCCGGCGACCTGCTTCCCCCCGGCCGTGACCCTGGCCTCCACCTGGGATCCCGAGCTTTTGGAAGAAGTCGGCAGCGCCATCGGCGAAGAATGCTTTGAGCAAGGCGTCTCCGTTCTCCTCGGCCCGGGAGTGAACATCAAGAGAACGCCCCTGTGCGGGCGCAACTTCGAGTACTTCAGCGAAGACCCTTGCCTTGCCGGGGAGCTGGCCGCCGCCTTCACCAGGGGCTTACAGAAAACCGGCGTGAGCGCAGCGCTAAAACACTACGCCGTCAACTCCCAGGAGTACCGCAGGTTAACGATCAGCTCCGAAGTCGACGAGAGAGCTCTCCGGGAGATTTACCTGAAGGCTTTCGAAACCGCCGTCAAGAGGGGCCGCCCTGACGCGGTGATGTGCAGTTACAACATGGTGAACGGCATCCACGCCAGCGATCACAGGAGACTTTTGCGGGACATTCTGAGAGAGGAGTGGGGTTTTGAGGGCATCGTCGTCTCGGACTGGGGTGCCGTAAACGACCGGGTAAAGGGCCTTGTGGCCGGACTCGATCTCGAGATGCCTTCGTCCGACGGCATTCTCGACCGGCAGATCGTCGAAGCGGTTAAATCGAACGAGCTCGACATTAAATACCTCGACGAAGCCGTCAAAAGAATCCTGCGGTTCGTGTTCAAGCATGCCGGTGTGAGAGAGAAAGCTGCCTCATTCAAGGCAGACTACGAAAAGCACCACCTTCTGGCGCGAAAAGCGGCGGCAAGCGGAGCCGTCCTGCTGAAGAACCGAGACAGGATCCTCCCCATCGACCCGGAATCGGATTTTGCCGTCATCGGTCAGCTGGCCAAGTTTCCCCGTTACCAGGGAAGCGGCACAAGCAGAGTAAACCCGAAAAAGCTCGTGAGCTTCTGCGATCATCTGGACTCGCAAGGTGTGGCCTATTCGTACGCACCGGGTTATACCCTGAAAGGTGACGGGTATTCGGCCCACAAGATCGCCGAAGCGGTTAGACTTGCCCGGAAGAGCCGGCATGTTCTGGCCTTTGTCGGGTTGACCGATGAATACGAGTCGGAAGGTTTTGACCGCACCCACCTTCGCTTGCCCCGAGGGCAGGACGAACTCATCTCTGCCCTCACCGCGGTATCAAACCGCGTCATCGTGGTCTTAAGCTGCGGAGCCCCGGTAGAGATGCCTTGGCTAGACGGGGTCGCCGCCGTCCTCAACCTCTACCTCGGAGGTGAAGCGGGAGGCGAAGCGGCCAGTGATCTCATCTTCGGCCGGGCCAGCCCTTCCGGAAAACTGGCCGAAACCTTCCCGCTGCGCCTTGAAGATTGCCTGGCCGCGAGGTACTTCGGGATGGGCCCGAAGAGAGTCCAGTACCGCGAGAGTATCTTCGTGGGGTACCGGTATTACGATACCGCCAAAAAAGAAGTGCTCTTCCCCTTCGGCTTTGGCCTCTCTTATACGAGTTTTGAGTACTCCAGCCTGAAGCTGAGCACCGGCACGATAGACGAGAACGACACCCTAACCGTCAGTTTCGACATTAAGAACACCGGAGAGTATGACGGCGCAGAAGTAGCCCAGATTTACGTGAGAGACGTCAGCTCGACTAACTTCGTCCCCGAAAAGGAACTGAGGGCTTTTCGGAAGGTGTTTCTGAAAAAGGGAGAGAAGAAAACCGTAAGTGTAGATTTAAAGAGAGACGCTTTCGCTTTTTATAACGTCCTGACCAACGATTGGTGCGTGGAAAGCGGCGAATTCGAGGTTCTGGTGGGTTCATCTTCCCGCGATATCTTGCTCCGGGCCGCAGTTAACGTCGGGGCCCCTTTGACGGAGATACCCAACTATCGGGAGACCGCCCCGGTCTACTACGATCTCGCCGGGGCCGAAGAGATCCCTCTGGATCAGTTCCAATCGCTGACCGGCAGAAAGATGCCGGCCGAGGCCCCGATCAAAAAAGGGGAGTTCGACCTCAACACCACGGTGAGCGACCTGGGAATAACCCCTTTGGGGAGGCTCTTTAAGTGGGCTGTGGCCAGGTTCTGCACAAGAGCATTGCCCAAAGGCGCGCCAGAGTTTCAAAAAAAGATGCTCAGAGCAGCGGCCATGTGGTTGCCCCTCCGCAATTTCTTCGCCATGACCAACGGTGCAATAACATATGAGGCCACCCTGGGCCTGCTCGATGTCCTCAACGGAAAAACGCTCAAGGGGCTCTCGAGGCTCGCCAAGGCCATGCTCTCCAGAAGACCGCCGAGGAAAGCGGATCTCTATAAGGGCTGAATGAGGGCTGATGCGAGAGGGAGGGCAGCATCGACCGGAAGGTTGTGACCGGATGACCGGCACAGTTTCCTCTACAGCGCGTCCGGAATCCGGTAGAAAGTACTTTATTTTGGGTATCCAGGCTTCATACCACAACGAGGGGTTCGGCGTTCCCCTCCGGGACGTCCTGAAACCCCTGCGTGAGGCGGATATAGACATCGAACGAAGGCAAGTGAACCGGCAAGGTAGAATTTGCATAGCACGCCAGGATAACTGCAGAACCAAGGGTCTTCCTTTCTAGAAGGAGGTCTTCATCGGTGAAAATCGCTCGTCTACTGGTCCGGGGCAAGGAGACGCTTGCTCTCGATACACCGGCCGGCCTGTTCGATATCCCGGCCTACTTTGAACGCGCTGGTCTGGCTCGCGTGTTCCAGGACCGCCTCGCAAGCCTCGAAAAAGGCGAAACTGCCCTTGCGTGCTCCATCGACGGCACCCTGTTGTCGGCCCTGGAAGAACTGGAGAGAACCACCCCGGGCGAATGCCTGATCGATTCACCTGTTCAGTATCTCCCTCCTGTAAGACGACCGGGCAGGATCATCGCCATCGGCCGTAATTACCTCGCCCACGCCACCGAAACCGGATACAGCGCACCTCGGGAAGTGCTTTTCTTCTGCAAAGCCCCGAGCTGTCTCGTCGGACATAACGCGCCGATAAGGATTCCTTCCTGGGTCGGAAGGGTCGATCCCGAGGGGGAACTCGCCGTGATAATCGGCAAGTCCGGCAGAAACATCCCCGAAGAAGCTGCTTTTGAGCACATAGCTGGCTATTCCATCATCAATGACGTGACCGCCAGGACCATGCAGGAAGAAGACCGCAAGCGTCACGAACCCTGGTTCAGGTCCAAGAGCATAGACACTTTCGCCCCGATGGGTCCTTTCCTCGTGCCCGCGGGATACGTTTCGGACCCACAGCATCTTTCCCTGGTGACCCGGGTCAACGGAGAGGTGCGGCAAAGCTCGAACACGTCGAGCATGATCTTCAGCATCGCCAGGATCGTTGTGCATGTGTCGAAATTCATGACTCTCGAACCCGGGGACGTCATCGCCACCGGCACGCCTGAAGGAATCAGACCTATCGTCCCCGGCGACGTGGTCGAGATCGAAATCGAGTCTCTGGGCACCCTTTCAAACCCGGTGGTCGCCGAATAGGTTCGGACT
>DYEQ01000043.1 GCA_020725645.1 Candidatus Fermentithermobacillaceae bacterium | reverse complement strand
GGCTCAAAGGATCGTCTCCGGAGAGTTCCGTCCGGGGGCTCCTGTGGATTCGAAGGGGGGTAAGGGAGCTCCAAAGGAGCTTGCTGCGGCGTTTGGCGAGGTTGCAGCGAACCTTTACGGATTGCTTGATAGCGTTAGAAGTGCAACCGAGAAGGTGATTTCCGACGCCAACGCCCTGGCTAGCTCGGCCGGCCAGGCATCGCAGGCAGCCTCTCAGATCGCTGAAGCCATTGACGGGGTCGCGAAAGGTACGGCAGACCAGGCCCGGCATACGACTGATACGGTCAGGCTCATGGAGGAGCTCAAGGCCACCATAGACAAGATCGCCTCCACCGCCCAGGAACAGTCTGAAAGCACGCACAAGGTATCCGAGACAATAAAAAGCATGTCCAAGATGATCGAGGATGTGGCAGAACATGCGGAACGCGTAGCCAGGGCCGCGGAGGAGGCGTTCGAGGCTGCGAACATCGGACAGGAAACGGTTAAGGCGACGGTCGAAGGCATGGACCAGATCCGCTCAACGGTCCTGGAAGCCTCCCAAAGGGTCAGGGAACTGGGCGAGCATTCCAAGCAGATCGGTGAGATCCTGCAGGTTATCGATTTGATCGCGGACCAGACAAACCTTCTGGCCCTTAATGCCTCTATCGAGGCTGCCAGGGCAGGGGAACATGGCCGGGGTTTCGCTGTGGTTGCAGACGAGGTCAGAAAGCTCGCCCAAAGGTCGAGTGATTCGGCCAAGGAGATCGGGACGATAATAGATAATATCCGCAAAGGGACGGATCTGGTCATTGGAGCTATGGACTCCGGGACAAATGAGGTCAACAAGGGGAGCGAGCTTGCCGAGCGCGCCCGGAAGGCACTTGAAAGCATCGTGGAGGCAATCCAGGTGACGAATAACGAGATCAGAGATATCTCTGAGGCGGCAAAGGAGCTTTCTTCAAATAGCGGGAAGGTTGTGGAGGCGGTTAGTAACGTCGCAGACACAGCGGAAGAGAATGCGCTCTTCGCCCAGGACATGGCTGAAAGTAGCATTAAGGTTCATGAGGCCGTAAGGCAGGTCTCAGCGATATCCGAGGAGACGGCAAGCGCAGCTGAGGAAATAGCCGCTTCAGCAGAGGAGGTGAGCGCATCACTCGAAAGCATGGGCAATTTGGCAAGGTCATCAATAACCGTGGCAGATAAGCTCAAAGCCATGATTGCGGGTTTTGGGGCCCCGTCTACCGAACGTTGATGATTCATCCGGCACTGGAATAGATCTTTGCAGGTGGGAGGTAAATTAAGGTGTCCGAGGGCCTTAGCAAGCTGAAGGAGTTGATAGCTCAGGGGTATGGGGTCACGAAGTCCCGGGAGACCCCTGAGGGTAAAATCAGATGCATTATGACCCAGAGCAGCACGGGAATAAAAAAGGTTATCGATCTGACACCCGAAGAATACAGTCTCGCGATGGCAGGAAGTTAAGGGGGAAAGACCCGACGCCTCAGGGCTCGGGGCAGTCTTTCGGCGCAAACAAAAAAGCCTTCCGGCAGCGACCTACTCTCCCGCACCGTTTCCAGTGCAGTACCATTGGCGC
>DYEQ01000042.1 GCA_020725645.1 Candidatus Fermentithermobacillaceae bacterium | reverse complement strand
GTGCCTATAGCATGCATGGCGCTGTATACAGCGGGGATAGTCCAGATTCTTTCTGCGCTCGGACTTTGGAGTAAGGCGTTGCAGCTATCACGGGTATGTTATCTACCGCATGAACCTCTTTTTGCCCGGCATCTTGCCCGTACACCGTAACCCAGAACCCGCAGGCATCGAAGTACGGGCTAATCGTCGTCGACGACTTGAACCCGCACGCCGCGGTCTTCACCCTTTCCGGGAACGGTGTCGCAATCAAAGCGCTTTCCGCGCTCCCGGTCCAGGCAGATCCAGGAAGCAACGGCAAGCACAGGATGGCAACGAGAAGGCCGCACAGCCATATCTTTAAAACTCTCTTCAAAGCAGAAGAAGCGCATCTTCTTGTGAGCTTCGCATCCTGTGATCATCTCACCGGAAACCATCATGCCGAGCGTTTTAAGGTCAGGCCTATCGCAGCCCACGACGTCGTTTGTTCCCTTTTTATTCAGCAGCGATAACGGGCATGTCAGCCCGTTGTGTGAACGCGTCTGGGCGCCATCACCCTGCGACCAGCGAGCGAATCAGGCACTCGTAGCGCATCATCGTTTCTCTTCCCCTGCCTCAGCCCGTTCCCTCGCTTTCTCCAGCCCGTCCAGAACGAACGCAGCGGCAGCTCCGGCGAAGGCGCCCAGAAGCAAGCTCACCGCGACGTTCAGAGCTATCTTCGGAGAAACCGGCTTCTCCGGAAAAGATGGGGCCACGAACACCTTCACGAGGGGCTCGTCGGACGATTCTACCCCGATGAGGCGCGAAACTTCCACGCTGAAGCCTTCGAGCCACCTCTCCGCTCTCGCAAATGCGTCGCCCGCGGTCTGGGCCGATGCGGTGAGGGTCAGCACCCGGGCCGTGGAGTCAAGCTTCACGTTAAACGAATTCCGCAGGACCTTCAGGGGGATGTCCTGGCTCACGGTGCGCAGCACCTGGTCGCTGACGGCGAAGGCGGCCAGCGTCTGCGCGGTCACGCCCGTCGCCCGCGCCTGGGGGACATCGCGAACGAGTATGGTCGTGGACACTTCGTATCGCTTCGGCATCGTCACGCTGAGGAGGATCGAGGCACCAACCGCAGCTATGATTATGGCGGCGATGAGATTCCACCTCTTCATGAGCACGCGCATCATTTCGACCAGGTCTATTTCGTCCACCTGTTCCTCTGCGGGGACCGGCAAAGAGACGGCGCCAGACGCGGTGTTGTTGCCGTTGAGATACGCGGATTCGTCCACGGTCGCCTCCTCGAAAGGTAGCCCGGGGTCATCAGTAGCAACCTGCTCCACGCCGTCTTCATCCGGCGCATCATCCGCTTTCACACTGGCGGCGGGAGCTGAAAGTGCAGGCCATGGACGCGGGTGAAGCGTTCCGTCTCGCACGGGAAACGCGATGGACGTGAGGGAGTTCGATGCCCCACCTGCCACTCCGTTAGGGGAGCTCTCAACCTGCACTGCCAGGAGACCGGCTGGCTCTCGAAACTCTCCAGGTCCAGCCGCGCCCGGCGTCGGGGCTTCCGGGCCGGAGTCTCCTCCGTCACCGGCCTCAGCCTCAAGCGGTGCCTCGGCCGGGTCTTTCACATCCGAATCTCTGGAGAGGGCTTCGAGCCAGTCTTCTTCATGCGAGACACGGGCGGGCGCAGCTTTCTCCGAGACCAGCACGTACCCGAGGACGCTCAGGGCAAAGAGCGTCATGTGGGTGAACAAACTGGTAGCAGAAGCTGACGCAGCAAGGACGAAAAGGAGAGCGCCCAGCACCTGGTCGCCCCGGGCCCTGACCCAGGAGTCGGCGAGACTCAGGATCACTCCCCACAAGAGCCCCTGGAGAAGCAGGCCGACATACCCCAGGTTCAGGACGGACTCCACCGGTCCGCCGACGGACATCTCTCCTCCGGCATCCCGAGCAGCCTCCCCCGCGGAGAACTCCTCTACGAGAAGGCGAGAACGCAGGAAAACGTAGTAGGCCGAGTCATGGCCCTTCTCCGGCAGGGCGCTCTCCGGCACATAGGCAAGAACCCCGTATTTCCATCCGTCCGCAGGCGGCATCACGGCAGAATCGAGGAGAGTCACGCCGCCGTTGTCGGCCACCCAGGCAAGACTCCAGAGCTTATCAACCGACCTGGTCCACACATTTACTATAGAGCTTATCGCAGCCTGAACGAGACCCGGGTCGATCCCTACCAACACAATGTATCCGACCACAGAAACCGAGATCAGCACTCCCAGAACGACCGCCGCCACGACGCGCTGGTTCGCGCAGGCCAGGACCATCATGACGCAGGCGACCAGCACCGCAACCCCGATTTCTCCGCTGATGACCGCAGTGAAAACCCACATAGCGGTGACGAGAAGCGTGAGCAACACATTCCACCCGGATTTCCACCCGCGGGCAAGGCGGTAGATGAAAAGTCCGTTCAACGGGTAAACCAGGAACGCCAGAGGGCCTGCTCCGGCAAGGTACTCCCTCAACGCGGCGGAACCGTACCAGTAGAGTTGATGGACGATCCGGTCGATTCCGACCTGCCGGTGGAGGTAAAACCCGAGGCCGAACGGGGCAAGAAGTATCAGAACGGTGGAGATTATCGTCCTCCAGTTCCTCCCGGGATGCGGCCCTCCATCGTCCTGATGAGCGCGACGTTTTCGCCGCGCCGGAGAAGGCGTTATGCCGTATGCCACGGATACATAGAAAACGTACATAAAGACGATCACCAGGGCGGCCGTGTACCCGCGGGGGTTGCTTTCATAAAGAGAGACATGCCTCGTGAGAAAGGGAAAAAGATAGCATGCCGATATACCCAGGAGGTAACCGGAAAAAGCCGTGGGTATGCTACCCCGGAACAGAGCTCTGGCGGTGGGGACGAGCAGCGCGAGAGCTAAAACCACATATACCGCGCATAAAAGCAGACGATATCCCCCCTGTTTCGCTTCAATGAAGGTTTTCGCTACTCTCCGCTACAATACCACAGTTTCGACACACTTCGCCCCCATAGACATAATTCGCAAAGACAGACAAGTTTCCTTCCGGTGCGCCCGCGCCGCAGAAAGGTTCGCAGGGATGCAGCCCTGCTCGGGGGAAATCCAAGGGTGCAGCCGGCTCCCAACTTAAAGAAGGCGCGCGGGATGTAATCTCAGCGCTGATGCTACTTCGATGACTCCGGGCGCATTCCTCCAGGAGTTGTCAGGCCAGCTGACTCCGAACGGCGGAACACTCATCCCGCCCTTCCTCCACCCCCGCCGCCACCACCGCCTCCGCCGCCGGAAAAGTCTCCACCATCTCCGCTGCCCGAACTGGAGCTGTGGTCAATGGCCGTCTTTAACGAGGACCGAAGCGTGCCGCTGAAGCTTGCGACGAGATCCCCGACGGAACTCTCACCAATGTTGGGGCCGGTGAAGTTTATGGTGACCTCGATTGCGCTCGGGGACTCAGTGATGCCATCTGGGCAGAGATGAGCCGGAAATACGTGTCAAGCGGCTCCTACCGCTTCAAACTCGCCCTTATCTCGTCCAGCTTCGACTTGGCTTCCGGAATCCCGGCCACGAATTTCGACAACGTCTCGCAGGGATAGGCGTCACAGTGGGCGCAATTCTCGTGTTTTCTCTCAATGGCGCATGAACGCACGGGACACTCCCGACACCATGCGTTGCGACGCGTTCCGACCCCGGGGGGACAGCCATCGCATATGATCTCTTCTGGGGTTATCGGCAGTCCGAGTTCTTTCGCCCACTTCTCCGCCGTTCGCTTGATCAAGTCCTGGTCCCCGGTCTGCGTGCCGATGTACGCCGGACAGGCAGAGCAAACTATGCCGCAAAAAGCGATGATTGCCTTGCTACTCACAATGTATTCCTCCTCTCAGTGTCTCCTGCAATGGAACCCGCGCGCAGCCGCACGGCATCTAGCCCCGATCACCGGGAAACCAAAGAACGATCCCGGAACGTCTCAGAAGTCTGCCATCTGTGATTTCGCGGATTTCACATAAAACCCTGTCTCCCTCACGAAAGTGCTTGTGCAACCCGTTTGCCGGCAACGTCCCCGGTATCAGCTACGTTGCAGGGAACCCGACAGTTGCACGGAACGGATGCTTATTCGAAGACAAGGAACGGCTCCCGATCACGAGTAACAGCACTCTCTTCTTCGCAACTATATACGGCTGCAAACTCTTCGGAAACTCCAGGCGCCGGCGTGAAAATCGTTGCTCGACCGTCACCGGAGAATTCGACGAAGTGAGACAAGGCTTCCCACTCTCACCCGCCAGACGGCCCTTGTTCTGGGTGAATGTGTGCGGGCACTTCTCCAGACTCGTTGTTTGAGAACTCAGTATCTCTTCTCGGTATCTAGCAGACAGTAAGGCATTGTCTTAAGAGAAAGGCGAGCTTAACTAAGCGAAGGCGAGTCGTCTTCCCTCCAGATCTCCGTAACAACTCCAGGATGAGCTTTTGCCTAATCAACATAGCTGGCTACTCTCATCGGTAAAGTTATTGTACGCTTCGACGACCAAGTCACAATCCCTGCTGTTGCTGACGCTTGTCGTAAGTCACCCCGCAGGAGCGACGAGACCGCAACGAGGTTCTCACAGCGAACGGCGACCTCAGAAGACACTCGCAACGCCCTACTCGGGCTTGGGTGCAGAGCTGGCTGACTCCCTTGTGGCCTCCTTCCCCGCATGCGCTCAACCCTCCCGGCAGAATTACACCATCTCACGCGCGTCACTACCAATGGGTATGTCTTCGACAATCGAGCCCTGCTCGTGGACGATTCTGAATCCTGCCGACACCAGCATCATCCGTACGGATGACAGCCGTTTGTCTGCCGACAGCGTCAGCGGCGGGGTGAGGTTGTCGCTGTCGCCGGACTTTCGGGATGCGGTAAGTTTAAGGTCAACGATGTGGACCTTGTTGTGTGGACTGGTTCATCGAAGGAGCACTCTTGGTTCTGTCGACAGTGGCACGTGCAACCAGGGGATGCCCGGGACCCTGAATTGCAGCCTGCCGACACGTCAAGCCGCTTGCCGTGACAAAACAAAGGCGGGGTGCAGCAAACATCGCGCCCGCCGGAACCCGGCTTCTCCGCCGACCACGACCACCTTCTCACGGTGCCGAAGAAGTCTGTCATCGGGAATGCAGAGATGGTCCGGCCATCGCGAGGTTCAGGACCTGTATTATGTGCGGAGTGCCTGTATCCGGATCGGTATGGAACGGGGCAAACAGCGTCGAGAAAGACTCCGCCGTCGGCACGCTTATGATGTTCTCGCGGAGCTGACCCGCCGCCCGCAAAAGGTATCGGACCTGATCTACCGCGCGTTGCGTTGTAGGGTAACGCTATGGCCGACTTTCCCCACGAGGACCACGAATTCCGCTTCATGTACCACGGTTTGGCGGGCGACCGGGTCGACCGTAGCCGAGATACTGACCACTACCACCTTGATACGCAAATCGGGGGTTTCAGCCTCGATCACCATGTCGCCGGGCAGGAGCTCCGCGCTTTCTGTGGCCCCATATTTCGACTGAATCTCCAAGACGAATTCAGTCAGGCACTGCTCCCATTCCAGGTTGCCGGCCAGGGTTATGGTTATGCGGTGGTTGTCCCTGTCGTAAGCCGCCTCTACATCACCTTGAGAAAGCCGGTGTATCCTGTCGGTACTGCGAAACGGTTCTGTGAAATGAAACAGGTACTGGAACTCGCCGATGTCCAGCGAATACTCGCCCGCAACATACTGCACTCTCCTGGGCTCTCCCGATTCACCCTCGACGTAGCTGAAACCGAACACCTCGTCGAATTGGTCCAGCGTGAATCCTTGGGGAAGCACTCTCACATCGGACAAGTCGTGATACCGGTCAAAGTACTGCACGATGGCCCGGATCTGATCGCGGTCGGATGGGCTGACCTCCGACGACGGCACTATTGAGCCATCACGGATCATGCCGTACTTGGTGCAAAGACCCTCGAGCCTACGGTTTTGACTCCATTTGGAGACAGAAAAACTGCTCCAGGGGCCGAGCACGGAGAACAGAACCACTATTGCCAGCGAAATGGGCAGCACGATGCTTTTCTTTGCCCTTGACAGGTTCAGATATAGCATAGACCCAAGAACCCATAGGCCCACAACCAGCACGTAGTAACGGTTCTCGGTGATACCGTAGTACTTGATGCGGATCCCCATCGAGACGAACATCATCACGAGAAGCGGAATCAAGGCGATTGTGAAGTACTTCGAAAACGCCTCAGCCCATTTGTTCTTCAAAGCTAACGGCCAGACGAAGTAGAGTACGGCGGTACCTACTAGTGAGTACCAGAGAACCAGGTGCCCTACCAGACCTACGGGCCACTGCCAGGTGATCAGAATCTTCGCGAAGTACGCGAACAGGATGAGGGAATAGGCCGTGAGAAGGGGCGTGACCACGTACAACACCAGGTTGTTGAGTATTTTCGGATAACTATGGTCTTCGACGACTTCTTCGGGTCCGGGTATTCCCGCCATGAATATGAACGGAGCGAGTACCCCGAACATGACAAGCCAGATCCGGATGTAGAAGTCGGAGGGTACGGTCAAGGAGAAGAGCGCCGAGACCGTCAGGGCGATCGCAGCCAGTCCAAGGAACATGACCGCGGCAAACATGACCGACACGACCGCCTGACTGAACAGCCTGACTATGTACATCTCGAAGCTACGGGTCCTTCGCAGGTTGGGGATTATGAAGAACATCAGAAGAAGAAACGCGCAGATGGCAACGTGCCTGCTGACGGAGACAAAAGTCATGCCATTAACCATGGCGAAAGTGCCGCCGGCAACGACCGCGGACAGAAGGAGCGCCGCGAGATTACCGGTAGCGGGGGTCGCGTCTGGGGTCGCGTCTGAGGATACCGCCTCTCCGGACGAGACCCGCCGTTCCCAGGATAATATGGTGCACCACGACGTGAGCAAACCCGCAAGAAGAGCCAGAGAAACCCTGCCCATCAACTCCCAGTCATCCGAGAACCGACCGGTAGTGGCCATGATCGATGTGGTCGTAACAGCAACCGTAAAGGCAACCGACACCCAGAACCGCCTGAAAGTGGGGCCTACCAGCACCCGAACTTTTGCGAGTAACCTGCCAAGCCTCGTTTTCATAGGGCCTCTCCCCCGGCTCTGTAGTTTCATCATCTGCTTCCCTGCGTCAGTGCATAGTCCTTCACCTGCTCAGTTTCCTCAGGACGCGGACCCGCGTTCCGAGGTTCCGGAGGTACTCGGACGGCTGCTCGAGTTGAGCAGAGGTCGAACGGTGGTCGTCATATCCCATTCTGGGTCCAGACTCTTCAGTTTCTCACCTTTGATCAGTGCGTTCACGTATTTCACAAACGTTTCCCGGTCTGCCACGTAGATGTCGGGCATTGTCCCGAACTCCTCGTGCGAGCGACCGTCCGGCTCGAGCGGCAGGGCAAACGGAAAGTAGATCACGATCCGGCTGTTGAGCAAAACCAGAGGGGCCAGATGATGGTGTGGGCCACCACCACCACCGGCAGTGAACGATCCGATCACCGTCGCCCACTTCAGGTTCACCAGATTCTCCCAGTCGCTCGTGAAGCCGCCCAGGTTGCCTCTCACATCTATGATGAGAGCAGGCATTTCCCTTACCGACTGCAGGAACCGTTTCACTAAGCCCCACTCTTCCAGGCTGAGGGACGGCATGTCCCGGAAGTGAATGTATGCGGCAGTACCCGGAATCACCGTCATGAAGAGACTGTCGCGGACCCAGGTCCCCTCTTTATCGGAGTAGTACGACGGTCGATGGTACTCGGTTAGCCATACTTCCTGTGAAGGAACGACTTGCGCCTCAACGAGACTGCCTCTGGCATCCCTAAACGTCAATTTGACCTTGTCTGCTGCTGGAAGGACGAGACTCGCGGCAAATGGTTTGCGCCTAACGGGGTCAAAGCTCAGGTCTACCCCCTGCTCGACGATAAACCTGTCTACATCCATGCCGTTTACCTCGGTCACTACCCAACCGGGTTCTATGACCTGCCCTCCTACCTTAATCTCCGTAACGACAACGTACTCACCTCCATAGTACAGCGCCGGGAAAGCTTTGTACTCCAAGGGGAGCTGTGATAGCAACCCGTACCAGTACTCCACCGCTTCCTCCGGTGCCTGCTCGACGATACTGTCAAACGGAGGTAGATCACGGTATGCACTCAAAAAACGTGGTGGTACGATAAATGTGTGTGGATCCCTCAACGAACGGAGAATCCTGTTCATGACCAGCACAAACTCCCTGTCTTCCCCGGTCCGGCGGATCTCCGCTTCAAACTCCTTTTGATGGGCAAGCCAGTCATAACCGTAGATTCGCTTAACCAGTGCAAGCTTTCCGTGGTTCTCTTTGATTATCCTGAAGAGATATCTGAAATCCTCCACCTTCTGACTTACGGTGAGGTTCTTCCAGCTCGGGTTACGGTTCGCCTGCGCGTCACACCCGAAAAGGCTCGAAGCTATGAGCAAGAAGGCAAGGAGACAAACGATGAAACGAAAGACTCCTGTACCCCCTATGGACCAGCTCCCTCGGCTACTCTTCCTGATGCTCGTCCTCATAGGCTCCATCCTAGCCCCACGCTCGCGACACGATCTGTGGAACCGATTCAACACCCGACAACTAGAACCCTTTTCCTCATCGGCCCGATAATCATAGGGTGGTTGAGGCTTCAACGAAAGAGTTGCCCCATCGATATTCATATATGGGGGAATCATGACTGGCATCCAGAAAGGAGGTGATTCGATGAGAGTAGAACCAGTGTCCAACAGACTACCATCACGCAGCTCTCAGGAGACATCCGGGGTGATGGGAAAGCAACCGGGGGCACACCGGTGGCCTCCGCAACCTTCGAGGCAGAAAGAAGGATTGCTGTAGGTAACGGAGATCTGCAATTGCGGCCAGCAGATGCACGACGGTTCAGTACCTCGCCAAAGAGTATCCTTGTGCTAACGAAGTCCTTTCTTGCCGCTTTCGGCGCGGTCCTTGCGGAGACATACATTAGCTGCGCCGCCATGAGCAGGCCCTGCAATTCTCCACGACCTGAGTGGGTTGAAATCCGTCCTCCCCTTTGGAAAACCGCCGCCCAATCAACACTTGGCATGACGAGCACTTTCTCGCTTCATGCTTCTCCTCGAGAGCAAGTCTGTCCTGGAAAACAAGAAGATGAACACGACTACTGAAATCAAAGCTAAGATAGGCTGAGGCTTTACACCTATGGTACCGATGTGCTTTAGGTCAGCATAGACCATCCAGGGCCAACCAATCACATCCAGAGGTATACCTATCAACGGCGAAAAAACCTCCTGCTGCCCTGTGACGGCTCTGTGAACATAACCTGTCAGACTGTAGACCATTCCGGCCACGAAATAGGTAAGGATTGTTCCTCTGGCAAACCGTCTTAGTGTTCTCATCAAGACATTCTCACCTCAGCCCTCTTACCGACAGTGGGGTCGGCCGCCAGAACAACGCGACCGGCCCCAAAGGAACAGGTACACCGAGTATAGGGAATCAGTAGGGAGGCGTTACAATTCCCACAACCGCGCCTCTTATGGTCTCGTTGCCGGCAATCTCCGCCCGGCTGAGGGAAAGGCCCATTTCCACCATGTGATCCCGGCGTGTGGAGTCCAGGATCCCGAATTCGTTCCTGATGTACTCCACTCCTGGTGGTCCTCTGTATGATATGGCGAGGATCCGTTCCCATCCCCAGACCTCGAAGTCCAGGGTAAGAGTTCCCGCGCCGGGACAAGTGTTATTCCCGCCCGCCTTTCAGCGACTCCCAGTCGCGGCTGATAAACGCCCCGTACACCGCCACCAAGAGGTCAACATCAACTCTTCTTCCTGAAGATACATACTTTTTGACTATTGGCATGCACAGAGCGGTGAGTTCGGCGAGATCGGCCCTGCCAAGAGCCCCTGAAGACCTGCATTTTGAGGCGTAGTCTTTCCAATCCCTAACATCGAGCCCCAAGTAGCTACTGATACAACCACCCGGGAGGAGCGAACCCGTTATCGCTTCTTTAATCAGATGATATGCGTCCCAGCCGCTTGCACTCTTCATAGCGCTTAAGCCATGGGATTCCGCAAACTCTTTGTACATTCCGTGGAATGCAGCCACTTCCATCAGGTGAGCTGCTTCGTGGAGGAAAGTCTCTACAGCATGCCGCAGATCCTCAGTCTCCAGAACCTCGAGGGTTACATGGCCCGGTCCTTCGTTAGCCCCGCCCGCTGTGCCCCTGCCCCGGCTGATGAGGAGATGCACCGTGACATCGGGAAACCGGGTTCCGAAGAAAAACTCGAGGGCCCGGACCGCCCTGCCGGTTTCTTCCCTTTCCAGAAACTCCACGAGCTCTTCCGCTCTGCGTTCGAGCCTGGATTCGTCCTTCGCCCATATGGCCTGAAATCTCGGTTCAAAGACCTGAAATACCTCACGCAAAGCGGCGGTCTTCTCGCATCCCAGTAGTTTGCAGCATTCTTGCCACGCGGCCGAGGCGTCTTCGATCGCGACAAAGGCCTTCCCCGGCCACGTCTCGTTATAAGCATGCTCTCTGACGACCTTCCGGTAGACTTCGAGAGCCCGATCCTCGGCTTCCGTGACGGGTCCCGTCTCTTCGACCCAGGCGGTATTGTAGTCTGTCCTGCACGAAAAATGCCAGGCAGCCATGTTGTTTATGAAGTGAAACAGGTTTGCGTGCCACGTTATACTGAGGCGGCAGGATATATCCGGCGGTACGCGGCAGGTTATGAGCATCTTCTCCCCCCTGGCTCTACACGTCGCACCTTGTGCCTAAATTCTGTACAAACTTATTACGCCAGGCGAAAGACGCAAAGCGGGCATCCCGGCGATGCAGCCACTGTCCTGCCCCATGCATTCCACACTACAGTTGGTTTCTCCTCGTGGCTGGCTCTAGCAGAGTCCAGAGGGAGGATGCCCCGGTAGCCCGGATACCTATCCCACGGAGGAAAAGACCCGACCTTCTTTGGCTTGCCACTTGGAGATCTGGTGCTTCGGACCCGTCGGGCTCGCGCAGGCCGTGCAACTGTGACGAGGGACAGCCCGGTCGCCGTCACGGTCCCGTTCCGATGCTGTAGATCCTCCACCCCGTCTCCGGCGTTTCCCGCTTCATCACAACGAAATACGGAAACAGTCCGTCCGGTCCGCCCGCCACCACCCGGCGATGCTGCTCCACCGTAACCTGGTAACACTGCGCGTCACCGTAGCCTATTTCGGCCCTTTCGAACTCCTCGGCGCGTTCCACTTCGATGAGCTTAACGGAGATGAAGTTCGCAAGACCCTCCCCGCGGTCTTCGCCGAACCCGTCGTTGTAAAGACGCCTGTCATCCATGTTGGATGCGATGTAAACGAGAAGATGCGAGCGGCTCTCGCAAGCGTGGGCCGTCGCGTAGTCCTTTCGATCGATGGCGGAGTAGTAGGTCTCCAGGATCTGGTCCGGAGTCATCGCGGAAAGTCTCCGCTCCATGGGATCGTTGGGATCGATGAGGGTCGTCAGCCATTCGTCGACGCTCTTACCCGTCACGTCCTCAAGGGTGAGCCCCTTCAGTGAACAGGCGAAGCAGAAATGACGCCCGAGCGCAAGCCACGCTCCTATGATCTTTCCTTCCGAGCGGACCACCACCACCCTGCCGTAGCTTCTGTTGGGCCCCACGATTTCCGGCAGGTTCTCCACGGTCTTGTAAAGACGCGCTTCCACCGTCTTCCCCAGGTACGGAGTAAGGTCGAGTCCGATGTCCTTGCTGAGCTCGTTGTTCCACGCCCAATAGATCACGTCGGGAAAATCACCGGGCCTGTGGACCCAGGCGGGAGGAAGCTCCACCGTGGTCTTGCTGATGAGAAAGAAAGGTTCCCAACCGTACTCCTGGAGGAACTCCAGATCGCCCGGATCGATGTCAAACGAGCCGGGTTGGAATTGCCTTACGGCATCCGCCATGGGCCAGAAACGCCCGGGGATCTTGTACCACTTATCTCCCCAGCGCACGTACGAAGGGTTCCCCGGGGGCAGGTCAAAGTAGGAAAACGACCAGGGCTCGGACATCCACTCATTACCCAGACGCAACGTGACCTCCCGCGTGACTCGCATATCGTCCTCTCCCGGGGCCGAAACCTCGGCCTCGAGAAGACACTTCTTGAAGAGCTCCACCGCACGTGCGTCGGTCACCTCAACCGGGTCGGTACCGTCGAACCGAAACGCGGTGATCTTCTCCACCACTGCCGTGAAGGGCAACTCTGGTAGTTCGGTTTTCTCGTCTCCCGCCTTCGGGAGGCACCCGCTGGAGCTCCAGATGACCGCAGCCGTCACAAGTCCGCAAAGCACACAACGAAGAAGCCTGATCCTGCCCATGTTCAGCTCCTCCTCCGGTCATACTCGGGACGGGTTTCCTTCAAAGGAACCCATACTAAAGACGTCCGGAGCGCCCACCGGTTCCCGCTTCCAGGGGAGGAACAGTTGCCAGCCAGCTCGGGTGTCAACGCCGGCGTGATTTTGACCCTCTAGCGCCGGTCAAGAATTGACCCCCCTGCCCTCAAGCCTTCGGACCTGAGTACACTCCGGCGCGTGCTTTCTCTCTTAGCCTGTAGCTCTCACCTCGAATGTTGATGATG
>DYEQ01000041.1 GCA_020725645.1 Candidatus Fermentithermobacillaceae bacterium | reverse complement strand
GCGGTACGCTACACCGACAATGTGCTTGCCAGGCCCGATATGGTCGTCGTTGCCTGCCGCACCCCCGAAGGGGTGAAGATCTACGTGCTAAGGGCCCGCAAGTGAGCTCCGGGTCCCGGCTCGTGCCGATATAAACCGAGAAATGAACCTGAAACCTCGCCCGGGGGATACCTGGGTGAGAGCGTGGGATACCTCCCCTATTTTGGGTACAAAAGCCTCAGTTTCCATGATTCTTTCGATTCAACGAAGCAGCTAGCAGCAAAACCCGCCAAGCTGCCCCTGTACGGTGAGAATGTGATACGATATTTCGGTGATCGAAAGTAAGCTCGAGACGCGACTTGCGGTGGAGCCCGAATTCAGGCTCGAAAGCAGCAGGCCCGCAAACAGGCTCGACGAGCTCGCAACTAGGTTCTATAGCCGGGTTGGGAGCGGACTCGTATTGAGGTGATCGAGGTTGAAGCACACTACCCGTCTTCTCTTGATATCCCGGCGCTACTGGGTTTGGATGGCCATGGCCTTCACCGGAACGCTGGGAGTTACGGGAGCGGTCCTGGCAGGTCCGTGGCTCGTTCGGTCCCTCATCAGCATCCTTGAATCCAGCGTTGTGGTCCAGCCGCTGCCTCTGGAAAAAGTAGCCCGCGTAGCTTTGGTGCTCCTTCTGGTTTATGCCCTGCGCCCAGCCATGCAAGCTTTTCAGACTTGGACTTCCCATGTGGCAGGATGGGGAGCTGTAGCTTCAGCCAGGCAGGCGATTTACGATCACCTCCAAAAGCTGCCTCCCCGGTATTATTCGGATACCGAGACAGGACAAATCATGTCCCGGGTCGTGAACGATACCGCCAATTTCGAAATGTTGATTGCCCACGCTGTCCCGGAAATGACCGTCAGTATTCTGCGGGTTGTGGGGGTGTCGGTCGCGCTCTTCTATATCAACCCCAAACTAGCGGCGTACACGCTCGTTCCCATCCCTCTAATCGTGGTCGGCTTCTACCTTTATAACCTCTACGTCCGCCCTCTCTTCAGGCAAGCTCAGGCGAAACTGGGGGAGCTCAATGCCATTTTGCAGGACAACCTCAGCGGTATCCGGGAAATCCAGGTTTTCACCCAGGAGGAGCGGGAATCCCAGCGCGTAGGCCAGCGCATCGCAGCTCACTCCCGGGCCATAGCTAACGCGGTTTCGATCAGCGCATGCTTCCATAGCGGCATTGACTTCCTGGCTGGGCTGGGGACCGTTTCCGTGGTGTTCTTCGGTGGCCAGATGGCCTTGGGAGGGCAACTTTCCATCGCCGACCTTACGGGATTCCTGCTATATGTGAGTTCCTTTTATGACCCGATTGTGCAGCTCAACCGGACAAACGAAGCTTTACAGCAAGCTTTGGCCGCTGCTGACCGTTACTTTCAGGTGCTTGATACCATGCCCGAGATAAGCGACGCGCCCGGAGCAAGGGAGATTGATAGACTTCAAGGCAGCATTGTCTTTGAGAACGTATCCTTCCAGTACGGCGACGACATCCCGGTGCTAAAGGATATCAATTTGGAGATCAAGCCCGGCCGGACGGTGGCCCTCGTGGGTCCCACGGGGGTGGGGAAGACCACCTTGGCTAACCTCATTCCCCGCTTCTATGACCCGACTCGTGGGCGTGTGCTCATAGATGGAATCGACGTTCGGGAGATGAAGCTTTCGTCCCTCAGGCGAAACATCGCCATGGTTCTGCAGGATGTGTTCTTGTTTAACGGCACGATAGCGGAGAACATCGCCTACGGAAGCCATCACGCAACTCGCGAGGAGATCGAAGCTGCGGCAAAAGCTGCGGGTGCAGATGAGTTTATCCGTGACCTACCTCAGGGATATGATACCCGCATCGGCGAAAGGGGCGTGAAGTTGTCGGGCGGGCAAAAACAAAGACTCGCCATTGCTCGGGCGCTTCTATACAACGCACCCATCTTGATACTGGACGAGGCCACTTCATCGGTGGATACCGAGACGGAAGCTAAGATATCCGCGGCCTTGGAAAAGCTCATGGAGGGCCGGACCACGATCGTCATCGCCCACCGGCTCTCTACCATAAGGCACGCGGATAAGATCGTCGTGTTGGATGAAGGGCGAATAGTCGAGGAAGGTACGCATTCGGAGCTCCTCAGGAGAAACGGTCTTTATGCAAGACTTGTTCGGATAGACTCGGATTCTGACGTAATAGATCTTACGGCGACGTAAGACCTATGGTGATGGTTATCAGCGTTACCGCTTGGCGTGGCTGAGTGCGGCACACGGTATATCTGTGAGAGCTACTCGCCCGGAACCTTGAGTCTACGTGGAACCCAGCTCTCCGGCAAGCGTGCTTACTATCAGTTCCTTGTCCGTTTCCCGCAGTAAGCTTTCGATGAGGTCCGCCTTTTGTATCATTCCGACCGCATTTGCCAGGACGGAAGTGTGCGCGTCGGATTCAGCTACGGCCAGTAGGAACACCAGGCGAACCGGCAGCTTCTCGTCGGGAGCGACCATGTTGCTAAAGAGAACCGGCTCGGGAGGCCTGGCAAACCCGAGGGCCGATCTTTGAACCCAACAGGCGTCCGCGTGGACGATGGCGACCGGTACCGGGAGTGAGGGAAGTCCTGTCGGGTATTTCCGCTCTCTATCGAGGAGCGCTTTTTCATACCCTTCTTTTGCGAAGCCGAGCGCGGTCATCTTCCGCCCGAGAGCGGTAAGCAGATCCTCGTTTGTACGAATACCTTCCAGGTCCTTTTCCAGCCAAACCAGTTCCGGTGTCAGTTCCAAAGCCAAAGTTCCGCCATCCTCCCGTTGCCAATGTCGAATTCTAAGTCAAAGACCTTTAGCCTGGACCCTATATTCGCATTCTGTATCCGTATCCTGCAAAAGACCGGGCTTATGCCTACCAGCACCTCGCAGCGTACGACTGTTGAGCTAATCTTGAGATCTCGTCGGCATGGTGCTGTTGAGCCCACGTTGGACCTCACAGCGTACAGCTTCGGAGCTGGTGTTGAAATCAGGTACTACCTGAGCGTTT
>DYEQ01000008.1 GCA_020725645.1 Candidatus Fermentithermobacillaceae bacterium | reverse complement strand
GGACACTCAAGCCCAGCAGGATCCGTCCCAAAGTTACCGTAGACCAACCGCCGTGGATTCACAGGCGCTTCTTGGGCTTCGCAACTTGCCATGCCTCTTATGCGTGGGGAACCTGACGCAGGCTTCGAGTAGTACATGGTGAAGCAGAGAAAGAAACGAGCTCAACGCACACGGAGCGTGTTAGCTTCGAAGCATGGTGCGCTCCTTGTTTTTAAGTTTTTAAGCCAGGGTAGGCCTGGCGGTCTTTTTTGTCCACCTGCCTCTTTGGCGTCCTAACTGTCGACGACCAGATAATTCACCCACCTAAAGGGTGAAAAACGCCAGGAAATTCACCCACCCCCCGAAAGGCAACCTTGGTTACCTGGTCTTCCTTGAGATGCTGCTCGAGGACGAAAGCAACCGCCGCTCCCAGAAAGCGCTCTCCGGGCGTCTGCGCAGGGCCCGTTTCGAGGAGAGCAAGACCCTCTCCGACTTCGACTTCACTTACAACCCAAAGATCCCGGCCCCGCTCATCCGGGACCTCTCCACCTGCGGTTATCTGGAGCGAAAAGAGTCGGTGCTGCTTTACGGCCCGGTGGGGGTCGGAAAGAGTCATATCGCCCAGGCTCTTGGCCATGCCGCATGCATGAAAGGTTACAGTGTCATCTACACCAAAACGAACCGTCTACTGCAAGACCTGGGCGGAGGCCATGCCGACGGTACCTGGGAGACCAGGCTCAGGAAGTACATACTGCCCGACCTCTTGATCCTGGACGACTTCGGCATGAAGGAACTGTCTCCTCAGCAGGCGGAAGACCTGTACGAACTCATCTGCGAGCGCTACCGGGTCGGCTCCATGATCGTGGTGTCGAACAGGGCGCCGAAGGACTGGTACGCGCTCTTTCCGAACCCGGTCTTCGCGGAAGGAGCCCTGGACCGGTTGGTCAACAGCGCCCACCACGTGTTCATGCCGGGAAAGAGTTACCGCCCCGTGCACAGACCGGGCCATGACGCAGTCCCACGAGTTCAGGAGGTAGCTGCAGGCGAGGAGGCTAGGCAAGGAGGTGAGTCGAGCACATAATCGAGATTGAAGCGCGCCGCGCCGGTCACAGGGACGGGTGAATTAACTGGAGCACCCCCGGGTGAATTAACTGACCTTCGACACCTCCGAGATACTGAGTCACGTCGATGAGGCAGGCTATTACTACATCTTGGTTACTCCCTATTCGGGGTATAACGCCTCCGCGCTTTACAGCCTCTATACGCAGTTCTCAACCAACTACGATGGCCACGAGCCAAACGACAACCTGATTTTCGCAAGACCAATAACAGCGGGGGATTACGAATATAGCGCCACTCTTGATAACCAGTATGACCAGGACTGGTTCAAGGTCAATGCAACCAGCGGCCAACCACTCGTTGTAGACGTCTACCGGCTGCCAAACGATTACGATGTGGCACTGTACGACCCCTCAGGAAAGCTGGTTGCGTATTCGATTCTTGGAGATGCCGTTGCGGAACATATTGTTTACAATGCTAGTTCGAGCGGCGATCATTATATACGCGTATGGGCCTGGACGTGGGCAAGCGATACTGCCACGTACAAGCTAAGAGTGAACAAGAAGGAGATCAAGATGTTCAGCCGTCCTGTAGGAGAGTTCGTTCCGATCTCAGCTTTCTTTGATTTAGATCCGGCAAGTGGTTCAATCAGGGACTGGACCGGATGGACCGGTACTAGCTGGGTCTACGGTCACGCATACGATGGGCATACAGGCACCGACTATGCTGGGGTGGCGGGAGACAATGTTTACGCGTGTAAAGCGGGAACAGTGATTGAGGTAGTGCAAGACGAGCGCAACACCTACCCTGATGGGCCTAGGACTTACGGAACATATGTCACGATTTCGCATGGAAACAACTACTTTACCGTGTATGGACACCTGAAGTATCAGTCGACTCTGGTTGCTGTGAATGACAATGTTTCTGATAATCAGCGCATTGCATTAATGGACAACACTGGATATTCAACCGGTGACCATCTCCATCTAACCGTTCAGATCGGAGGGGTTAGGATTTGTCCTTACGATAACGGGTTAATTCATTACGGAGGTGCCAAAGATGAAAATCGGTAGGCTGATAACGGTCGGAATTGTGCTCCTTGTAACCGGAATCCTCTTTGTCGCCCGGGCGAACATGGAAACCCAGCGTCAGGAATTCAAGCTCGTAAGCAAGAATGATATAAGCGTTACTTTGATCGCTCCTGACTTGAAACTGGAGGTAAAAAACAAGAAAACCGGCCAATCGATCATTCTCGATGGCATTTCGGCTCAGGTCCTGAGCAACGGGGATATCCTGTACAACGCCAACGACTATTCACTGAGAAAGGTATCCTGGGACGGTAAAGAGGAAGTCTTGATCCCATTCTGGGAAGTCAACGCCCCAATTTACCTTAACGAAGACGAGACCCTTGTCGCCTTCACAAAAGCGGAGGACTTTAGAGGCGGCGAGTTTCCTTTCACCAACGGAGTGGCGGTTTATAACCTGAAGACGGGTGAGGTACGAGTTTTGCTGACTAAGAAGGGGGAGACCATAGGAAATTACGGATGGATAGGAGACCAACTGCTCATCGATTTACCGGGCGACGATGGCTTTGAGCCGCTGCTTTTGGATCTCGACGGAAACTTGACTCCCTTTTACAATGGGCCGCTCCTTCCTCTGGTGAGGAAATGGCCTAAGAGGAGTTTCGACGGCAGGTTCCGCTCTTGAACGAGGAGGTCTTGAGGGCGGCTACTGCCATGGCTGAAGGGGACCTCTACGGGTCGGCGTTAAGAGACCAATCCATACGGGACCATGAATCTAAAAGTTTCTACTTGACGACATTTGTGGTCAAACAGCTGGAAGAATACAGAACGAACCGGGACAGATATCCGAAACTCACCGACTTTATCCCGGTGCTTTTAGATCGCCTCAGTCGGGAATCTCAGAAAGCCAGGTCTGATATTCTACTCACCCAGGTCGTTTTGTGGAGTGTTCTTGGCCTAGGTGTCTTCTCGGCGGTTCTAGCGTATCGGCGACATCGAGGTCCGTCTGCGCTCTGAAAAGGGTAGATATCTGGAACACCAGTAGAAGGACATCCTAGGCGGCTGAAGAAGTCATTCTCATCAGGGAAGGCTATGCTGTCTAGGGAGGTGCCCCTACCTTGTTAAACGCTGATTCGCTCCTGGTGATCCTCAAAGACACCGGCGAGGAGCGCGAAGGCCTGCCTGTTTTCACCTATCATCCCGAGCCACAGCCGTTGTTTTCTATCTTGAAAAAAGGATTTTCAGGCCGTCTCTTGAGGGTGTATGCTTTTTGCCAAAAGTACCTACACAATCAAGGTGGTACCCAGCCGGAGCCAGCGTACCTCCTGCTTTCTGATAATGAAGGCGGCTTTGCGAGGCGCGGATTCTACCTCGATGATAAAGAGAAGCGGGATGTCGGATACGTGGACCTCCATAGAGAGAGTGTCATATCCGGCAGGTTTGGAGCCCTAGACCAGATCTTTCCCCATGAGCTTGGTCACCTGCTTCTCGGGCAGCTAGGCTGTTTGCCAGGGGCAGGAGGCTCCAACCAGGTCCACGGTATTGGCGTGCGGACTGATCCATGGACAGCGTTCAACGAAGGATTTGCAGAGCATTTTCAGATTATGGCTATAGATGATCCTGACGCCGAACGATCTACCGCTGCTCTCTCCTCTGATATCGGATTGCAGACTTGGGCAGAAGAAACCGTCCAAAAATACGCAGTTGAGCTTCTTGAGGGACCCGGCTCTTCTCTTGGCCTTCGAAAGACTTTTCTGCAATGGTTCGGTAGGGCAGAGCAAGTGCTACGGTATTCTGCCGTGAAGAAGAACCTTTTTTCTCGAGAGCACCATCTTGTCGGAAAACTTCTGAATAAAGGAGACGCGTACGCGGCTTACCTGGTTGAGAACATTGTCCCCGGTAGACAAGGCGACGCCCCAAAACGCCCTGGGTTAATGCGTTCGTCCGAGGGAGTGGTCGCTGCGTTCTTCCATAGATGGATCACGGCGTGTGCATGCGGACACAAGGGAAGCCGAGCGAGTACATCCGGCACATCGAGCACGTCAAGAACATCCAGCACATCCAACACATCCAGGGTCGCCCATTTGCCCGCATCAATCGAAAAGATGTTTGGCATTGAGACCGGCACCCTGCCGTCTATGGAGGTGGCGTACCTCAAGATAGGCCACGTTCTCTACAAGTATAGGCCAGGCGATGTTTCGACGCTGATATCGAGTTACCTTACCGAATTTCCAGAGGAGGAAGACCTCCTGAACAGCGTCATCTCAGATGTCACGGCGGCGCAGGGATTCTCATCGGATCCCGAAATCTGGCTTGCCAACCCAGAATTTGAGGTCGGTACGTCCGTGTTCGACCAGTACCGGGCTCTCCCCCGGATCCATACCTTCGACCTCAACGCCGCCTCGTTGGTGGACCTTTGTACTATAAAGGGTGTCGACCAACCTCTCGCGCAACGTATCCGGGAACTGGGTCCATATCAGTCGGTAGATGAGCTTCGCAAAGTGCCTGGATTGACGCCGGAGTTGATGAGGCGGTTCGCCTGGATGGCATCGGAGATGGAGAAGGTACGGGCTCATCCCGATTCAATCGAGATGGACCTTCTCAGGAGATTCGATGTCATAGCCAAATCCTATCAGGCAGGATAGAGGTGAAAGGCCCGTAGATGAAGGTAGAAAAACGCCCCTCGTATCGACGCTTAGTTCCTGCCTAACTTGTTTTTTACAGGGAAGCAAGATCAAAGCCAGAGTACCCGGGCCATCATCTTGCGCAAGGACTCGCCCCTCAGCACGATCTTGTAGGCGTTGTGAACCAGGCGGTCCATGACAGCGTCGGCAACGGTGGGGTCAGGCATGAGTTCATAGCATTTGTCCACGGGCACCTGACTTGCTGGTACCTGTCCTCGAGTCGTCCTGATGAACCGGTCGGGGCGGATGGCACGGCGAGGTGCGGACGGGGGTATAAAGGAATGGCTGTTCGTGGAAAACCGCGGAACAGGCGAGATTGGCTAGCCCCGAGCTCAGTGATGCTCGCAATAACGGTGTTCTCAGCGTTGTTGACGGGATGCGGTGTGACCCAGACCGCCGGCGAGCGCCCGACTCCTGGCGGTGAGGACTCAACTCCCGGCGGTGAGGGCCCGGCTCCAACGGGCACACCGGCCCTCTTGTGGGCGTGGCCCTCCGATAGGGAACTCGCAGTCTCGGCATGGGACCGCGTTGCGTACTTCCGGTTTGAGTCGCCGCCGGAGTACGGCTCCCTGCAGGCCGAAGTCAGTCCGGAGGCTCCCTTCAATCTCGGCTACGCCGGCGAAATCGTGGTGGTTTCCGTTGAGGCCACGCCGGGAGTACCATATGAGGTAACCCTCAAGACCGCCGATGGAATCCCCCTCGGCAGGGCGTATGTGCATCTGCCACCGAAATCCGGCATCTACGCCGAGGCTATCGAGCGCAGAGAGTGCCGGTACGCCGATGGAAGGACCGTTGGCGACGAGCTGACTCTGAAGCCGAACATCCGTGACGGGGACACGATCACCGCAAGCTTCGGTCAGGTGGTGTTGTACATACGCGTTCCCGCGGTTACGGGAGAGAAGGAACTGTGGGATGCGCTGGAGGTGGAGCCCCCGGAGGGAGCCGAGGTCTTTATCGCTCCGGACGGGCAGGTTTATCGCGTTACCATTATGTGGCCGGGCGTTGAGGCGAGCGGACGCCCCCTACCCGATCCCGTCCAGGTATCATCTTCGGGTGAGGCTCCGCCCGGATTTGCCGTCACCATGCGGGTGCGCATCGACTCGAAGAAGTTTCCGGCGATTGGGGACGTCTCCGGGGATGACGGGATCTTCGAAGTTGTAGTGAAGCGGACCCGTTGCGCCGAGTTGAGCATTCAAAGCCTGGACGAGCCCCGCGTTCGTCTGCCTCTGGAGGGGTTCAGGAGCGTGCATAGCGTGAAAACGGGTCCCCACCGGTTCCTCCTCACGTTCAGCAAACCCGTCGACAGGGGCTCGGTGGAACGCTCTCTGGCCATCGGAGGGGTGCCTGCCTGGTCATGGCCCGACCTTCCCAGGTGGTCCTTTCAATGGGTGGGGGAGGACGCTCTCGAGTTTGTGGTGTCAATGCCTCTTTCGACACCCGTGGGCGAGCTGGGGATCAATCCGATAGGTGGCCGGGACAAGGAGGGCCTTCCGCTTTCGTTCTGGCCCGATACTCAGGGCGGGTTCGTCGTGCGTTTCGCGGAACCTTTGGTTCTGGCCAGGATGGTTGTGGACGACTTCTCGACTGAGCCCGAGAAGGTAACGGATATTCCTCCCGGAGTCACGAACCTCTTGCTTTCGCCTGATGGCAATTCGGTGTTGGGCCTGGAGGAGGCTACAGTTTGGGTGTCAGAGGACTACTACAAGTACCACCATCCTTGGGTATTTTCGCTGCAGACGGGAACCTGGACCGACCTGGGTCCCGTGGTCAGGCCGTTCGCCGATGCCCGGTGGCTTGACGGGCGGCATCTCATCGTGAGAAGGCAGGACGGACTGGCCGTGATCGACGTGAGCTCGGGCGAGACGGTAGGCGAATGGCCATATACGCAGTCCCTTGCATATTGCCCGTCTCCCGACGGTACGCGCATAGCGGTGTTGCTCGGAATACCAAGCCCCTACGAGTGGGTGGGTGCAACCCTAGTGATACTTGACCGCCAGGGAAACCAAGTGAGAAGGTTGGAGTGCATCACGGGCACCGACAGGCGTGACTCTTTCCTGCAGGACGTTCCCCTGGTCTGGAAGGCCGGACGGGATGGGAACGAGGGCGACGTATTCCTGGTCGACTATCCCGCCGAAGGGGACACGCGCGTTCTCCAGGCTAACGTGGAAAGTGGAGAGGTTTTCGTTGTTGACGGAACCCAGGGGGCGAGCCGCTGGGGAGGCACGTTTCTAGCGGTCTTCGGTGAAGAACCGTACGTTGCCTTTCTTTCCAAAGGACCCGAAGAAGGGCCTCCCGTGTTCAAACTTGTTCGCGCGGATACCGGGGCCGAAGTATTGTCGAGACCCGTTCCAGACCTCGTACCCGGCCCCACGGCGCTGTTGCCTTCGCCCGACGGGAGGTTTGTTGTAGTGGGCCGGGAAGTGCTGGACGTATCGTCGGTCGGAGCAGGAGAGGCGCGCTGGTTCGAACTTCCCGGACCGGTCGCCGGATGGTCATGCGACGGGAAGTGGCTCTACCTGTACCGTCAGTTTGAGGGGCGGTAGCGGGGCGGACGGTACCGGAGCTGCGCGGTGCGTCTTCAGTCTGATGTTCGGAATCGCCGGAATCGCGCTCGCGATCATGGGTAGCGTTATGCCTGCGGCCAAGCCGAATAGCGTGGTCGGGTTGAGGACCACGTGGAGCATGAAAAACGAAAAGGCCTGGACGCTCAGTCAGAGGTTTGGAGGCATGTCTCTGGCAGTGACCGGGCTTGTCATGCTCGTTGGAAATCTCCTCTACGAACCCGGCCCTGCTCAGATATACGAGAGATACAAGTCCATGACCGGAGACACAGAACTACCCGAAGAGATCATTCAGCAGCAGGTCGAGTTCGAGAGACAGCAGGCCAGAAGGAACAACACGGTTTCCGTATATGCGAATCTGCGTGGGGCGCTAGCTTACGTTCTCGTGGGTTTGCCGGTGTGGTTGTATCATTGGAAGAAGATCCAGCGAGAAGCGGCTGCAGGTAACAGCTGAGACCACGCGATCATGTGTCGCGGACCGAGTGAGCCGCAAAAGCCCAGGCCCCCGGATTCCCGTCAAGTCGGAAAACGGCGGCCTCTTTTTGTCCAACCGCTGTTCTGTTCGTCACACCGCAATCCGTCTCCAATGACCCGCGCGGAATCTCAGTTGGAACAGAATTGAGCGCATCACCTGGTCCGCCACCATGGCGAACCAGGCACCGGGGAGGTGCAACCCCAGGAGACTTACGAAAAGGTAGGTTAGTACCACTCTAACTCCCCAGGCGCTCGCGCCGGTAAGGTACATGACCCAGGCAGTGTCTCCGGCACCCCGCAAGCCTCCGGAGAGCACGTGGTTGATGGCCATGAACGGTTGGGCTACGGCGACGATCCGCAGGACCGTGCTTCCAAGACGAACGACTTCGGGCTCTTCGGGTATGAACAGCTTGAGCACGGCGGGAGCTGTGACGAACAGCAAGAGACCGGCGATTCCCATGGCTGCCGCCGCTATGTTCCGGCACTTTCGAACCGCCATTTCCGCCTTCTCCTGGCTTCCAAGGCCGAGGTACTGGCCAACCAAAGTGGTGGTGGTAGCACCGAAACTGAAACCGATGGTGAGCGAGACTGACTCGATGCGCAGAGCTATTTGATGGGCGGCATACGCGCTGTTCCCCAGGTTCGCGACCGCTCTGGTGTATAAGACAATGGCTGCTCTCAGGGTGAGTCTTTCGCCTGACGCGGGCAACCCCACTCTGAGGATACTTCCAAGGGTGCTCTTGTCGGGGCAGAAAGAAGCTTTGTAGAAATCCCGCAACGCGCTCGATGAGGCGGTGAGAAAGATGATCACGATCATGCCGCAGAACCGCGCAAATGCAGTGGCCAAGCCGGCTCCTTCTGCTTCGAGTCTGGGAAAGCCGAGATTGCCTCCTATGAGGACGTAGTTGCCGCAGAGATTGAGAATGTTCACTACTGTTCCCGCATACATGGGGAGTCTCGTGTTGCCGGAACCACGAAGGGCGGCCGTGAAAGTCATGGTGATGAACTCGAAGAGGAGGGACAGTCCTTTCCACCGGAAGTAGGGTACGCCTTGCTCGATTACCAGGGGTTCCGCGCCCATGAAGAGGAGACTCTCTCGAGCGAATGCCGATATCAGGAGAAAAGCTGCGAGCCCCAAGAACGCGGCGATGAGTAGAGATTGCCTGAGCGTCTGATTGGCCCCGTCAATGCGACCTGCTCCGATTCTTCTGGCGACCACGGTGGTGGTTCCCACACGAACGGCGTCGTAGAAACCGGTCGCGACCATGGATAGCTGGTTGGAGAGGCCAACGGCGGTCACCGAAGCCGACCCGACACCCCGGCCGACCATGGCCATGTCGGCGGCGTCCACCAGCGACTGGAGAAGACGTTCCGCCATTAGGGGAAGAGCCAGGATCCAGATGTTCTGCTCGATGGTGTGAGATTCGAGGTCCAAAGATCTTCGCCAGGGCATTCGGGCCGGCCTTTGGGGTTCTGGTTCCGAATCAGCCGCTGAAGTTCCATGTGCACCGGAGTCCTTTTCCGAACCGCCCGACTCGTCTAGCAGCCGGGACGGCTGAGGTCCGCCGGCATTGGATAGGAGGCTCTCAGTGCGAGAGTCGTTGCCTGCTGTGCGTTGTTGCTCGTGCCCGTACCGCTTGTCGGAGCCTTCGAGGTGCTCTTCCGTGCCGAAATCCGCCATTTCCGCGTCGCTCACTCTGGTGTATTTCGATCGGCAAAGTAGTTCAGGAAGATGATACTAGTTTTCTGCCGGGGGCTCAACCGGTGGTGGGGGGACGTGTCTGTCAAGCGGTTGTGGGTGAGAAAAGCTTGTCCTCGAAATACTTCACCATCGAGTGAATCATCGCCTTGAGCCCTTCCGGGCCCCAACTCTGGCCGCGCTTTTTCAATCGCAAAGAAAACTTGTTCACGTTTGACTCCGTCGCTCCCATTCCTCTCATCCCCCGGGTGTCGTAGCCCATCTCCGCAAGCCGCACCCGGTAGTCTCTGAAGGCCTCGGGCATCTCTCGGATGGCAGCCAACAAATCGTCTATCTTTGCAACTCGAACGGGATCTTGCACCTCTCCTCGAGCTCTCTTCAGCACTTCCGAGAGTTCCTGGGCGTTGCTGCCGTCGACATCCCCGAGCAACGTGGCA
Organism: Candidatus Fermentithermobacillaceae bacterium; assembly: GCA_020725645.1. GTDB lineage: Bacteria > Bacillota > Sulfobacillia > Fermentithermobacillales > DUSS01 > DUSS01. Next base: position 46,356 of record DYEQ01000008.1, on the reverse strand, counting down.
ATAGTACCCTTCCGGATGTCTTTCACCACGTAACGGCTCTGGTCACGTAGCTCGTAAGCGATCTCGTCGAGAACCTTCAGGATCTCTTGCATAACCTCTATGAAAGCTGCTCGAACGTTCCAAAATATCCCTAACTCCAGGTCCTTGAAGGAAATCCCGATTGTCTGGCGAACATCACAGCGAAACGAGTGGCACCAGGTGTGACCGGCCCGGAGGACGAACCCTGAAACGAAGGCCCCCTTACGGGTGACTCCGGAACCTCATATACATGCCGCACGTCGTTGTATCTCGGTGGAACCGGAAGCACCCGTGAACTTGCGCGAGGCCGAAAGCGAAGCGGAGCTATTGATTTGATCAAACCGGCAAACTGAGGCAGGGGGAGCCCTGTGGCAATTCGGGGAACAGCATTCCAGAGGAGGCGGGCGGTCAATGAAACGGTCACGAGTGACGATCATTTGCTTCCTGCTCGTGTTCTTTATCTCAACATTCGCTTTGACCTCGTGTCGGATCACGAAAGGAACCCTGGAGTGAGCCTTTGATGGCGAAGTCCTCCCGCAAGACGGCTACCTTGCGTCAGGTAGAAGGTTTCGCGACCTTTAGTCTCAAGTACGAGTTTGCCCGAAAACGGTGACGTTGAGCATCTCGGAAGACGCGCAGGAGTTTACTCGGGTTCAAAGGCGTGAGGGAGGGGGTCAGATCGCGGGCGGCGAAAAGGAGCGAAAGACGCGGCGTTGACAGGGACAAGGAGATGGAGAGACAAGGTGGTCGGAAACATGGCTGGGCCAAGGGTATACACGCTGATGAGTCTACGAGAAGGCCCGTTTAACGAGATCGTTGCCGGTACCAAGAAGTACGAATTCAGGACGCACTACCTGAGAGTTCCGACGATAGCTTTCATATATGTGTCTGGAACCGTCAGGAGCGTAAAAGCCGCCGTCGAATTCGACCGGCCTATCATTGGCTCATGTAAGGAAATCGCCGTCATTTCCGAGGAATGTAAGCCAGGCACGTATGATTCTATGATGAATTACTTGCGCGGGAAAACCGGATATGCGATTCCGGTAAAGAGGGTCATACCCGTCAACCCGGTTAGTTTGGCATCGCTTAGAATGATTTTCCCCGGCTTTGTCGTACCACAGTCTTATTACATATTGAACAAGGAGCCCGCATTGCTAAAGTACCTGCTCGAAAGACAAATCGTATAACCGCTTTGCGACTGGTCCCGAGAGGATGAGATGCGGCCATGAGATGTTTCCGCGACCATGTATCCAACAAGGCCTTACAGCGAGGTACAACCGTCACCGGACAACCACCGCAGCGGAGGCCTACCTCCACTACGTCCACCTGGACAATCCTCCATCCTTCCTGGCTTTCTCCAGCCCCTTATCGAACGCCCACAGGCCCAGGGGGAGGATGAACGCGGTGAGAACCACGATGGCGATGAGGTTTGCCGCCTGCGGGTCGAGACCGAGTGAGCTGTGAACCGGGAGCGTAGGCCCCTTCGGATAGTTCGGGATTAGAAGGCGCCGCACGGCGTCGAGGACATAGGTCTGAGGCATGAAGTTTCCCACGGTCTGTAGCCAACCGGGCAGAGCTGTAACAGGGAAGTACACGCCGCAGACAAGCCGCTGCAGCGTCCTGACCAACCACTGTATTGGTTCGCTGTTAGCTACCGGAGCTTTTGCGTTGATGAGGTTGAACATCGATGCGGAGAGAAAACCAAAGCCCAGAACCGATACGCAACCCAGTACCAGAATGCCTGCGGCAGGCAGGATGACTCCGGAGGAAGGCATGGCCATACCGAACAGGATGCCCACGAGTCCGTAAATGGCAATTGTCACGAAGTCAGTGAAATAAGAGAACAGGGCATCCCCCATGATTATCGTGCGTAGAGGCAACGGGGCACGCAAAAGCGGCTCCAGCCTTGCCGACCAGTACGCACCGGAGAGAGACTGGTGAGGGGCGCTAATGCTTGTATACATGAGCTGGCTGTAGGCGAGTCCTACGATAACATACGAAACATAGTCGCCGCCTATCTGAGCAGCTTGAGCTTGACCGATGAGTGCCGTTCCGAGGAACGCCGAAATCGCAGCATCTGCGAACACTCCTATGTAAAACATGACCGCACTCGCGGAAAAGCGGGTCATCAATCTGAAATTCCTCTCGGCGAGGACACTCATCACCCCGAGGGTTTCGAGCAAGTTCAACCTCGTCTTGGGCACGGCGGTACTGCTCACTGCGATCACTCCTCCTGTGGATTGTCTAACGTACTTCAGCGCTGCTGTCTTCCGGGTTAAGCCGCAAGCCGGCGTCCTGTCAGCACTATGAAGACGTCCTCAAGGGAGATGTCATCCCGGGACCATCCGACCACCTGTCCGCCACAGGCTTCTACCGCTGTAGTGATCGTGCTCTCCGCCTCGCGTGGCGAACACAATACCCGGAGCGATCCATTTCCGTTCTGGTCGAGCTTTTCGGTGACAAGCCATTGTCCGTGTTCCCTTTTGAAATCGAAGAGCATTTCGATGCGGAAGTTTCTCACCTCCATGAGGATCGCTTTGGCTTGAACCGAGACTTTGAGTCTGTCCGGCGTGTCGCAGGCGACGATGCGGCCTTTGTCCATTATGGCCACCCGGTCGCAGAGCTGATCCGCTTCCTGCATGTAATGGGTGGTAAGGAGAACTGTAATGCCCCTCTTGCGGTTCACGTCGTCTTTGATGAAACTCCGCACTGCCGCTGCGGAATTGGGGTCAAGGCCCACCGTGGGTTCGTCGCATAGGAGTATGGGGGCTTCCATCAAAAACCCCTTGGCCAGCGCAAGGCGTTGACGCTGTCCGCTGGACAGGGTTCCGCTCGTCTCTTCGGCTTTGTCTGAAAGCCCAACGATGTCGAGCACTTCCTGAGTCCGTCTTGCAGCTTCTTTTTTGGACAGTCCGTAGATCCTGGCCCAGGCCTGGAGATTCCAGCGGATGGAGAGTTCGTGGTCAAATCCCAGCCAGCCTCCGCTGTGGACGACGTTGATGCTGGCCCGTACCGCCCTCCAATCGCGAACAAGATCATATCCGTTGATCGTTGCAGTACCTGCCGTCGGCGCCAGTATGGTTGCCAGCATCTTGATGGAAGTGCTCTTTCCGGCGCCGTTGGGTCCGAGAAGCCCGAAGAACTCGCCTTCATCGACTTCGAGGTCAAGGGATTCCACCGCGACTGTGCGGCGTTTTTCCACTCCCATACCGGTAGCGTTCTTTCCGGTGATGAGACTTAAAAGGTACTCAAGCCACTGATCGCTGGTGGACATGTTGGGGTTTGGGTTTAAATAAGGGAACTCCTTGCGAAGTCCTCTGGTGACGATGGCTCGAGCCATAGCTCTCACCTCCGGTTCTAAGCTTCTGAGTACTCCGCAGGATCGCCGGAACCGCACGATTCCTCAGGCTCTGCGCCGCAGGTTTCCCGTCTCCGTGTCAGCCTGGCTTGCCCGTGAGCGCAGGTGCGGGCCAAAAGGTTGATGCCCAGGTAAGCAGGCTTGCCGACCTCTTCGGTTAAAGAGTAGCAATTGCGCGCTTCCTGACGAACGAAGCCGGCACGGATGAGCTCGTTCAGATGGTGGTAGAGCTGCCCTCCCACCAGGCTCGTTTCCGCAGTGATCTCCCGGGAAGTACGGCTTCCGTGGGCAAGCGCTCTGATGATCTTGAGGCGCCAGGGGCTGGTGAATGCCGCTGCAAAGCGAACGAGTTCGAGGTCGGGGACGAGGACTTTACCGACATCAGATTCAGACACGCACGCAAGCATGGATTGACGTTCCCTTCCCCCTCTCGTCTCAAGGAGGGCGAACAGCAGCGTGTATCCGGACTCCCGGGCACTTGGGTCGGTCATCAAGCGTTGGATGGTCTCGAGTACTTCAGCTACGTCTTCGGGCGGTCCGTGCCTGGGTCCATGTTGGGCTCGGCCTTCGGGTGCCGCAGATGGTTTTTCGCCCTCTTTCGGGGCAGATGCGCGGGTCGGCCTGCTATGCTCAGTCTCATGGCGCTTCTCACCAGTCGCCGTCGGAGGAGTCTTTCCATCAGCCTGGTCACCCCTCTGGGGGCGGGAACTGTCTTTCTCTCCAGAAGACATGCCCACGTTCGTAGGTTGTTCGGGTGGTGACGGTGGCGAGGTCCTCTCTTTCTCCCGCCGGGCCATGTCTTCGACTATGCTGCGTAACCGGTCGATTTCGGCGAGCAACTCGCGGTACTGGCATGCCTCCATGTCGTCGTCTCCTTATTACAGTAATACAGAGTATTGTTTTAGCTCGAGTATACTCGCTGAAAGGGTAATGTCAATAGGAGCTTTAGCACCTGGTGTTTCGGGAAGCTTCAACTAGCCGTGGAGAATTACTCCCGGTACATGCTGGTTCTTGACCGGAACTGGCAGAGGTACCTCCGGGAGGAACCTGAGGCTCATCGCCGACGCATCATCTACGTGCAATCGTCAGGTACGCGCCAGCAACCAGCAGCGCGATCCCCACAAGCCTCTGAGGTCCTATGGAGACCTGAGTAAGACGGGGTGGGCGGTGGTCATCGGCGTGATTCGCGGGCGGCTCGGAAGAGCCTACCCCAAAACCATGACCTACGCATGCGGTTCGCTGCAGTTGCTCGGAATAGCCTGTACAACAGCCTCGTGCGAACCCGCCCGCGGCAGACATCGTTAACGCCGCTCGTCACCTCGGCGCGCCTACGATGGTGGTGGCCGATGAAAATCTTGCAGGTCAGTTCTCCGCCAATTTCGTATTGACAGCTGTTGATCCATGCCCGCCACCGGCGGCACGCTCTGATGCAGCTAGCGAGCAGGTCTTGCACAAACAAAAGGCGAACTGTTCCATCTTCTCCGGTTCGCAGCAAGCCGGGAAAGCGGGTAAAGCGGGGGTCTTCGTATATGAAAGAGAAGTACTATCAGGCATACGAAGGTAGATATCGAACCGTCTACAGCCAGGGAGTGAAGTACTGGTCAGATTTCCCGTGGGAAGTCCAGGAGGATCTTGCGGGACTTAATTCTTTCCTGGGCTTCGTCCGAGCCCGCCCGGGGGTTGACAGGATTCTCGAACCCGGATGCGGGGAAGGTCACCTGGCGGTGCCTCTGATCCAGAAAGGTTTCGATTACCTGGGGGTAGATTTGGCCCCGTCCGCCCTGAAGAAAGCGCGGTCGAGGCTGAAAGAAGCGGGACTCGAGGAGCGTGCCCGGTTTGTGCTCCATGACGCGACCGACCTTTCTTTCCTCCCTGCGGGAAGCTTCGACCTCGCCGTGGACAATAAGTTCCTGCACATGCTGGTTGTTGACCGGGACAGACAGAGATATCTCACCGGCCTCCGGCGCGTGCTGAAGCCGGGCTCTTACGTTCTGTTCAACGAGCTGTATCAGGAGGGCGCCTATCCGGGACCGGTAGAATCGTTTAAGCAGTACCTGGACATTTTCAAGCCGGACCTTACAACCATGGAAGAGAGAACAGCGTACAATGAAGGCAGGGAAGTTAAGGTACGTATCCCGAGGGTACCCGCGAGACCAAAGGATCAGGCCGGGTACGCCAGGGAGATGGAAGACAACGGTTTCCGGATGGTTCACTTCGAGGTCCTTGAGTCCTACATAGGCTGCAGGTTCTATGCGCGACGGGAGTAAGGGGCTAAGCGGCTACCGGCGCTACCACGCGGTGTACCCACCGTCCACGTAGAGGTTCTGGCCTGTGACAAAGGTCGAAGCGTCGCTCGCAAAGAAAACGACGGCACCCACTATCTCTTCGGGAACTCCGAACCTCTTCAGCGCATGTCTGTCTCTCAGGAGCTTATAAAGCTCCGGCGACTCCTGAATTGACTGGGTCATCTCGGTTTTTATGAACCCCGGGCCGATGGTGTTCACGAGGATGCCGTATTTCGCCCATTCGCAAGCTAACGCTCTGGTGAGAATCATGACGCCTCCCTTGGCGGCATGATATACGGAAGCTCCGATTTCGCTGCCAGTGATTCCGAAAATGCTCCCGATGTTAATGATGCGCCCGCCTTTGCCCTGCTTTATCATGACCTGCGCCGCCGCCTGGCTCATGAAGAAGAGGCCCCTGAGATTAACGCCTATGACGCGGTCCCATTCTTCCTCGGTGACCTTCTCGGCAGGGTCGACTGTAGCTACGCCGGCGTTGTTCACAAGGATGTCCAGTTTGCCGAAAGTCTCCACGGTCCTGGCTACCGCTCGCCTCGAGTCTTCCGGGACGGATACGTCACAGGGGATGAAGATGGCCTTTCCGCCACGACCCGTGATTTCTTCGACGGTCTTCTCGTTCTCCCGGCTTATGCCCGTGACGGCCACCGACGCGCCGAACGTCGACAGCCCAAGGCATATGGCCTTCCCGATGCCCCTCGATCCTCCCGTGACAATGGCCGCTTTTCCGTCGAGGTTGAAAAGGTCCTTTGTTATCTCCACTGCTCGTGCCCCCTTGCTGGCTCGTACCGGAGGCTTGACGTCATCCTCCGGGCTGTCCAGTTCCCGTCAGGCCGCGGCTGGGTCTTTCTCGGCGTCGCGGACAAATGCGACCAGCTGCCGGAATCACCAGCTGCCACCTGTCACCGTAAACATCACCGGATGCTGTTCCTGCGCAGTACTCGCGCGCGCCGATCTTCCCGGTGCGCTCCATACAGAGTGTTCCCAGGATGCCGGCACCGTATATGCAGGGACTATCCTCAGCTGACCGCCATGGTGTCACGGAGTCACGACTTACCGGGGGTCTACTTTAATGGTCTTTATGAGCATCGTAACGGTGCTGGGATCATAGTCACGACGGCGACTCTTTCATCTCTGCCTCAGTCTCTCCCGTGAGGGTTACCGGAGAGATTCTGTTCATAAAGGGACCGTTGAATAGGGTCATTTCAGCCGGGCGAAGTCCAGGGTCCGCCCGGCCTGGAGGAGGGATGTTTTCGCCCGGGTTCTTACCTGGGGCTGAACTGCACTTTTATGTTGGTGTAGTAGACCTGGGTGAGACCTTCGAATCCCGAGTCGGTGCCGATGATTACCCAGGCCTCGCCTTTGTCGTTCGTGGTGACCTCAAACTCAGCTTCGAATGACTTGTACTGGTAGGAGTCGTCGTCTGATCCCGCTTTCGCGATATGGCCCAGCGTTACGATGTCGTTTCCGCCTCCAGCCTGGTTCCTTTTATCCAAGCGGACCCTGTAGTAGCCATCATCGGTGACTACCGGCTTGGGATCAGAGCTGACGACACCGGCCTTGACGTAGACGCTCTCCCCGGGAGAACCTCCGATTCCGATGAGTCCTCCCGGAACGTTGGTGGCGAGATCGAAGGAGAGTTTGACATTATACGCAGTACTGGGTTTCAAGCCGTCCTTCTTGTCAAACTTCCTCGCGATAAACATGAAGAGGTCATCGCTGCGGTTGTGGCCTTTGAGCACCAGTCCTTTGTCGTTTTTGCCCGCCACGGGCACTGGGGAATGCTTGAATTCGAGCTCGTAAATGTCTTCCTCATATTCGGACGGAAGGTCCGCAAAGTAACCCTGCCATCCGGCTCCGTCTTTCTCGAAGCGGAAGGTGACGTTGGGTGGTTTTGCCCCGCACCCGGATAGGGTAAGGGCGAAAATGAAGGTGCTGAAGCTCAGCGCCAGAGCCGTTACCGCTGCTACTACCTGATTTATAGACGGCTTCGGTGTTGATCGCACCTCTTTTCCTTCCGCCGCCGAACGCCGGGTGTCTCTGCAATTGGCCAGCCCCCTTGTGCGGCAGTTTGCGGCGCTGGACTTCTGGGTGTGGGTAGATTCGTGCAACAGGTTTGCCCGCTCCTTTCACTGTGACGATTTGCGACAGTTGTTGGACGATAAGGATGCTACAAATGTTCCCCGAAGAAGCTCAGCGGCCGAGGCTGGGGCTTGCGGCCTAATCATTTCGATCACGCTGTTGTTTGTCATCACCTGGTTTCTACGCGCCCGGTCTCTTCTTCAACGAGGCTGCGTATCCTGCCAAAACTAGGTTTCTCTTTGGATCCAGCTGCGGACAAAAACCCTTTCGTCAGATCTTCAACGGTCGACTCAAGCAGGGTCATAAACTGGGCGTACGCGAACTCCCTCTTCGGATCTTGTTGATCCTCGCCGTAGACCAGGTTTATAAGCGTCTCTATCATTTGGTCCATTCCATAGAGCTTTAGATGGAGAAGCTCGTGTACTACCAATTCCTCCATGTTGTTTGATTTGGGGTTCTTGTTTACGAGCATGATAGCTTTCTTGTCTTCAGGGTCGATCTTGATGTCGCCCGACTTGCGCCAGCTTGCGTCAACCAGCTCGAGTTCTATGTCCCAATCTCTAAGCCGGAGGATATCCTGCCATTTGGTCAGGAGCTTCGACAACTGTCCCACGTCTACTGGCACCCTTACCATCCCTTTTTAGGCCTGGGGTTTACCCCTCAACACGCTTGGGCAGACCCTGACTAGAGGTTTCTACTGTCTACTTGCGGAGTCCTTCATGGCGCTTGGTGCAGATGGGTTAGCATCTCTTACTTGGTTGGCTACTATCTAGCAGGTGCCACCGGTTATTGCCGGAACCGCAGCGACGTGGATAAGGCTAACGTGGGAATCTTCGGCTTTAACCTAGGCGAGCTGCTCGCCCTTGGTTGTGCAAGGCTGGAGCTCCGCAAAGGTTATGCGCGGAGCTCCCGGATTCTATCCCGTTACGGCTGAAGACTTGGAGAAAACCGGTGTCGTCTACCCCATGGAAGATCACTTTAATGCCTATCTCGACGGCGAGCTCATAGGAACGGCCTGGAACAGTACGGGGAGCAACAGGGTGTACGTGAACGTGCTGCCCCGGTACGAGGATAAGAGCGTCGAAGCCCAACTGTGGCGGCACATCCTTCGCCATGTTCGGGCCAAAGGGTACGCAGAGGCCCGGACCGAGGTTGTCTACGAGCGGTCTGGTCGGAGGTGGGTTCCGGCATCACTGGGCTTCAACGTCATCAGGGTGATCGTGTGTTACAGGAAGTACCTGAATAAGGAGTGAGGAGTTTGAGGACTGCGTCCGGCGAAAACGTTGTAGTAGTAGAGAACCTGCTCAAGGAGTATACCGTCCCGTTGCCGCCGAAACCGGGCTTTGGCCAAAAGCTGCGAAGGGTGTAAAGAAGCTTTCGCTTGGGCAGAGGATGAGAGCGGAAATCGCAGCATCGCTTCTACATGACCCGGAAGTGCTGTTTTTGGATGAACCTACTCTGGGGTTGGATGCGGTGGCCAAAGAAGGAATCCGGCTCTTACTTACCGAAACCAACAGGGAAGGAGGAACCACGATATTCCTCACCACTCATGACATGGGAGATATCGAAGCCCTCTGTGACAGAGTGGTCATCATCGATGAAGGTACCATCATCTGCGATGGGACGACTGAGGACCTCAGGAACTTGGAGCACGAAAACCACGTGGATGTCGAATTCCTGCCCGTTCCGGAGTCGAGCCCGCTTGCGACCGGGGAAGCTGTGGCGAAGTCGCTGGCGCTGATTCAGCGGTACGCAGTGGACTCGACTCGAGCCAACTGGCCACCGGCCGCGGTACCGAAGCGGGAGGGCACTCGATGCTCGAGCTCCTTAGGGAGGAGTACTTCTGGGTTGCGGCGCTGTTCATCGTTTCCCGGGTTCTATGGGTTCGGGGAAAGAGGCGCTTCGAAGCGCAGGGGGGATAGGTAAGCGAGACTCGTACCTAACGCTCCCGCCGTTTCAGAACCGGATCCTCCTCGACAACTCTCACCAATTCGGGCAGGACCGTCCCAGCTTTGCCGTGTATCACAACCATGGCGCTTTCGTCGTACGGGGTTTCTTCCAGGTTGATTATGGCAATGCGGGGAACGATTCCAGGTAAGTAAGCCGCCGGGGCGACCTGTAAACTCGAACCGACGACGAGCATGAAGTCGGCTCGGGAACATTCTTCTACGGCCCGACCGAAATCCGGAGTCATGTCGTCTCCGAAAAAGACCACGTCCGGCCTGACGGTTCCACCGCATTTTGGGCATTTCGGAGGAATTTGCCCTTCCGACGCCGACTTCTCCACTAATTCGAAGGGGAAAACTGCGCGGCACATGACGCAACTGGAGGTTCGAAGGTTCCCGTGGATTTCCAGCACGTTCCGAGAGCCCGCAGCCTGGTGGAGACCGTCTATGTTTTGGGTGATAACGCACCTTACGAGGCCGAGCTCTTCCAAGCGAGCCAGGGCCCGGTGAGCGGCATTGGGGCTTTTTCCTCGAAAGATCTGGAGAAGGCTGAGTCCTTTGGAATAGAACCGCTCGGGGTCACCGTACAGGGTTGTCAAGCTTAGAAGATCCACCGCGTCCTCGTCCTGCCAGAGTCCGGCCTGGCCGCGGAAATCAGGTACACCGCTCTCCGTGGAGATACCCGCCCCCGTGAGAGCTACCGGGTAACGCGATTGTATCAGCGCTTGAGCGATCTTCTGTACGTCTTGAATCATACGGGCACCAGCCGGCGTTCACCGCCCCGGAAACCACATGTGCCTGTCGTGACAAGGCCGAACCTGCATGGCCCACCCGGGGAAGGGTGTACAAACCTGGAAATCGCATCTGCCCAATCTGGCTGGGCGGAACCAGCTTCTTCCTCTGTCCGGGTCTGATTCGGTATTCAATGCACCGGGGCTGATTCCTTCTCGACGGCTGTAATCGCTGGCCATGGCAACCTTGGCTCCAGTAGTGGCAACCGGTCGAGATGCTCTTGCGGCTCAAGCTTCGAGACGATTTCTTCACCGTCGCACTTAACACGCCGGGGAGCGACCGAAGGTCATACAGTACTCGAGACGGAAATCGACCAAACGAGACTATGATTTCTTCGATCTTCGTGCGTGCGTTCCTGATCCCGAGCATTTTGGCGTGGAACATCAACGCATCTTTCGGGGTCATCATCGCGTCAAACATCGTTTCCTGGAAAACGGTGGTGAGAAGGGATTTGGCACGAAAGTCCGCGTGGATATCGCGGCCATTTACCAGGACCTTTCCGCTATCGGGGAGGAGCACTCCAGCGGCTATGTCTATAAGAGTGGACTTGCCGGCTCCGTTAGGGCCTACGATGGATACGACCTCGCCGGAGGTTATCTCCAGAGAGACCCCCCGGAGGATTTCAGCTCTGGTGCGGGTTTTCCGGACGTTCACAAGTTCAAGCACAATTCGACTCTCCCACGGTCTCTCACTGTGTTCATATCCGTTCCGTGTCTCAGACGTCCTAATGAAGATTCGGACGACGGATAACTTCTACCATATAGACGTGGTAAGGGGAGGAAAGGTTAGAGCTGCAAGCGGTTGACCTGCTGAAGGAGATTCGTGTGACGCCGTATTCTCAGGTAGGCTTCTTCGCTACTACGTAGTGATACTCCACCCACAAGGTCACACCATATTTGGACGCTTTCATGGCCACCCCAGATTCGTCGGTGCGTAGTTGGCGGGAGCCGGCTATGGAATCCTGGATAACCTCAAACCCTCTTTCCTTCAGCGCGCTCGACCACCCGTCGGCTGCAATAATCGGGTCGTGTCCCCATTCCGTTCTGAGAGGCCTGGGGAGGTTCCGAAGAGTCTCTTCGGTGAAAGCCATCTCGAGTGCAACTAGGTAACCGCCTGGCTCGATGACCCTAAACGCCTCAGAGATGGCCGAGTCCTTGTCGCCCTCTATGTTCCCCAGACCGCCGCAAGACGAAACGCAAGGGAGGCTGCAATCTCTGAGCGGAGAAGAAGCTGCATCAAAGGCAGCAAAGCAAACGTTGTTGTTGGGAAGGACCTCGGACAGATGATCTCTCCACAAAGCTAGTATACGTGGCTCAATGTCGTTCATTATGATCGGGACGGTTGGGTCAATGTGGAGCATGGGAGAGAGGTTCCCTCCGCCGGGACCTGCCGCAACTTCCAGTATGGGACCACTGGTTGACAGGGCTATTCTGCAGAGGTTCATCCACTCCGGCGACTGTTGAACGCCTTGCCAGGCCGAAATCCAGTTTTGCGGTATCCAGTTTTCATCAATGAGGCGTTTGATAAAGGACTCGGGCCAAAAGCCTCCGGGTAGCTTTATGTTTCCGTCCTCCACCCGCACAAGCTCCATCCCGTCAGCCGTCACGATTCTCCCCCGCCACCATTCCCCGTCCTTAAGGCTTCCGTCGAAGAATGCTTCCCCGGACTCAACTGCCTTTTTGAGCCTTTCGTGTGCCCAGGGCGGGATCTCCAACACGAAATTGATCACGCCGTCTGAAACCCTACCGGCCAGACTGTCCTTGCCTGCCAGAATATCCCCACTCCACCACCGACCGTTCCTATACTCCCCACGAAAGAAGAAGGGTCCTGATTCGTTGCCGAACACCCTGTACAGCGTATCTGCCACCGCTTCTCCTCCTCCCGTCAGTGTTTACCGGCCCGTTTACCCGCCCCGGGTTTGTCAACAGAGCTGCCTCTCGATGATGTCAACTTCGCGTTCTGCGTCACGGCCGCGTTTGCTCACCCCCGGTTCCTTGGGACAATTGCCTCTCGACGAAGGTCTCCAGCGTAAGACCCTCGGCTTTCTCGCCACGAAACTCTTGCTCCACTGCAATACGGAGCAACCGGTATGCAGATTTCGCCCTTGAGATGAGCGACGGATCACCGTCCATGCCGCTGCATACGAGCGTGGCGCAGGCCAGCGGTATGCTCTGGTATAGCAGGTGGCTACGGGTGACCTCAGGCTTCAGTTCCATCCAGCCGGCGTCACCAGAGTGATGGAGCCGAATGGGGCGATTGATAACCTCCAAAGCCCCATCGACCCCGTATTCCCGTATCAGGCGAACTGTCTCGTCGACCAGCTTAAGGATGTACCTTAGCTGCTTTTCAGCGACTTTTCTTGCGCCTTCCCTGGCCTGTTCTTCAGAGTATTCGTCAGGGCACCCCAGTTCAAACCAAACTTCCCTTCCCCAGATCCCCCCAGCCCAAATCAGGAAATTGCTGTCGGCGAACCTGTAAGGAGCAACTGTGTAGATATAGGGAATGATGAAGAGCGGGTGCCACCCGAAAAACCGGAGGATGTCCTCGAAACCCTCGATATCGCGGGCCCTCTTAATGCCCAGTTCGGCGTCGCGAAGGCTGCCGCATCCTCGAGGTGGCTCGAAGCCGAGAACTTCGATTACGTGTTGGGGCGACAGCGGCTCCCTTACCATCGGTTTGGACTCCGGCGAAGATGGTTCTGAAGGGGTGACCGGGGACGATCCCGGTTCCCTTCCTTCCGGTTCGGATTCTGGGGAAGTTTTGGTCCCGGCGACAAACCTGGTGGCGACCTCCATGAGCCGCTCCCTAATTCCCTGCTTGACGTCATCCGGCATAGTCTCCGCCGCGAGCGTGGCAGCCACGAGAGCCTGCTCGCAGAAGCCGGTTACCGAGCCAAACTGGGAAGCTGGATAGAGGAACCGCGGGAAATTGCTCAGCTGCGTGGCTAGTCTTTCTGCGGCAACCATGGTATCACCCTCGGACCTCGAACGGAGAGAACGGCTGAGCCATTCAATAAAGTCCGAAAACCCAGGGCTGAGATAACCGAGCCGGAGCGCCTTTTCCAGATCTTTCATGACCAGAGGCCTGGCCTTGCCTACGTCATTTGGCTTCAAGACACCGAGTTCAACCAGTCTGTCACAGTACCGCTTGAGTCGTGCATAGGGCAAGCCCAGTTCGCGCTCCATCGCCCTAAGCGTACACTTTGTTGGTTCAACCGCGTGGATCATGACATATTCACAAATAACTTGGTAGAAAGGCTTATCGAGGGCATCCACGTTCCGGTCATAATCCCGGAGATGCTGCTGTACCTTTGACTTGAGCTCATGAGTGCTGGCCAACCCGTGTTCCCCCTACGCAATGGCTCAAGTGATTTCACTACGATCATATGATTCGACGAATCAAGGAAAAATCCTTCCATGCGGTTTCCATCCCAGAAGTGAACCAGAGCTGTAAGCACCAAGACCCCGGCCTATGCCCTTCTTTCGCTAAATCCCATAAGTATATGCGGGGATGCCCCCGCGCAAGTACAGGTGCTTGTTGCCGGCTAAGACGAGCCGGAAAGGCTAAGGAGACCGGTGGCTGCTCTTATCGAAGATACTGCGTGTATAGATCGATAAACTTCCCTACAAGCTCTCGCCAGTTGAATCTCATAGCAGCAGCCCGAGCTTTTTCACCCATATGACGTCTCAATCCGGGGTCAGCTGCTAGATTGCGTATAGCGTTGGACATCCCCTCGATGTCTTCCAGCTCAAACAGAAAACCGCTCTCCCCGTCCTCTACGAATTGGGGAATAGCTCCGCCTTTTACTGCCACCACGGGTAATCCGGAAGCCATGGCCTCCAGGGCCGCAAGCCCCTGCGTTTCGGCGGGCGAGGGTAAGAAGAACACCTGAGCTCTTCGATATTCATCGGGCATCCGGTCCCATGGCACAAACCCCCTGAATTCGACCGTCCCTCGTTCAACCAGATACCTCAGATCATCTTCGACCCTCTGCCTGAGGGGGCCATCTCCCGCAATCGTAAAGCGAAGTTTGGTTCGGACCTGAATGGACGCGCCGGTGCAGCGCAGCCATGCTGATGCTCCTCGCCCGTCCTCACGTCCATCGTTCAGCGTTTGCCCGTTCTCCAGCGCTTGCCCATTTCCCGGCGCTCTTCTGTCTTCTAGCGCTTCTGCATCTTCCGACGCCTGTTCATGTCCCAACGTTTTAACGACCCGAAGCAAAGTTTCGACTCCCTTTTCGGCGCTGAGCCTTCCGGCATAAAGGACGTTGCACGGTGAAATATGTTCTACCGCGTCTACTGGATTCCGAGCAAACGGACCTCCGGCACAGGTGACGTTGCACGACGAAATGTGCTCGCCCGAACCGACCCCTGACGGGCTCGGTGAAAAGAGACGGGTATCTATTCCGGACGGTATGACGTGAATGGGAGCGGTGACCCCGAAACTGCGAAGGGAGTTTGCCGCGAACTCGGAAGGGGCGATGACAGCGGTGAAGCGGTTGTAAAACGACCGCGCCAGCGCGGATATCGCCCTCTCAGCGAGGTCACCGGCTGTCTCAACGAGGTTATTGACCGAGGGCACAAAAGATTCTTTCGTGGTCGGATTCACGGTATGAGTCGCGGTAGGACCCACGTTGGGATTCACGTTAGGATTCATACTTGGATTCGCATTAGGAACAAAAACTCTGCTGGGATGTCCATTCGGTAGACTCGGGGACCTTTGCGTCAAAAGCGAGAGTGCGACCTTGATGTTGGCGTGGTACGTCGTTACAGCGGGGATTTTCAGCTTTGTGGCTGCCAGCAGTCCTATCCACCCCACAGGGTACACGGTATGAACGTGCACGATATCGGGTTTGATGCTTTGAAGGGCTTTTAGCACTCTGGCATACCCGTAGCCAAAGTAGGAGTCAGGCGGGATGCCGGGCAGCCCGGAAATGGGAAAAGCCGGCACGAATATGACCTTCCCCTTGTGGAGGGGTCTCTTCTTTTGCGGTAGCGTGAAGACTGTCACCTCATGACCCTGAGATATGAGCGCATCGTGAAGACCGGTGACGGCCCTTGTGAGCCCGCCGAGGTCGTCGCGAAAGGAATCGGAGAAGAATGCTACGTTGAGTTTCACCGGCGCAACCCCGTTCGTGACCTTTCCATTATTGCAATGAGATCCGGAAGTATCTCTTGGGCGGCGATTTCGCCCTCGCGGATTATTTCCCTGGCGCGATAAAACTGATGACCGTGAAAATGCTGGACCCGCGGACGGATCACCAAAGCCGGCTTTACTCCGTCGCGGGGAGACTGCAGAAGACTTTCAGTGATATCGAAGGCCGCCAGTATCGCCTTGACCGTGCTCCAGCCTTTTGGCTCCCCTTTAGGTTCTTGACCTCTGTCAGGTCCCGTTTCTTTATCGATTACTCGTTCGTCGGCACAGGCGGTGCAACGGGAAAAGGCGGAAATCGTGTCGGGTGGTGTTTTTGGGCCGGGTTCGGCGATCTGACCCGCCCGAAGAGCGCGAGTCGGCGCCGTTTCCCGGTCTTCGGGCGCATGTCGATCGCCATATTGATCGCCGTTATCCGACATCAGGGCCGCGTATATCCGGCTGAAAGTATTCTGTATGTGACTCCCGAACCTCTCCACGAACACCATGCGAGCTAGTTGCTCGGCGTATGCTACTCTGTTGATTACTTCACTTTCAGCAAACCGCAATACCTCTCTCCACATGCGCCGGGCGAATCCGACCGATACACGTGCGCTCGTTGCGGCGCGGGTCCAGAGGTCTGACCTGCTGAAGACGTCTACACCGAGTAGTACGTCTGCCTCCGTGTTATTCAATGCGTCAACCGGCATGAGGTCGACCAGTCCGCCGTCCACCAGCACGCGACCATTCATTTTGACCGGGGCGAAGAGGCCCGGCACAGAAATGCTAGCTCTCACAGCATCGGCGATGCTGCCTTCCGTCAGAAACACCGGTTCTCCGGTCGCCAGGTCCGCCGCCACAATAATCAAAGAGATGCCGCGTTGCGAGACGTCCTCGAAAGTCATGTCTTTCGTGAACCGGCGGATTCCCTCCCGAAGAGATTCTCCTTTGAAAACTCCGCCTTTGAAGTAAACGTCAGCATACTCAATCAAATCACGTCTCGTGAGGGAGGTCACGGTTTCCTTGAGTTCCTCGAGAGTTCCGCACGCGTACGAAGCTGCGATGATGGAACCGATACTGGACCCGGATGTGGCTGCAGGTAAGATGCCCGCCCTTTCCAGCGTTTTCAGGACGCCTATATGGCTAAGCCCCCGGGCTGCTCCGCCGCCAAGGGCTATTCCGAGAAGGGGTCCTTGAGAATGACGCACGAAGTTCCGACCTCCAGCTTACTCGGTTGCCGGCTTCCCAAATTCAGACAAGGATTATTCTATATCACCGAGGTAAACGTAGAAACAGACAAGACTTAGCAGACAAAGAAGCACTAACTCGGATTGGATGGTTTCTGGATGACCGGCGGCCCCTGGCATTTTAAGTCACTTCCTCAAAACCGAATTCGAAGACGCACCAGCATCCATATCATGCATCACCAGCGTGCTTGCTGTGCAGGTAACCTCAGCAATAGGGTAGAATTCCTCAACCAGCGAACAGAGGTGAGGAAACATGCCCATACCGATGTGGTTTTCCGACGAACCGGGGTTAATAGAACCCGGGAGGTTTGCCGCCGAAATTGAATCAGAGCTGGCCATCTTATGCTTCTCCCGAAGGATCTTTACCCTGCTCAGGGATTCTCTTGGTCTGCCGGAGGACCGCCCGGCCCCTCGTTTACCCGGAGCTGTTGAAGGCGCGATGGATAGCCGGGTGGTCTTGTATCATTCCTCATTCGGGTCTCCCGCTGCAGGGATGCTCATGGAAGCGCTCATAGCATCGGGGGTCAGGCGCTTCGTCATGCTGGGTCAGGCGGGATCCTTATCCCCTCGTTGCAGAATTGGATCGGTTGTATTGCCCAGTTTCGGGATCAGGGAAGAAGGGACGTCCTACCATTATCTACCTCCAGCGATCGAATGCAGGCCATCGCCCGTGCTCTTCGAACGGTTGAAGACGGCGTTAGAACCATTTACTCCCTTCGAGGGTGGCGTGTGGTCTATAGACGCGCCCTACCGTGAAACTAGGCAGAAGGTGGAGCTTTACGCACGCCAGGGGGTCTTAGCTGTAGAAATGGAGTGCACCGCTCTCATGTCCATTGCCATGTACCGGGACGTGGAGTTCGCGGCAGTGTTGGTGATCTCGGACGAGCTTTTCGGTGAAAAGTGGGAAGAGGGCTTTCAGTCCGAAAGTCTCCGAACTGTGGAGGAACGTGTCTCGAGAGTCCTGGCGGAATCGGCGGATTATCTTATAGGTTGACCTCGGCAGGGCCCCCTGTTCCAGGTCCCCTACATGTTCTGCAACCTCAGGGGGATGTTACGCGACATGGCTCGCAGACAGACACCGTGACAGGCGACTGTGACGGGGTGCTGGACGGCCTGAACCCGGGGAACTTGGCGGAGGTTGTCTTCGCGTGGAGAAATACAAGGCGATGGATTAAGGACAGTTTTGTCGTCAGGTATTTGGGGAGGCACTGTCAGTGGTCACCGGTTCTTTGCTGCGGCTTTTATATGACGCCGCAAGTATCCAGCGGTGGAACGATCACATAAGACCAGCCCAGGGATTCACAGAGCTCGACAAGCAAGCTCACAAGATGGTGTATGCGTATGTCCTGGCCAAATTCGAAGAATCGGAAAACAACGCCAGGGTTGATTGGCTTGCCCTGATAGAAGGGGGGCTTTGCGAATTCCTGCAGCGGATAAAGCTCACCGACATAAAGCCTCCCATATACCACAAGCTCATGGCCGAGCAAGGCCCGAAACTGAACAGATGGGTGTGGCGGGAACTCCGTGACGTCCTTAAAGACATGGCGCCGGATTTCCCCGAGGTCTTCCGGTCTTACTTTGCCATTGACGCGGAAACTGGCGAGTGTTGTTCAAATGCCTCCACCGACCGCGATGGTTGGATGAGTCGCGGCAGTTCCGCGGGCTTAGCCGGTTCCACTGAGGTCACTCGGCACGAGCCAGCTCCACGGTGGACTCTCGAGCGCAAGATACTGCGGGCAGCTCACTACCTGGCCACAAACTGGGAGTTCCAGATCATCTACAACCTCAACCGCACTCTGTACGGGCTCGAAGCTACCCGCGAAGAAGTAGAAAACCAGCTCGAAGATCACTCGAATCTCGTCGGCGTCCAGAAACTCGCCCTCGGGAAGAAGACCAGTCATTTTCTGGATCTGGTCGGCCAGCTTAGGTTCCAGCAGAGGTGGGCTCAGACGCCGAGGATTCCCGCCACCTCGGTGCTGGGTCACATGCTGATAGTGGCGATACTCTCGTACGTGTGCGCGAAGCACATTAAAGCTTGCCCCCGCCGGATATGCAACGATTTCTTCGGGGGACTGTTCCACGATCTGCCGGAGGTCCTGACCAGGGATATCGTTTCTCCCATCAAGAAGTCCGTCGAAGGGCTCGACGACATCATCAAAGAGATAGAGAGAAGACAAATGGAAGAAAAGATCCTCCCGCTGCTCCCCGCTGCCTGGCACCAGGACATCCGGTACTACGTGGAAGACGAGTTCGCCAATAAGATCGTCGTCAACGGTGTGCCCAAGGTGCTAAAGGAAGAGATAGGCGAGCAATATAACCGCGACGATTTTCGCCCCATGGACGGCTCGCTGATAAAGGCTTGCGATGAAGTGGCCGCATATATGGAGGCTTATCTTTCCACAGAACACGGAATCAAGTCCAGACATCTAGAAGACGGGATTCGCACGATAGAACGAAACTATGGGAACAAGGTCATTTTGGGGATCGACTTCGGGCAGGTTCTGAGGGACATCTCCGGCGGGGTCAGATGACCGCAGATTTCTCTGTCGGCGCTGTTCAGAGCCTCCTGCCTTGAGCTTTCTCCTCACAGCCCGCCGTCTCATTGGTCAACTTGGGACCACTTCGCAATGATGAATGTCCGGCACCGCTGAGCAAAGCCTTCCTTATGCCTGGTGTGACGGGCCGCAGAGGGACAGGTATCCTCTAGGAAAGCTCATCCCCTGGGTGGGCAATTGAATGGGACGGTGCGGTGCCGAAGGATGGATCCTCGAGAATCTCATGGAACTGGGTTGCAAGCCGGTTCTGCCGTGATATGATCTCCCAAACCCTCGTTTTGCAGGAGGTAGGTCTGGAATGCCACCCAGGGTCAATGTGCGGTTCGTCCGTAAAGAGGATATAGAGGCCATACATTACATCCTTACAAGACCTGAGGTGATGTGGGGGACTTTGCAGTTCCCCTCCCGGCGTCTTCCGTCGCTCAACCGGATGGTGGAGAGTTCTGAAGATGGGTTCTCGCTCGTGGCCGAGCTCGCAGAAGGTCCGGAAAAGGGAAGGGTAGTGGGTAACGCCGGAATGCAGCGTGGTGTCGGAAGAAAGCGTCATGTGGCCGGATTGGGTATCTCCGTGGACCCAGCATATCACGGCCAGGGCATTGGTACGGCGCTGATGGAAGCTTGTCTCGACACAGCGCGACGCTGGTGGAGTCCTCTTAGGATGGAGCTGGATGTGTACCCCGATAATGAACGGGCCGTGGCACTCTACCGGAAGTTCGGCTTCGAGGTCGAGGGGCGTAAGAGGGGAGTTGCGATACGCCAGGGGAAATACGTGGATACGCTGGTGATGAGCCGAATTGAGCTGGCGGGTTCGGGTCCGTCGGAAAGTCAGCAGGCGGAAGTAGAAGCCACCGCAAGCGAAGCTTCGGAGGCGAACGGGCAGGACGGCGAAAGTAACGTCCCAGGCCCCGCGAAAGAAGCCAGAGAGATGGGCCCCGGTGCGGGGAGAGAACGTCTCGAGGGTGAGGTGAGGCCTCCGGTCCCGGCCGGCGCTCCAAACATCCGCAAGTTATACGAAAACCCGGGCGTTCTCCGGCAGAGCTCATTCCTTCCGTGGAACGTCCCAACGGTCGAAAAGATTGCGGAGGACCTGGAAAAGGCCATTGATCGCCACACGTTCGTGTGGACGAGCAAAGAGTCCGTGTACGGAGAGGTTACCCTGATTCCTGGCCGTTTCAGGATGGCGCGGATGGCTACGGTATCGCTACTCTGCATTCCCCCCGATACGTGTTATATCGCCCGAACCGTAGCGCGGGATCTTCTCAGAGCGGTCGTGGACCTCGCCGATAACTGGTTGGGGTTTCATCGCTTGGAGATGGAAACCTATACCGATGAGCTCTGGTTGTTCGACATCTTAGAACGCATGGGTTTTCGCCAGGAGGCTCGTCTGAGAAAGGCGTCTCTCAGGGATGGCGTTTTTGAAGACAGGTTAGTGTGGGCGAGGATTTCCGAAAGCTGGTAAGGAGCTCGCCTAGCGTAGCCGAACCCTGATGAACTCCAGTGCCTGGCGGGCCATACGGATGGCTTTGGCGGCATCTTCGGCGTCGTAAGCTTCGTAGGGCAGGCTGCCGTAAGGAAGCCCATTGGGGTAGCGGGTCGAGATGTAGTACTTGTCGGCAGAAACGACAACGGGTCGCAACTCGGCAAAGCTCGGGTCCAGAGACGCAGCGTCCTCACAGAGCTCCGCTGCGGAATGGCCTCGCACCTCTCGGGCCCCACGATAGTAGAGGAATGCCTTCAGGGCCTTCTCAATAGCTTGCTGGCACTGGAAGCAGGCTACGTTGTAGTGTCCGTGGTCGCTGAGGTCAATGGCCGAAGCTAGATCGCGCTCCGCTTGGGCGAACCAGCGGCGGCCTTCGGCTGCCGGGTCAGGCTTCATAAATAACCCTCCCCTCACGAACGGCATCCTGGAGCAAGGGCGTGGTTTCGAGCAAATCCTCGAACTCCTCTGGTGTGTAGACCAGAACATCCAGGCTGACCCGGGGGTCAAGGGTCACCAGGGCCTCCTGCAGCCTGTCGGAGAGTTTTTTGGTGGTGTCCTTGATAAGTATAAGGTCGATGTCGCTGGATTCGGCCACGTCGCCTCGGGCCAGCGAGCCGAAGAGTATGGCCTTTTTGACGCCCATCCGCGGGAACAGGGCGATCATCCTCTGCAGCTCCAGTTCCAGACGGGCACGGCGTTGTTCGTCCGGACCGATCCTGAAAGGCATGCCGGGACCTCCCTGTACACGACTTCCCGCTGCTGACATCAACATTCTACCATCCCCGGGCGAAAGATCCAAGCCAACTGAGGGTAATCACGCTTTTCAAATGGGCCTTCGCCGGCGAATGCCTGGAAGGCGCGACACCACTGCTTTGCGTTGTTTCGCTCTTCGCCGCGTGGTATACTAAAATTCGGATAAGTTCTGGAAAACTCAACGGGGAGCACTAACGGAGTGGGTTCAACAAACCCACTTTTTATATGTATCGGAGGGGGAAACGAGCGTGAACCGCCGGGACATCGAGGAGACGACGCTTCGCCTTGCCGAGCCCGTCGCGGAAAGCCTCGGCTTGGAGGTACTGGACACGGAGTTCCTCAGCGAGGGAGGACAGCGAATCCTCAGGGTGACCATTTATAAACCCGAGGGAATAACGCTGGACGATTGTGCGGCGATGGATAGAGCTTTTGGTGAGGTTCTTGACAGGGAGGACCCCATCGAAGGGTCGTATAACCTGGAGATTTCCTCGCCTGGACTCGAGAGGACTCTCAGGAGAGATCGTGAGTTCCAGGTATTCGCAGGCCGGGACGTTCAGGTTAACCTGTTCGCGCCAGTCGAAGGAAAGCGGCAGTACGAAGGCACCCTCGTAGGTCTCCGGGAAGGCGACGTCGTTGTGGATACGACCCGCGGCCTGATGTCGTTCCCCAGACAGAACGTTTCGAGGGTTAAGCTTCTATTTAGACCGGAGGAAGGAGGCGGGAGGCATTGAAGGACGTCGAAATTCTTGCAGCTATCAGTCAGCTCGAGCGGGAAAGGGGCGTGTCTAGAGACGCGCTGTTCGAAGCCCTTGAGGCAGCTCTTTTGTCTGCGTACAGGAAGAATTACGGTACGACTCAAAACGTCCGTATCCAGGTTATGCGGGATACCGGGAAGATCCGGGTGCTATCCCGCCGCACAGTTGTGGAGAACGTAACCGACCCGAAGACCGAGATATCGGTGGAACAAGCCAAAGAAAAAGATCCTTCCTATAAAGTAGGAGATGTTGTGGAAGAGGAGATCGCCGCGGAAGGTTTCGGGAGAATCGCGGCGCAAACCGCCAAGCAGGTGGTCATCCAAAAGTTGCGGGAAGCGGAGCGCGGTATGATTTACGAAGAGTTCGCGTCCCGCGAAGGGGACGTTGTAACCGGAATAGTAGCGCGGATTGAGGGCCGGACGGTCATAGTGGACCTGGGCAGGGTGGAGGGTATCATCCCCCCGCAGGAGCAGGTGAAAGGCGAAAAACTCTCGCAGGGCGAACGCGTCAAGGCCTATGTCGTGGAAGTGAAAAAGACCGGCAGAGGCCCGGAGATAATACTGTCCCGGACGCACCCGGGGCTCCTGAAGAGGCTCTTTGAGCTCGAGGTGCCCGAAATCAGCGATGGAGTGGTCGAAATCCGGGGCATCGCCCGCGAGCCCGGTTCCAGGTCGAAGGTGGCGGTTCGAGCTACCCTCCCCGAAGTGGACGCCCTGGGTGCCTGCGTTGGGCCGAGGGGCTCGAGAGTGCAGTCGGTGGTTCAGGCGCTCAAAGGCGAGCGCATCGACATCATCGAGTGGGATGAGGACCCGGCGAAGTTCGTGGCGAACGCGCTCAGTCCTGCCCGGGTCATCGAGGCCGAAGTCTTCCCTGAACAGAAACTGGCCCGGGCCATTGTACCGGATTACCAGTTCTCCCTTGCGATAGGCAAGGAAGGGCAGAACGCCAGGCTCGCCGCAAAGCTCACCGGCTGGAAAGTAGACATCCGTCCGGAGTCGCAGGCGAAGAGCTCGAAAGACGAGCCGGATCGCCCTGTGAAGCCAGGGCGTGCCTAGTTGATGCATCGAACTTACGGGCCAGGTGGAGGGGTTATGTGCGGGCCGGATTGGCGGGGACGGTTTGGCATTTCTCGACGTAAGTGCGGCGTCCGGTGAAGAGCGACCGGACCCGCCCTGCGACCTGAATTGATAGACCGAAAGGAGGGGGATCATGCCGAGGAGGGTTCCGCTTAGGACGTGCATTGGTTGCAAGACGGTGCGACCCAAGCGCGAGTTGGTCAGGGTGGTAAGAACCCCCGGGGGTGTCGTGGAACTTGACACCACCGGGAAGCGTTCCGGGCGGGGAGCGTACGTTTGTCCCGACGAAGGATGTCTTGATGAGGCGACTCGAGCGCGGCGATGGGAGAAGGCTCTCGGTATATCCCCAGATTCCGCCCTGATTGAAAAGCTCAAGGACAGGATAAGGGAGATTCGATCGAAGGGCGGCGTGTCGTGAGAAACAAGGAATGGAGGTGACTCTATGACGGATAACAGGATCCGCGTATATGAACTAGCTAAAGAGCTTTCGGTGGATTCCAAAAAAGTGCTGGACGTATTGAATTCGCTGGGAGTCGCAGCTAAAAACCATATGGCCGGTGTAAGCGACGACGTTGCCGAGAAAGTTCGAAAGACGATTAAAGAAACAACTCAAGGAACGTCACAGGCGGGTGCACAGCGGGGTAGTGCCGCTGCAACGGGTGCTCAAGCGAGCGGTAGTCAGTCGAGCAGCGGTCAGGCAAGCGGTGTCTCGACGGCAGGGGCCCGGAGTGTAGCCCGGACGACCGCTGGTTCGTCAGGTGGAACCCCGGCAACTCTACCTAAGACCGGTGCTAAGGCAGCTTCTCCAACCGCCGGTAGCCGGACAGCTGCTGCGGCAGCAGGTGCTCGGGCGACTACAGCGCAGGCGTCCGGTACCCGAACTACAAGCTCCGGGGCAAGTGGTGCGGCTGCGACGGGCGCTCGGGCGGGCGGCGTTCCTGCAACAGGTTCCCGGGTAAGCGGCATTCCTGCGACGGGCACCCGGACGAGCGTATCTCCCGTTCGCGCCACTGTGCGGGGCCAGCGTGAAGACGTCATGACCGGGACTCGAGGTAAGGCCGATGTAAAGGGTCCCAGGCGCGTTACGATTCAGGGAGATGTGCCCGTGAGGGAGCTTTCGTCGTTGGTGGGGGTTCCGGTCCCGGTCATCCTGCGCACCTTGATGTCCATGGGCCGACTCATAAACATCAACCAGAACGTGCCCGCGGAGTTGGCCGCGGCGGTGGCGGAAAAGCTCGGTTGTTCGGTCACGGTCAAAGAACCGGAGGTACCCGCGGAGCAGATGATCCTTCGAGAGCTGGAGGAGCCGGATGATCCCGCCAAGTCGGTATCCAGGCCCCCTGTGGTGACCGTGATGGGCCACGTGGACCACGGGAAGACGTCTCTTCTCGATGCCATCAGGCACACCAATGTGACGGCGCGGGAAGCCGGCGGAATCACGCAGCATATCGGCGCCTCCGTTGTAGACCATGAGGGCAAAAAGATCATATTCCTGGATACTCCCGGGCACGAGGCTTTCACGGCCATGAGGGCCAGGGGCGCGCGAGTGACCGATGTCGCGGTTCTGGTCGTGGCGGCCGACGACGGTGTGATGCCGCAGACCATAGAAGCGGCCAATCACGCCAAAGCAGCAAAAGTGCCGATCGTGGTGGCCATTAACAAGATAGACAAACCAGGAGCCAAAGTGGAGCGGGTGATGAAGCAGCTCTCGGAAATCGGTCTTGTGCCGGAGGAATGGGGAGGCGACGTGGTCTGCGTTCCCGTGTCCGCCAAAACCGGTCAGGGCTTGACGGACCTTCTGGAAATGATCGTCCTGGTGGCCGAAATACAGGAGCTTAAAGCTGATCCCACGCGAAGGGCGAGAGGAACCATAATCGAGTCCAGGATGGACAAAGGGCTGGGTCCCGTCGGAACCGCGTTGGTCAGGTCCGGAGTGCTGAAGAGCGGCGATATCATCATCACGGATACGACGTGGGGACGGATCCGGGCTATGTTCGACGGCAGGGGCCGGCAGGTCAAGAAAGCGGGTCCGTCTACGCCTGTGGAAATCGTTGGTCTCGAAGGCCTCCCGGCAGCCGGGGACAGGTTCCTGGTCGTCGATGATGAGCGTCTCGCCAAAGAGATTTCAGAGAAGCGAAAGATGGAGAAAAGAGCTCAGGAGCTTACTCAGGTGCATCATATGACCCTGGAAGACCTGGCAGCTCAGGAAAAGGAAAAGACGCCCGAGCTCCGGCTCATCGTGAAGGCGGACGTTCAGGGGTCTCTTGAGGCCATCCTTCAAGCTCTCAGGAGCCCTCACGAGGGACCCACAAAACTCGAAGTGGTGCATTCCGGAGTCGGCGCCGTCATCGAATCCGATGTGATGCTGGCAAAGGCTTCGAACGCCACGGTTCTAGGGTTTAACGTGAGACCGGATGCCAACGCGAGAAAAGTGGCCGAAGAGGAAAACGTGGAGATCAGAACCTACCGTGTGATCTACGATCTCCTGGACGACGTGGAAGCTATGAAGAAGGGACTGTTGAAGCCCAGGATCGAAGAGGTCGTCGTAGGCCACGCGGAAGTCAGGGCTACTTTCCACGTCCCGAAAATCGGCACGGTGGCTGGTTGCTACGTCAACGATGGCAAGGTAGCGAGGAACTACGGCGCCCGCTTGCTGAGGGATGGGGCCGTCGTCTACGAAGGCAAGATCGCGTCTCTCAGGAGATTCAAGGACGACGTTTCCGAGGTGGCCGCAGGCTACGAGTGCGGCATCGGCCTTGAGCGGTTCCAGGATGTGAAACCGGGCGACGTAATAGAAATCTACACCCAGAAGAAGGTCCTGCCGGAATAGAGTCCGGAGGAAGTCGTGGCATGGTGGTAGGAACTTGCGTGCTCAAGATAGTTCTTCCAGGCGTCCAGTCTCTTAAAGAGAAGAGACAACGCCTGGGAGGACTCATGGTCCGTGTGAGAAGGAAGTTCAACGTGGCATGTGCGGAGCTGGAAGACAACGACACATACAACCATGCCACTTTGGGCCTGGCCTGCGTATCCAGCCGGCGTGCCCACGCCGAACAGGTCATTCGGAGCGCTGCGGAATGGATTGAGTCCAACGTGGATGGGGAAGTGTCGGAGCTCCTTGTGGAAATCCTCTGAGCAAGGGGTGAAGGATCATGCCCGGTCGAGAGGAAAGGGTAGCTGCGGTTATACAGGAGATAGTTTCAGAAACGCTTCGTGAGAGGATCAAGGACCCGAGGATCGGATTTGTCAGCGTAGTGGGAGTGGAAGTGACGAAGGATCTTTCTCTCGCTAAGGTGCACGTGAGTATCCTGGGCTCGCCCGAGGAAAAGGAAACTACGATGGAAGGGCTCAGGAGCGCTCAAGGTCTCATAAGGTCGGAGGTGGCCCGGGGCCTCGATTTGAGGCGCGCTCCGGAGCTTGTATTCGTACTTGATGAGGGGATCGAACACAGCGTCAGGGTTTCGGAGATCCTTCGAAAGGTATCTCAGGACAAGCCGGCCCCCGAGGGCGATGGCACATCCCTGTAGGCTGGACGTTTTCCCTTGAGGCGGGATATGGATGGACACCGGCGTCGAAAAAGCGGGGGTGAGCTCGTGACGCATAATTCGGTGGAGGAAGGGCTAGCGCGGGCGCGGGAGCTCATCCGCCCGCACCGGAGGTTCGTCATTCTGGAACACGAAAAGCCCGATGGCGACTGCGTGGGTTCGAGCCTCGCGATGGCGCTTGCCCTGGACAAATGGGGAAAACAGGCCCTTATCGTTTCCGACGATCCTCACCCGGTGATTTACGATTTTCTTCCGGGCCAGGAGCATTTCACGAGGACGGGGTATCTGGACCTGGCTGACTTTGACGCCGACGTAGCTATTTTCCTGGATTGCGGGGAACCAGAGAGGTGCGGGCGAGCTCTTCCCTTCGCCCAGAAGGCAAAATACTGGATGAACATAGACCACCATGTATCTAATACGAAGTTCGGTGACGCGGTGCTGGTAGACCCTTCCGCCGCGGCCACCGGGGAAATCCTATGGTCGATGTTTCGGGAGCTCGAACTTGAGATAGACGTCGGGATAGCTACCTGCTTGTACGTAGCAGTCCTCACCGATACCGGGAGCTTCAGGTACGAAAACACCACCCCGAGGGTGCTACGGATGGCTGCCCACCTGATAGAAAAGGGGGCGCGTCCCCAGGAAATCTCCGAACTGGTCTATGAGGCCAAGCCCCTTTCATCCGTTATGCTCCTGGGAGAAGCCCTCAAGACCCTCGAGATTCACGACGGGGGCAGGATCGCCTGTGTGTCCGTGACCCGGGAGATGATGAGAAAAGTCGCAGCGACGTCCGAGGACACGGAAGGGATCATCACTTATCCCCGCTCCATCCAAGGGGTCGTGGTAGCGGTGCAGTTCAGAGAGGCGGATGAAGGGGTGCACGTGAGCTTCCGGACCAGGCGTGCCGTAGATGCCAGCCGGATAGCGGAGATGTTCGGCGGAGGCGGTCATCCCAGGGCGGCAGGGGCGCTCATCAAGGGTAAAACCCTTCCCGAAGTAAGAACGCTGGTTTTGGAGGAGCTCCACAAATTCCTCGAGCGGGATTCCGACCCCGTGATCAAGGCATGAACGGTTTCGTTAATTTCCTGAAGCCCCCGGGCATGACTTCCCACGACGCCGTGGTGTGGTTCCGGAAGGTTTCGGGGGAAAGGAAGACGGGTCATCTCGGGACTTTGGACCCCATGGCTACGGGCGTCCTTCCGCTGGCCCTCGGCTCGAGTCGCAAGCTCACGGAGTATTTAATAGAGAAGGATAAAGAATACGAAGCGGAATTCACCTTCGGAATTGCGACCGATACGGGGGACGTGACGGGTGAGCTGGTCTCCCGCAAAGACTGCTCGAAGTTGACTAAGGAGCGCGTTCTCGCGGCGCTTCCTTTGTTGACCGGTGAGATATCTCAGGTTCCTCCCATGTTTTCCGCCGTTAAAGTCTCCGGAAGGAAACTTTACGAGCTTGCCAGGCGCGGGGAAACTATTCAACCGAAACCCAGGAAAGTAGTGGTGTACGAATTCTCCCTAATCAAATGGAAGGAAGGCGTGAGGCCCAGAGGGATCTTCCACCTGCGGGTGGGTAAGGGTACATACATCAGGAGTCTGGCCCAAAGCCTTGGGGAGATCGTGGGCACGGGGGCTACGGTATCCCGTCTCGAACGCACCAGGGCGGGTCCGTTCAGGATAGAAGACGGGTATTCCCCGGAAAAGCTCTTGGAGTTCAAAAGGTTGGGTAAACTTCATGAAGCTCTCCTTTCACCGATGGAGTGTCTTCCGGAGTTCCCGGCTTTGCCGGCCGGCCCCGGTGTCGTCCAGGCGGTAAAGAACGGGGCTCCGCTGGAGACGTCGATAATTCCCGGTGCAGTTCGAAACGTTTTTTCGCGTCCGGATCATCCCGGATTGTTCTTTCTTGTGGACCGGAACGGAGAGGTCGTTGCCTTGATGCGCCTTGAAGAGGACCGAATCCGTTACGAAAAGGTTCTTGTAACTTCGTGAATTTTGGCTGGTGGATACGCGTACCGGGATGCCGTCGAACCTCAATCATAACGGAAGAAGGCTTGGATAGTCATGAAGATGGTGTACTGGACCAAGGATATTCCCGAACCGGCGCAGGTGATAGCTTGCGTCGGGTTCTTCGACGGCGTTCACCTGGGGCATCAGGAGCTCTTCCGCGTCGCCCGGAGCCGGGCGGAAGCTTGCGGAGGCGTGACGGTGGTAGTTACTTTTGAGCCCCATCCCGTCACCTTAGTTTCGGAAGGTTCAGTTGGGCCGGTTCAGGTTAGGCCAGTACAGGAAGAAAAAGCTCCGGGTCTGCCAACACCAACTATGAGCAGGTTGGCCGGTCCCAAAGGCGACATAAGGGGGACAAGCGGCACAAGCGGCACGTCTGCGCTCTCCAAAGCTCCGAGGAGAGGCACCGACGGGGGTGGGTTGGAAGGTGCCTTCAGCCTCCTTACGCCCCTTGAAGAAAAGGCGCGGCTCATAGAATCCGTCGGCATGGATTACCTCCGCGTCATTCCTTTCACCCCTGAACTTATGAGGACCGAGCCGCGGGAGTTTGCCCGGCTATTCCTCGCCGAGCAACTGGGAGCTCGTGTCGTGGTGGTTGGTTTCAATTTCACCTTCGGTTTCCGGGCCAGCGGAAAAGCTCAACACCTGGTGGAGTTCGGAAGGGAACTGGGTTTTGAGGCGATCATCGTGCCACCGGTCGTCAGGAGGGGCGAGGTCGTTTCCAGCACGGCGATAAGGCGGGCCCTGGTCGAAGGGGATGTGGAAAAGGCCATGGAGTTCCTGGGCCGGCCGTACAGCGTAGAGGGTGTGGTGGTCCACGGAGACGGTCGCGGAAGATCGCTTGGCTTTCCCACGGCGAACCTCGATGTCCACCCTCAAAAGCTTCTACCGGCACCGGGGGTGTACGCATGCCGGGTGTACCCAGGGTCGAGCTCGCGTCTCGAACGCGCGGGATCAGATGGGGCCGTGGTCTTACCGGGCAAGCGTGATCCGGTTCGGTCGGACCCACGTTCTGAGGCCCTTGAACAAGATCTGGGACTGGATCTCCCCCGGAGGACCGCCCTGGCCAACGCCGGGACGGGTCCCACCTTCACCGGGAGGGTCGCCGTCGCCAACATCGGCACATGTCCCACCTTCGGTGAAAGGCACCTCCATCTCGAGGTGCATATACCGGCCTGGTCTGGGAATTTATACGGTGAAGAGCTCCGGGTGGAGTTTTTGAGACGGCTGAGGGATGAGAAGAAGTTCGCGTCGCCTGAGGAGCTCAGGGAGCAGGTCGCCAGGGACATCTCGGATGTGATAGAATCACAGCGGTGAAAGAATAATCACCGGTTATAAACTCCTTGCCCGGACGCTCGTTCCTCCGGCGGCGGACTGAGCTTGGAGCAATTAACCACCTCAGGAGGTGTTTTCTTTGGCCCTTGCCAGCGACAAAAAGCAGGCCATCATCAGTCAATACAGGATCCACGAAAAGGATACGGGCTCTCCCGAGGTCCAGATCGCTCTTTTGACCAAGCGGATCGATGACCTCACCGAGCATCTCAAGGTTCATAAAAAGGACCACCACAGCCGAAGAGGCCTTCTCAAGATGGTGGGTAAGCGACGTGCTCTTTTGAACTACCTTGCGAGGGAGGAGCCCGAACGTTACCGTGCGATCGTGGAGAAACTTGGACTGCGAGGCTAGTACGAGAGGTGTTAATACTTGAACGAGTACAGAAAATATGAGTTTTCGCTGGGCGGTCGTCCGCTGGTCCTGGAGTTCGGCAAGTTCGCGAAGCAAGCAAACGGTTCGGTGATGGTGCGCTACGGGGACACCGCCGTACTCGTCACAGCCGTCATGTCCAAGGAACCTAAGGAAGGCGTGGACTTCTTTCCTCTCACGGTGGACGTGGAAGAACGCTTGTACGCGGTGGGACGGATTCCGGGAAGCTGGGGCCGGCGAGAGGGCAGGCCTCCGGAAAAGGCGATCCTGCAGGCACGGGTCACCGACAGGCCTATAAGGCCGCTGTTTCCCAAGGGTTTCCGGAACGAAGTTCAGATTGTGATCTTGCCGGTATCCATCGACCACAACAACTCCCCCGAAATCGCCGGTATGATCGGTGCTTCAGCAGCTTTATCCGTGTCCGACATTCCCTTCAATGGCCCTGTCGGTGCGGTGGAAGTCGGTCTCGTCGATGGAGAAATCGTGATCAACCCCGACGTGGAGCAAATTGAAAAATCCGAACTGGTCCTGACCGTGGCAGGCACGCGCGATGCCATCTTAATGGTGGAAGCCGGTGCGAACCAGGTTCCCGAAAGCGTCATAATCGACGCCATAATGGCGGGTCACGCTGTCATCAAGGAGCTTGTCGAATTCCAGGAACGGATAGTGAAGGAGATAGGCAAACCCAAGGTGGAGCCAGTCGTCTTCTCCGTGGGTAATGACGTTCTGGAGCGGGTAAAAGAGATCGCGGTGCCAAAGATCAGGGAAGCTCTCAGGGTGAAGGAGAAGCTTTCGCGGGAGGCGGCCATCGACGAGCTCCTCCTAGAGGTGACCGGAGAGCTTGAGGAAGAGTTTCCCGACCGGACTCAGGAGATAGTCGAAGGTTTTCACGACGCCCTCAAGGCAGAGGTCCGGTCG
Organism: Candidatus Fermentithermobacillaceae bacterium; assembly: GCA_020725645.1. Classification (GTDB taxonomy): domain Bacteria; phylum Bacillota; class Sulfobacillia; order Fermentithermobacillales; family DUSS01; genus DUSS01. The sequence continues at coordinate 14,705 of DYEQ01000008.1, read as the reverse complement.
CTGATTCTGGAAACCCGGACGAGACCGGACGGCAGGGGTCCCGACGAGATAAGGCCCATTACGTGCGAGGTAGGTTTGCTTCCCAGGGTGCACGGTTCAGCTCTCTTCACCCGGGGCCAAACTCAGGTCATGAGCGCGGTTACTTTGGGCGCCACCGGAGACATCCAGGAACTGGACACCACGGGAATCGAGGAATTCAAACGTTACATCCACCATTACAACTTCCCTCCTTTCAGCACCGGTGAAGCCAGGCCCATGCGGGGACCGGGCCGGAGGGAAATCGGACACGGAGCTCTGGCCGAGCGAGCTCTTCGACCGGTGATTCCGGGGGAAGAGGAGTTTCCCTACACCGTCAGGGTGGTGTCCGAAGTGCTCGAGTCCAACGGTTCCACATCGATGGCCTCGGTTTGCGGTTCCACGCTGGCCCTGATGGACGCCGGGGTTCCGTTGAAGGCACCGGTGGCGGGTATCGCTATGGGCTTGATTTACGATGAAAAGTCCCCCGTAGTCCTCACCGACATCCAGGGCATGGAAGATGCCATGGGAGACATGGACTTTAAGGTGGCCGGGACGAAGGACGGGATAACCGCCCTCCAGATGGACATAAAGGTATCCGGGATCCATAAGGAGGTCCTTGAAATCGCCCTGGAAAAGGCGAGGGCAGCCCGCCTCTTCATCCTTGAGAAGATGAGAGAAGCTATCCCGGCGCCAAGGCCGGAGCTTTCACCCTACGCCCCACGGATTTTGGTTATGGAAGTGGACCCGGATAAGATCAGGGACATCATCGGACCTGGAGGCAAGACCATAAACAAGATCATCAGCGAGACCGGGGCTAAAATCGACATCCAGCAGGACGGGCGGGTGTTCATAGCGGCCCAGGACGAAGCTTCGGGCCGGCGTGCAAGAGACATTATCCTGGGACTCACCCAGGATGTTGAGGTGGGCAGAACCTATCTGGGCAGGGTATCCAGAGTCACCCCGTTCGGCGCCTTCGTCGAGGTCCTTCCCGGCAAGGAGGGACTGGTGCGGATAGGCGAGATCTCCGAAGACCACGTCAGGCGCGTCGAGGACGTGCTCAACGTAGGGGACGAAGTGCTGGTGAAGGTGACGGAGATCGACCACCTGGGACGGGTGAACCTGTCCAGAAAGGCAGCTCTCAGGGAAGCTTCCGGCCGCGACTCTGGGCCGAAAGGCGATAGGAAGCCGTACCCGGATCGGACCAGAGCGGCCAGGCAGGCTTTCGAGAAGGGAGGGCCCGGGAAGCGGCGATGAACGTGACCCGGACGCTCTTCGATGCGAGTCCGGATGGGAATGTACGACGAAGCAGGCAAGCTGTTTCCGGATGAGCGAAGGGCGGGTACCCGGCGACGGGGTGACGGCAGGGGACCGGGTAGGGGTCATGAAGCAGCGAAACGATGCCGTCCCGGTGATACTCTGCCGCGCCCGGCGGCTCGTACGAAAGTATGAGAGTAGGTATACACGTATCGATTCAAGGCGGAATGTACGCTATGGCTCAGAGGGCGGAGCGCCTGGGCTGCGAGACGGTGCAGGTTTTCTCCAGAAGCCCGCGGGGAGGCAAAGCTTCCGCCCTCGACCCCCGGGACATCGAAAAGACGAAGGAGATGTTCGACCGCCACTCTATGTGGCCTCTCGTGGTTCACGTCCCGTATTTCCTGAACCTAGCTTCAGCAGATAGGGAAAAACGCCTGGCCTCCGTGGAGATTCTGGCGGAGGATCTCGGAAGAAGTGAAGTGCTGGGCGCGAAGTACCTGGTCACTCATCTTGGGCACCTTTCTCCCGGTGAGGAACCTGAATCCATCGAAGCTATCGCGAGGGTGACCAAGAGCATCCAGGAAGCTCTCGAAGTCTACCACGGTCCGGTCAAGATCCTTCTGGAAAACACGGCTGGTCAGGGTAGGGAGATCGGTTGGAGGTTCGAAGTCATCGGCGCGATACTAGAGAGTCTGCCGGTGGACCGGGTTGGAGCATGTCTTGATACGTGTCACGCTTTCGCCGCCGGATATGACCTGGCATCCGCTGATGCGGTTGAAGCTACTTTGCGGGAGTTTGCCCGGTATATCGGCTTGGATAAGCTCGGCGTCGTCCACATGAATGACTCCAAAGGCGACCTCGGGTCGAGGCTGGACAGGCACGAACACATCGGCCAGGGAAAGATCGGCGTGGAGGGGTTCAAAGCTATCCTCGGTTCGTCCCTTCTTCCTCCCGACATACCCGGCATTCTTGAAACCCCGCAGGATTCCCCCGAGGACGACGACAGAAACGTCAAGATGCTCAAAAGCTTGAGGCTCCAGGTTTAAGTGGTGTTCGACTCATCTCGTTTGATCCGACCAACCATGCCGGCCCTGACCGTGAAACCATCAAGTTCAGCGGTCTTGGCAAGCCGGTCGTCAAAGGTCACGAACTCCGCTCCTTGTGGTATGGCCCCTGCCCACGCCAGTGCCGCAGCTAGCTCTGCTAGTAAAGGGGACATTCGAACGCGCCGACCTTATCTGAGCACGAGGAGCGCTCCTGCGGCGAAGGCGACTATTCCCAAGGTAAACCATATCAATACTCGGGACGCGCGAACTACCGCCCGCGTGGTTGTCTGGTCAAGCCAGTCCTGGACGGCCTGGGGTCGCGCCGCCTGCACCAGCTTGGATGCGGACTCGATGAAACTCCCGGCGCCACGGACGGCGATTTGAACTTCGGAACTCAGGGCGTCATCAATGTTCTCCGCCGCCAGGGGAACATACCTCGCGCTGCGGGCCCCACGTTCCAGCGACTCTTCGAAAGATGTCTCTTCTCGAGCGATCCAGTTGGTGAGTCTTCCGGATACCTTTTCTGCAGAAGATAGAAGACGCTCTTCGCCCGCATCGAGTTGACCCATGGCGAAACTCGCCCGGAAAAACGCGTGCTTGAGATGGCTAAAGGTGTGAGCGTCGAGGGAATCCCCCTGATAGGCCAGATGAACGAAGACGAGAGTGGCGTGACTAGACCCCGCCCACGCGGTTCGAGTAAGCTCCTCTAGCTCACCGAAGCACAGCACGATTTGCCATGCCGCCATGGTGAAGAAGCAGTATATCTGCGTGGCGAGTACGTTGACTCGGAAGAGCCAGTAAACCAGCCTGGCTCCTATGCGCGGGAGTGTGCTGCGGTAAAACTCAGGAAGGGTTCCGGTCGTAGCGTGCCCGGAGATGTCTCTCATCCGCCTGCTTACCAGAAGAACACCGCCGGCTATGACATACCCGGTGGCCACGGGGGCTAGCGTCTCAGGGCTGAAAAAGTGAACGGGAATCTCTTTGTGAAAGGACCCTCCCAAGGCAGCGGCAGCCGGGGTCACCACAAGATTCAGGACGTGCCCGGGACTTACCCCCGTGAGCAGGAGAAGGAGGAAATACGCGCTGAAGACCACTGCGAACACCGCGGGGGCTCCGTGCCTGTCCGATTTCGCCAGCTTGCCGGATGTGGCCCTCTTATTAGACCACTCGTTGAACCCGTACAGGTGAATCAAAACTCTACCGAAATAAAGGGCCGTCAGGTACGAACCCCACAGGAACCCCTTCTCGAGAAGGACGGCCATGCTGAAGCCCGCCGGTAATTCGTGGACCGCCTCGAGGAGAGCTTCGTGGATTAGGGTTTTGGACGCAAATCCGGCGAGGCCCGGGAATCCCGTGACGGCGAGGGTGGCGGTTATCGTGCCCAGAGAGATCCAGGGGGACGAGCGCGCTACCCCGGACAAATCTTTCAACGATGTACTAGCCCTGGAAAGAAGAGCTGCGCCCGCTACGAGGAACAGGCAAGCTTTGAAGAGAGAATGACCGGCGATGTGGTAGAGGGCGCCGGACATGGCCAGGGCGAACCCGGCGGACCCGGTTGACGAAGCTTCTTCGCCGGCTGCTCCCAGAACCCCGGCTGCGCTCACCATCCCGGCGTGAGGTGAATAGCTGAAGGCGCCGGCAGCTCCTACGGCGACCAGGATATATCCCATCTGACTTACACTGGAAAAGGCCAGTATCCGCTTGAGGTTGTCTTCCCTTAGGGCGCGGACCCCGCCCCACCAAATGTTGCACACTCCCAGGAAGGCGAGGACCAGAAAAGCTTCCTTCCGCCATGGAAACTCGCCCGCGATCGAAAAAGTTTGGATGATGCCGTACGCTCCCACCTTGATCATGACGCTGGACAGCACCGCGGAGGCGGGTGACGGCGCGACCGGGTGAGCTTCGGGAAGCCACGCGTTGAGGCCGGGGAGTCCCGCCTTTACACCGAAGCCAGCCGACAAAAGAACCAGCGCAGTAAGTTTGGCCGCATCCGGTAGCGAATGCAGGGCCCAAAACTCGAAACTCCCTGCGTACCATGAAATCAGAACAATTCCGCCGAGGAGTAAAAGACCCCCAGCAAGACTCATGTAAAGGTAAAGGATCCCCGCTCTTTCGGCCTCGGGAGTCCCTTCATACCGGACGAGCAGGTACGATGATAAGCTCAAAAGTTCAAAGAAAAGGAAGAGCGTAAGATAGTCGCCGGACGCGAATACGCAGGCCGTAAAAAGAAAGCTCAGGGCGAATGCCACGTAGAAAAGGGCGTGATTCGAGGAATGGGTGTACCCGGAGGTTGGACGTGTCATGTTGGGTAGGGGACGGGGACCTTCGGAGGTGCGTAATGTGGCGGTGGCGTCGCCGTGCGTTTCGTGAGTGGCGATGTGAGTTTGCTTGACCTCCCTACGGCTGAATCTGGACGGGATAGTGTCGCCGTGGGTTCCGTGGGTGGCGGCGTGAGACCGCTCCATATAGGGCAGGGAAAACAACCCTGCGAGAAACCACGCCGTGGACGCGACCAGGATGAAGAGGCAGGATAGGGAGTTAAGCTTGAAAGACAGGCCGTACTGTAAAACCCCGGGTATGAAGAGAGCGAGTTCGTGGTGCTTGAGCATGAGGTGAAGAGATACCAGCACCCCGGCCCCGTAGAGCGCCAGAGATGCCCGCGGCAGGACGTTCGCGAGCTGGAGCCCCCAAACCAGCTGTGACCTGCCCGCTTTCAGCTTCGCTCTGTTCCCCATCAGCTGCGATTCGTTGTCCTCTGGATGTGATCGGTTCACGTTCAGCTACTCCCCGGTCAGTGCGTGGGCGGCGACCCGAGCAAAAGCCAAAGGGGCGTTCTGAAACACGAGCCCGACTGCGAAAATCACGATGGCGCAAACCGCAACCGGAACCCAAAGAGAAGCTTTTTCCTTGACCGGTGCCAGATCACCGCTCGATTGCCCGAACCACGCCTGGATGACGATGGGAAGGTAGTAGATGCCGTTCATGAAGCTGGATATGAGCAAAAGCACGACCGCCCACGGCATAGAGGCGTCCAGCGCGCCCCATGCCAGATGCCACTTGGATATGAAACCTACCAAAGGGGGTATGCCGACCATGGAGAGAGCTGCCACCGAGAAGCTCGCCATTGTCCGGGGCATTATCTTCCCCATCCCCGAGTAATCCGCCACCTTCCTCTTGCCGGTCTCGTGAATCACCGTTCCGGCCGACATGAAGAGGGCGGACTTCATGAGGGCGTGTCCGAAGATGTGGAATAGCGCTCCTGTGAGCGCCCGCTCGTTGAGAAGCGCGACCCCGAGCAGCACGTAGCCTATCTGCGCCACGCTGGAATAGGCGAGCCGCCGTTTGATATCTTCCTGTAAAATGGCCACAGCTGAGCCGAGAAAGATCGTTATAGCTGACAACACCAGAAGGACAGCGACCCAGCCGGTTGAAGCGAGATATTCCCTTCCGTAAAAATGCCAGAACACTCGAATCAGACCGAATGCGCCCGTCTTTATCATGAGGCCGGAAAGAAGCGCGCTGGCGGGGGACGGCGCCACCGGGTGTGCGTCGGGAAGCCATATGTGAAGAGGGAATAGGCCGGCTTTTATACCGAATCCGATGAGATACCCTGCGAAAGCTACGAGGCCCCCCGCGGATGCGCCCAGGTGACCCGGGTAAAAGCTTAAAGTTCCGGACGCTTGAAACGTCGCTATGAGCCCGAAAAAGATACCCAAGCTACCGCCGATGGTCATGAGCAGGTACTTGAAGCCCGCAGCTACAGCTTCCTGAGTCTGGTCGTGGATGATGAGGACGTAGGCGGCAAGGGACATGAGTTCGAAGAAGAGGAACAGGGTGAACATATCGCCAGCGAAGGCCACGCCCAGAGTGCCGGCGAACGAGAGCATCGCCGCGGACAGGAAGCGACCCGCCCGTTCGTCGTGCTCGAAGTAGCTCAGAGAGTAGATGGACACCAAAAGCCAGACCCCGGCGACGATGAGGCCGAAATACAGACCCAGCGGGTCGGCGGCGAAAGACATCCCCAGAGGCGGCATTTCCATCGGGAGACTCAGAATAGAAACCCGCCCCCGAGCCAGAATTCCACCGGTTGCGATGAGGACGAGAGTCACCGCGGCAACGGCCACCGCGGCGCGCGCCCTGCGATGAGGGTTAAGCCTACGGAAAAACACGACGGCAATGACGGGAAAGAATGAAGCTGCGCAAGTGAGAACCGCCGGTAGAGATGTTCTGTCCATCGTATACCTCCGGTTGCCTTTTGACACGATTATATCACTGGCCACATAAAAACCCGGTTGTGGTGCTTTTCCAGTGCCAGTTGGGATTTTTCCAAGACATTTCAAGATGTATCTTTAAGCTTCGGGAATTTCGTCGTATAATGACGAAAACCGGATGTCTAGCGCGGTTTGTGCCGAATGCTCACCGGGTTGTGACGTCCGGACAATAAAACGGGGGGCGTTGGAAGTAACCCGTAGCGAAGAGCAGATCTTGCGGGATCTAGAAGAGCTGAGGCAGAAGCTCAAGATAAAAGCAGGCGTGCGGTACGACCCTGAAAAGATTCAAGAAGCAAGCGAAACCAGCGAACTCTTCGATCAGGTTCTTCTTGAATACTTGAGTCTTCAGGCCGACAAAAAGAGAAGATGATCTCGCAGGATCGCACAACCCTCTCTCGAGCAGGTGGTAGTATCAACCTGCTTCTTTCCTTTTTTCGACCCATGCTGCTTGTACAAGACCCCGGGCGGTACGCTCCTCCCAACTGCAATTACCACTCTTACCTGGCAGGTGGCAGCGGCAAAATGGGCGTGAGGAGCGCCAGCAGGACCGCGATTAGTGCCAGAGGGTCGAAAGCTAGGCCCCATAGAACCGCGTGTTCGGGGATCTGAAGTTTCAAAAACTCGGCGAGGGCAGATAAGCCCAGATAAGTTCCACCTGCGATCGCCACGAACTCCTTTAAAGCTTCGCCCAAGGGAGACGGAGGTTCTACCGCCTCCCTAGTTTTCATCCGCCAGCTGGCCGATATCCTCCTCGCCCTTGCTACCACCGATATCGCTATTATGAAAAGGCCCGACGTGACGCACACCAGGGCGGACCACAATTCGGGTTCACCTCGATAAAGCGTATTTTGGCTGCGTAGCAATTATGACCTGGTCCCGATCGCCGCCAGACAAGTCGAAGAACGGTCCTTCGTTGGCCTAGCGCAGCGCCGTTTGAAGTGCGCGGCGTGATACGTAATGCTTCTCTTCCATGCTGGGAAAGATAGTGCGAGGAGGTGAACGTCGTGGCAAAGACGGTAATAGGAGTATTCGATGACACGAGCAAAGCCGAAAAGGCCGTAGACGATCTGCAACGGAAAGGGTTCAAAAAGGACGAGATCTCCATCCTCGCCCGGGAGAACGTCCGGCAAGAGGTCGGTGGAGGCAAAGCCGGCGAGGACCGCAGGCAGGGTGATCGCGGCGACCGCGGAATGACCATGGGAGTCGGTCAGGATCTTTCCACCGGGGTCTACACCGGTGGAGCTGTGGGCGGACTCGCCGGTCTTCTGGCCAGCGCCGGAGCCCTCGCCATTCCAGGAATAGGTCCCATCCTGGCTGCAGGTCCCATTGCGGCAGCATTGACTGGCGCCGTCACCGGGGGTATCGCCGGAGGGCTGATCGACTGGGGTATCCCGGAGAATGTCGGTCGAAGGTACGAGGAGAGGGTTAAGGAAGGAAAGATAGTGGCCCTCGTCCGGACGGACGACGACAAAGTATCCGAAGCCGCTGATGTCATGAGACGGCACGGAGCCACCGAGGTGGAGACCCACTAAGACTAAAAGGTCTGCCGGGTCATCATGGCAAGGTTGATTTAAACGCTGGTTCGTCACAGCCCCGGTTATCGGGCAGTTCGTCCAACGGGTAAGTTGTGCAAGCGCCAGGCGGCACCAGGGGAGTCACCATGGGGAACCTGTCCGGTTCCCCTTTTGTTTCTGTCAAGCCGTGGGAATTCATGTGTCCCCGCTTCCTTGAGGCCGAAGAAAACTCCTCCTGCGAATATGGCAAGAGTAAAGATCAGAGAAGACGGGGCTATCGGTGTCATCTTCCGTGTGAAGTTCCACCCCCCAACCCGGACGAGGCAGTTCAGACCGAAGAGTACAGGTTCCCCGGCAGGGGACCGATAGTCCTCGATTCTCCATTCCACATGCCCCGCGAATTAGGCACAGGCGTGGCAGGAATACCGGTGCCGTGCGTCGAATACCGACCACGTAGTCGGTTACCGACTAACCAGTCGAAATGCTCTCCGACAAGGTGATCCGTTAGATGCAGGCGGTGAAACATATGGGAAGACACGAGGTACCGAGTAACCGTGCGAGAAGGGACAGGGCGAGAGCGGCCCGGATCGGCGCTATCCTTAGTGCGGCGGAAAGATTGTTCTGCGAGCGCGGGTTCGACAGGGTAAGCATGGATGAGCTGGCTGAGGCGGCGGAGCTCGCGAAGGGCGGTGTATACCACTACTTCACCAGCAAGGCGGAAATTCTCTACAACCTCCTCCGCTCCGGCCTTGATAGACTATTCGCGGCGCTGACGGTTGCCGTGGAGGGACAGAAGAAGCCATTGGATAAACTCCGCGCCCTCATATTTGCTCATTCGAAGTTCCTCGCGGAAAACCGGAACCTGATGAGACTCATATGGTCTTTCCTCAACGATCCCACGCCAGCGCTTAAAGACAAGCAGCGCCGCTCATTGCGGGCCTACCACAGCTGCTCGGTCGACCTCATAAAGCAGGTGTTGCGCGAGGCGGCTGAAAGCGGCGAGCTGCGTGAGCTCGACCCGGATTCCCTGGCGATCGTTATCGGTGGGATCCTGATGTCGTCCGTGGGTTCGGCCGGCTCGGGCCATGACTGCGACTGGCAAGCGCGTTCGGGACTCATTTGGGAAGTGCTCACAAACGGGATCAGGAAGAGGGTTCTTTGACATACCTGGCACTTGAGTCTGGCTCGATAGGTTTCTGACTTGACAAACCTATAACCTTATAGATCTGTGGGGAGGGATGTCCTTTTGGCCGGGATTATTTCCTATGGCGTAGCGATCCCCAGGCGGCGGCTGAGGTACTCGGACGTGCATTCCGTCTGGAAGAACGTCTCGCAGGACATGCTGGAGAAGTTCGGCCTTACCGAGCGGTGCGTGACGGGTCCGGACGAGGATGCGATAACACTGGGGGTTGAAAGCGCAAAACAATGCCTGAACCGAGCTGGCGTAGACCTGTGTCAAGTTGATGCCCTCATCTTCTGTAGCGGGACGAATCCCTACGCGACAAAGGCGGCCGCGTCCACCGTCCAGGACATCCTAGGGTTGAGGAACGGGATCATCGCCACAGACGTTCAATTCGCTGGAAGATCAGGGGCTGATGGGCTGGTCCTCGCGAGCGCTCTGGTGGACTCCGGCATGGCTGGCTCCGCGCTGGTCCTAGCCTCCGATTGCCTGAACCTCCACGTGCCGCCCGGTCACGCGTACGAATACGCTGCATCCGCTGGTTCGGCAAGCTTCCTCGTCGGCAGAGAGAGGACTGTGGCCGACCTCATCTGCTTTACAGCGTACTCGAGCGACCGGCCGGACTGGTTCAGGGTGTCGGGCGAGAGGTACATGCAGCTCGGGGGGGGATTCGTAGGATACGTCTCCAACTGGGGTCTTCTGGAGAACCTCGAGCCTGCCTGGAAACACCTCATGGAGAAAGCCGGTATGACCCCAGATGACCTCCAGTATGCCGTGGTGCCCGGCGCTGCGGGTATGGCACCTCTTATGATCTGCAACCGCCTGAACCTCTCCCTAGACATCGTGCTTCCTTGGGTCCTCACGGCATCTATAGGGGACACGGGCTGCGCCGCCGTCCCCCTCAGTCTCTGCCACGTGCTGGACAACGCAGGGCCCGGCGAGAAGGTAGCGGTGCTCGCGTACGGCTGGGGAGGCGGGGCCATCGTCATGCTCTTCGAAACAACCGGACATCTTGAGTCCCTGCCCGGAAGGCCCGTCGTGGTACCCCAGATAGCAAAGGCCGAGTACGTGGACTACGCGCGGGCACTCAAGTACGAATACAAGATCGCGAGACCCGCGAAGGGGTTCTCGTCTTACTACTGAGCGTTTTGGGAGGTGAGTCGACCATGAGCACAAAAGCACTGGGAAGACGGGTGGTTGTTGCAGGCTGGGCCATAACGCCGAGGGGACAGGGCTTCGAAGTAACGTGGCGGGAGCTACTCGTGCAGGCGTTCTACAACGCCCTCGCAGAGGCGGACCTGAGCCCGCTCGACATCGAGGCGGGGTCGGTGGCCTATAACGAGCGGACCGTTTCGGAGGCCGCGCTCGGAACCCACACCGTCGACGTCCTGGGTCTCAGGATGAACATCCCCATGGTGCCGGTCTCACACGCCTGCGCTGGAGGAGGTCTAGCCCTGTATAACGTCTGGAACTTCATCGCTAGCGGCGCTTGTGACGTTGCCGTCGCGCTCTCTTTTCAGTGCAGCGATGCCTACGACAACTTTGAGTGCATGAACCCCATTGGCAATTACTCAGACTACGACTTCCTGCTAGGTTATACCCACATGCAGTACGGGTTCCTGCGCGACAAGTTCTATATGGAGAAGTACGGCTATGATCTGAGGCCGAGCGCCCAGTGGGCGTACCAGTGCCACGAGTACGCCAGGAGGAATCCCGACGCGGCACTTTATGATAAACCGATGCCTTCCATGGACGAACTGCTCGACCCCGGCTCGGAAGGAGTGAGAGCGCGAAGCGCCACGAGCAGGGGCCCCACTGCGACTGCGACCATTCTCGTCTCGGAGGATAAGGCTGAGTCGATGGGTATAGACCCAATTTACACCTGGGTATCGTTCGCCTTCCGCCCGCCCTATATCGGTAACCACTTCTACTACCAGGGTGATCCCGGCCATGAGGCCTACGACATTGCAGAGCAGCCCGCGATGATGGCAGCAGCCCGCAAGGTCTACGCGCTCGCCGGAATAACCCCGGCGGATGTAGACATCGTCCAGGTGCACGACCTCACCGGGTTCGAAGGGATAATGTCTCTGGAGGGTTTGGGCCTGGTCCCCATCGGGAAAGGCGGCAGGTTCGTGTTAGACGGTGGTACTTCGCCCGGCGGGCGGTACCCGGCTTGCACGCATGGGGGCGGCATCGCATTCGGACACACCTCCGTGGGTAGCGACTTTCAGGCCGGCTTCATAGAAAGCTGTCTGCAGCTCAGTGGGAGGGCTGGACAAAGGCAGATAGAGGGCGCAAGGGTGGCTGTGGTGCAGGCTTACGGGACGCACCATTCTCTCGACGTGGTGTCGGTCCTTAGGAGGTGAGCGCTGGTGTCGGACGACATGCCGATTCCTATTCCTAGAGTGGAAGTACATTCGACCGTCAGGAGCTCGCGCGAAAGGGCGGGACGCTACAGACTGGAGGGGTCGAGGTGCTCCCGTTGCGGCGCCTTGTGGTTTCCGCGCCGGTTCGTGTGTCCCAGGTGCTACTCCAGAAACCTCGAACCTTACCAGTGCGCACATACCGGGTCGATTGTGACGTTCTGGGTGGACAACGTCGGGTTTCCGGCCGTGGGGTATGAGGACATAGATGACAGAATCATAGCGATAATCAGGCTGGACGATGGCATCCACGTAATTTCGGAAGTAGTTGATATATCGCCTGGCGAGGTTCATAACGGCCAGCGCGTAAGGATGGTGGTGAGGAGGCACAAACGCGAAGACACGGGCAACTGGTGTTACGGGTTCAAGTTCACGCCGCATTCACATTGAAGGAGTCTAGGTTCATCGGAAGCCAGCAGGCTAAACCCATTTGTCAGGGGGTGTTGGGAGTGTCTAAGATCCGCGAAGTAATGACGGGGCTGCCGAACATCTTCGACGGTACCAGGGCGAAAGGGTGGAACCGCGTCATCGAATTCCGGCTGGGGGGCGAGGAGCCGTCTACCTGGACGATGATCGTCGAGAACCAGAAATGCACGGTGCTCGAGGGCGAGGCCCCTCCAGACAAGAAGGTGAGCCTCACGATCATTGGTAACTCGGAGCACATCGTGCAGATGTTCACGGGGGAAGTACCGCCCATGAACCTGGTCAACGCCAAGAAGGTGACGATGAAGGGCCCCGTGATGGATTCCATATCGTTCAGCCGGCTCTGGAAGATTCCGAGGAAGGCCTGAGGAAAGGCCAGGGGGAGAGATGATGAATTATCCCGAAGCACATTGCCACAAGTGGGCCTGGAACCTCGGGGAGGCCCGTGGAAGGCATCTTGCGGCGGAGCGCGCGTGGGCGGAAGGCTCTGAGGTCGAGGCGAAGCAGGCGCTTCACGAGATGTATTACGGGGACTTCGAACAGCGTCCGCTGTTCCCCGGGTTGAAGATACTGTCGAGCTTCTGGATAGCGGAATGCGCGGAAATGAGGTTCCGCCTGAGGGTGCTGCACCAGGCCCTGAACGGAGACGCCCTCGAATGCGCGTCTCAAGACCTGTTTGATACCCTGTTCAAGGAGTACAGGGACGACGCGGTGCGCCTCGCTGAGGAGGGCGGTCTTCTGGGATCCTTTACCGCGAGCGAATTCATCCGAGGCTACGAGCCGGGGTCGGACCTCGATGACTGGCCTGAGGAACTCGAACGTCTGAAACTCTCAACGGACGAGGGTATCGGGGCTGGTAAACCAGGGGACTTGTACTTCAGATGGTCGTCCTTCTGCATCAAGGCGGTTCTCTCCTACGCAGCAAACCTCATCCGGCAGGCAATCCTCGCGGGGTTGTACGTCCGGCGGAATGGGGTGGACGCCCTGGAAGCGACCCTTAAGCCAACGTACGAATCGTTCGGCTGGGACGTGAACCGCCTGTTTTACGGCGAGGTCCTAGCCCAGATGGGGATCGCCGACCTCAACGATTTGGTCGATCTCGGGACATACGGGATGCTCGCGGACCAGCAGTCCGCGCCACCCCGCGAGTGGAAGGAGGGTGATGGCCAAAGTGCCGTCACTTTCAAGGAAAGCTACCTCCTCACCTGCCAGCTCTATGGCATCTATTCGACGGTCGAAAGGAGACTGGGCCTTGAGCCGGGTGCCTTAGCGGCGGCCTACTGCCCGTACTGCGTGGGCCACGGCGAAAAGACAATGTTCCTCGTGGTCCCGCCCGACCAGAGGCCCATCTATACCCTAGTCGAAGGGTTGGCGTACGATGGGAATAAATGCTCATTCAGGCTCCGGCTGGAGCCTGCCGACGATATGGCCCGGGTCGAGGAGGCACAGATGAGGATCTTTGGGAGAGGCTGACTTGGGCTTGTAGCGACAGTAACATCGCTTCCACGTGCGGCTGGGGCGAGACATTTCCTGAGAGCTGCTTCCCCTCGGGAAGAGGCGCGTGCTCGACGGCAGAGCGCGGTGCTTGAGATGCTCTCGTGGGCTGTGCTCATCGTGACCCCAGAGGTTTTCATGAGCATACTCACGCCGGTGCAACTTTGAGATGGCACCCGTGTAGTGTACAGGAATCTCTTACGGAGGTGAACCAGGGTGGGTAGGTTTGACGGCAAGGTAGCTATAGTTACTGGGGCTGCCTCGGGCATAGGCAGGGCTACCGGGAAGGCATTCGCGGCGGAAGGCGCAAGCGTGGTACTTGCCGACGTCAATGAGGCCGGTCTCGTTGAAGTCGAAAAAGAGATCAAGGCCGCAGGCGGAAAGTGCATCTCCGTTCGCGTCGACGTGAGGTCCCCCGAGGATGTCGATAACATGGTGAGCAGGACAATGGAAGCGTTCGGGGCTGTACACATTCTTGTGAACAATGCGGGGGTCGGTCAGTTCATGCCCTTTCACTGCCTTTCCGAAGAAGACTGGGACGTCGTCATGGACGTCAATGCGAAGGGGATATTCCTCTGCTCTCGTGCTGTCGTCCCCATCATGATAGACCAGAACTATGGCCGGATAGTCAACGTGACCTCCATCATGGGCGAGGTTGCGGCGATAGCGCAGTCGGTTTATAACGCCTCGAAAGGGGCAGCCAAGATGCTTACCCAGGGCATGGCGCGCGACTTAGCGGAGTTCAACATCCTCGTAAACGCCGTTGCGCCGGGCATGGTTGAGACCGGCCTTACCCGCAGCACCTTTGCAGACGAAGCGCAGAGGAAGTGGTTTGAGGAACGGATACCGCTCGGAAGGGTGGGCCAGCCGGAAGACATCGCTCCGGCTATCCTCTTCCTCGCGTCCGACGACGCGAGGTATATCACAGGAGCGACGCTGAAGGTAGACGGTGGAATGACCTGCGCGGCCGGCTGATCTAAAAGTCTGATATGAACGAGGCCGTCAACCCCATCTTCTCATAGAGGTGTTTCTGAGACTCCGGCTATCGTCGACGGTTGGCATTCTGATATTCGCGGGTTGGT
>DYEQ01000040.1 GCA_020725645.1 Candidatus Fermentithermobacillaceae bacterium | reverse complement strand
GCTCTGGCGATGAGCTCCTTTCCGGTGCCGCTCTCTCCCTGGATCAGCACGGACACGTCGCTCCCGCAGACCCTTTCGATCACCGAGAAGACCGAGATCATCTTGGGCGAAATGGTAACGATATTGCTCAAATTGAATTTCTCGTGAAGCTCTTCCTTGAGCCTGGATACCTCGCGCGTGAGCGCCGAGTACTTGAGGGCCCCTTCGACCACGAGCGTAAGCTCCTCCATATCGAAAGGCTTCGTGATGTAATCGAAGGCGCCGAGCTTCATGGCCTGGACAGCGCTTTTCACCTCACCGTAGGCCGTCATGATGATGACAGGCGCTGTTACTCCTTCGCGCCTCATCCGACGAAGGGTCTCCATCCCGTCGACACCCGGCAGGCGCAGGTCAAGCATTACGACGTCTACATCATGTTGCCTGAGGATGTCGAAAGCTTGTTCGCCCGATTCGGCGGACAGGATTTCACATTTTCCGGAAAAGGTCTGCCGGAAGAGCCATGCCATATTCGGCTCGTCGTCTACAACCAGCATTCGCCTGAGGTTTCCAGCGATTCGCTGGAGCTCGTCTGGTGATTCTTGCCAATCCCTGCTCAATTCCCAAACGCTCCTCTTGAATAAGGAACTGGTTCCCTCCAGAAACCAAGTATCGTTTGGCTCAACCGGGTCGCAAGGTTCCCGGTCACCTGCGTCAGGCAAGACCCGGGTAGGCAGTCCTAGGCACTTTCGCCGGCAGGTTCTATTACGGGAAGCTTGATGATGAACGTGGTCCCCTTACCCGGTTCGGACTCGAATTCTACAAAACCCTGATGTTCGAAGACGATGCGTTGAACAAGGGAAAGTCCGAGACCTGTGCCTCCCTTTTTCGTGGTGAAAAACATATCGAACACCCTGTCCCGGTGCTCCGGAGCGATCCCCACTCCCGTGTCCTTCACCAGGACTTCAAGGTATTTGGAGCCGGACCTGTATCTCGTCTCCACGCTGAGTCTGCCGCCCTCCGGCATCGCCTGTACGGCGTTGAGAAAAAGGTTCAGGAAGACCTGGGTTAAATGGTCCGCATCCCCTTTCAACGACGGGACCCCATCGCCGTCGATGACCTCCACGGAAACTCTGTTAACCCTGGCGTAAGCTGATATCACGTCGAGCGCGTTATCGAGGATCTTACGTATTTCCACCGTGGTCATGTTGGGATGGGAGTATCGCGAGAAATCCAATAGCGCTTCGATAGTTCGGTTTACCCGGTCAAGTTCCTTGACGACCACCCCGGAAAATTCCCTCAGAAAACGGGGATCCTCCAGCTTTTGAGGGACCAAGCTGATGGCCCCCTTGACCACCGTCAGAGGGTTTTTGACTTCGTGGGCGATGGACGCGGCGATTTCTCCCACCGCAGCAAGCCTCTCGGCCCTCTCCAACCTTTCTTCCTGCTCCTTGGCCTTTTCGAGATCCTCCAGTATTATCACATGCCCGCGGCTGCGTCCGTCCTCCCCCTCAACGGTCGTGGAGATGAGGGTGACCGGCCTCTCTTCCCCGTGGGTGCGAAGCATTACGTTGGTGAAACGGTTGAGCGCCCCCCTCTCAGCATCCTCCAGGGCCAGGTAGGGGTCGATACCAAGTTCCCTCAGCATCTGTCTGACGTTCATACCGGTGAATCTCTCCGCCGGTTCGCCCAGGATATCCTTCACCCCTGACGAAACGAACACCACGTTCTCGCCATCGTCCGCCAGGATCACGGCCAGGCTCAGACTATTCAAAAACAGCCTTAGGTATCGATCGAGCTGCTCTACGCTGCGAAGAAGCTGGCTCGGGGGGCTTTGCGACTCCCCTTTCCCAAGGAGCAGCACCCGAGAAGCGAAGAGCAGAAGTCCCGAAAGCCCGAGGAGAGCTTCCACGCCCGGCGAAAAGAAAACTTTCCGCGCCCCAAACTGCATCTGCGCGTAGATATCCTCGAGAGTTTCGTTGGCCCAGACGAACCCGATGGCGCGGCCGTTCCTGATGAGCGGCCGCATGGCGTTCATTATCTCGCCCCGGACCATCGATCCCACGCCGACGATTTCCTTTCCTGTTTCCATAGCCTGCCAACCCAGATGCTCCGGACCGAGCTCCATCCCCACCTTGGACCCGAATTGGGAGCTCGGGCCGTAGGTGAGGATGGCCCGGAGGTCCTTTGAGTAGTAGCCGACGCCGACTCCGGGAAAAGCCCGGGCCACGAAGTCGGTAAAGGGGCCGAGGACCCGGTTGAGAAAGGCGATCTTAGCTTCCCGGCTGAGAGGCGGCGGACTTGCCCGCGACAGAAGCGTTTCGTAGTCGCCCTCCACGTGCTGGTCCAAAAGCCGGGTGAGACCGAAGAGTTTTTGAGCTTTCTCCTCGATCAGAACGGCCTCGGTTTTCTGAAAGAGCAGGTACCTTGACTTCATCGCGGACCACGTCCCGACACCGGCTAGCTATACAGCTTCGACATCGAAGCGATGGCACCTGCCCACCGGCACCCCCTATAGCGCCCGGTTCCCTATTGCCCTCCGCCTTGGGCGTAACGAAGGAAAGTCTTCACCGCATTCAATCCCGCTCTGACCGAAGCTTCCTGAAACCTGGGCCAGAAGTCCGATTTCACCATATTTTCGAGACTGCCGAACCGGTCCCGACCGGGGGCCTCGATGGTAATGCCCGGCCTTCTGAACTCCTTGATGAACCAGTCCTTGTACCCCCCGTGAACTGATTCCGCCGGCGAAGAGGTTTGAAGGCCTCCGTGCAGAAGGTCTCCGTAAGCTTCCATCACGGACCGGGCTACCTCCTCGTCCCGCTTCAGAGCCTCCCCTTGCTGGTCGTAAGTCCAAAACACGCAATCGAGAAAACAGTGAAAAGCGATCACGACATCGGGTTTTTCGCGACGGGTGAGATCCACGAGGAACTTCGACTCAGCCTCCGATTCAGGAGCGTTCCCTTTTTTCCCAACGGCCTTCGCCCACCCGGCGTCGAAGTTTCTGTTAAGATCCACACCGCGCCCGTTATACCTGCTGGTCCCCAGTCCGTCCGGATTGAGCACCGGGACAACCACCACAGACTTACCCTGGAGGACGATGGCGACGTCTCTCCAAAGAGAAGCGGCCTCGGGTAAAGTACCGGACACGCCTACCGTTTTCCGAGATCCGGTGCCGGCCTCTTGAGATGTGGCACCCGTTTCACAGGGTGCCCCGTAAATCATCCCACGGGCATATTGTTCCGCCATATAGAGAACGGTGCCTACGACCGGCCATTCATCGCCATGTATCCCGCTCATGATCAGCAGAGCGCACGGGCCATCGCCTATTCTGAATGCAGGAATCGGGAGTCGCTTGACCTGCGACAGGCCACTCTCGAGAGGCGTGATCGCTCCATACGTCTTATATAGCTTGTCCAACGCGCGATAAACGTCTTCGGGCCTGCGGTATGTACCGTCCACCGGTATCACAGGCTCAGGAAGCGGGGGCAGTCCCCCGGGGGATATGACCGAACTCGAACTCAACAGAAGCAGAACTATGCTGACAAGGGCTATGGCTCCCAATCTTGCAATGACGGCCATAGGCCGTAACCTCCTCGAACCTTGCTGCGATCCC
This sequence comes from Candidatus Fermentithermobacillaceae bacterium, assembly GCA_020725645.1. Taxonomy (GTDB): domain Bacteria; phylum Bacillota; class Sulfobacillia; order Fermentithermobacillales; family DUSS01; genus DUSS01. Next base: position 2,913 of record DYEQ01000040.1, on the reverse strand, counting down.
ACGTCGTCCGTTCCTGCAGCGTCTCGCAGGAGGACGATGACGAAGCCCAACAGGCCCGGTGGGACGCCTAGATTACCCCAATTCCAGCTCGCGCCTGGCCCTCCCCGCTCTGGGACACCACGCAGTGACGATGGCGCGACCGCCCGGTGCGCTCCGAACGACCCAGGAAAACTTCTTCTTGTGGTCGCCGCCTCCTGCTCTTCCTCCAAGGTGGCCCGCGTCGAATTCGTCCTTGCCCGAGACGAGTTCGGCCCCGCCTGAAAGCTCGAGGCGTACCCGCACCGGCTTGGCCGCATTCATTTTTAGTGCCTGGAAAGTGACATGCGTAGGAAGGTAACCTTCGTTCTTGATGACAGCTTGGAGCTCGTGAAGCTCATCGCCCAGCGCTTCAGCTTGGAACGATTCGACCACCAGCAGGGGAGTGATGAGCGCTCGAGTCAAATTAAACGGCGCGTTCTTTTTCAGTTCCTCCTCCAGGAGCTCAAGAGGCGGATTCTGACGTCCGAACTTGGGCTCCCACCCTCCAATTTCCACGAGGCCGAAATCGGGATGGTCGAACGGACGCCATGGGTGAAAGAGCTTTCCGCCCATAACCTCGTCGTTCCACTTGAGGAGCTTCAGAGCATCCGCTTCCCTTTCTTTATCGGAAAGTCCTCTGTATGCATGCAGCGGCCTCTTAGGGATTCCCGCTCTTCCCGCCATATCCCATAACTCTGTTTCGAAAGCCAGTATCCCGAGGGTTTCATACACCCACTCGAGGTCACTGCCAACCTCGGGCTTGTCCTGGTTAAAGGTAAACCACTCGAACACGGCACGGACGGGATACCCGGTGATTTCCTCGGCCCTCTCGCCTACGGCACGGTAAATCTCCTGGTCCTCCTGGGGCATCTCGGACTCCCGGCGGGTGCAAAGAGGTCGAAGGATCCAGCCGCCGCTGGTGTGATAAGCCATCGAGGTTACGATGTTGGGATGGGAAATGTAGAAGTCCCCTACAGCTTTCATCTCGGGTTCCGAGAAGGGATAATCGCCCGAACCCCGCTGCCTTACGGGAAGCGCCCAGTTTGTCGGATAGTTTCTGTTGAAGTCAAGACCGTACCGGGGAGGAGCTTGCTTGACCACCACTGCGTCGCCGTCGACCAACCGGCCCTCCGTATAGACGCTGTAGTATGTCCCTCCGGTTTCATCGGGTCGTCTCTTTACCATAAGCCTGGGATCTTTATCCGACACTTTCCAGGCGCCGTCGGGATCCGGGACTCGCATGGTCAGGATTTTTCCGTCTCCATCGACGTCTTCCGGGACCAGCCCCTTTCTCTCGTCCACCTCGTGGGGCCAGGGTCTCATGCTCGAACGAAGCATATGCGGGGTATGGAGGTAGTAGTCCGACCCATCCACCGTGATCCTGGGGATGAAGTAGAACGTGCGGGTATCTAGGATGCGGGTGATCTGAGGGTCAGTCCCGTACCCTTCGACCAGCATCTTAATGCTGCAGAGTATGACCTCGCATCCTGTAACTTCGCCCGCATGTGTATTTGCGTCAGCGTAGACGGCGGGCTTGTCTTTACCCTCTCCGGTTTTCCTGTTTGTGACCTCAAGCATCCAGATGTCGCGCCCCTCATAAGACTTCCCGATAGACTCCAATCGGCACAGGTCCGGGTAGGTAGCTTCGAGGGTTTTAAGGATTTGCGTCAATTCCGCATAGTCGTGATACCTGTCGAACGTGATGTTCAATCTTTTCACCTTCTTCTCTCCGGATAAAACACCCAGCTTTTCGGATCTAGGCCATATTGACATGCGTCATACATACAGTCGGGATGCAAGGCAGGCCGGTGTTTAGCTGTACGGGCCGGTCCTGGGCTGACCACTCCGCGGGCGCTACGCTTTGCTCGCATGTGCGCCTTCAGCTTCCAGGATCATCTCCAGCGTCGCCTCGCCAGCTTTCTGTGACGAGCCACGGATGCGAATCCTGGTCCCCGCGGAAGCTTTGAGCACCCACTCCACTTTCTTTTTCTGCGCGGTCTCGGTCTGCTGGAACATCCACATTCCCCCCACAGATGCGAAACCATCGAGATGTCCGATCTCCTGTCGGGATCGACCCGCTATGAACTCCACCGGTGAATGGAGAGATTCGGAGGAAACTTCAACTACCACGGGTTTAGCTTTTCCCGCGGCGATGGCCTGTTCAGAGATGTTGGTCGGCAGATAGGCCGCGTTTTTCACCCAGACCGATACCTTGAAAAGCTCCGGCGAAAGCTGGGTAACCTCCCCTTTCTCCAGCGCGAGTCTGGGCAGGCAAGCTGCATGGTAGAGGGTGAACAGGGCGTTCTTGTGGCACTCTCCTTCAAGGTACGCTGGCGGTGGATTGGTCAGAGTGAACTTGGACTTCCATCCGCCGATCTCGACCGGTCCGAGCTGAGGGTGTTCAAAAGGTCGCCACATCTCGAAGGCCTGGCCCGCCAGCTCCCGGTCGTTCCACTGAAGAAGCTTGAGCTGAGCTTCTTCCGAACTTTTGTCCTTCTTGTCGAAAAGCTTTTCTCCCGCCCTAACCCAGGCGTTCCACAGCTCGGTTGAAAACGTGATTATGCCTTGATGTTCGTAAAGCCAGTCCATAAACACGCCCTTCAGCGGGTGGGCCTTGTCGGTGGTGTAATCCTCGTAAGTAGAGACGCAAGGATACCCTGTTAGCTCGGTTCCTTTTTCGCCGATAGCTCGGTAGATCGCCACATCCTTCTGGGGCAGCTTGTCATCGGGCTTCGTTGCCGAAGGCCTCAATATGGCCCCCATGGTGGTATGATAAGACATCGCCCCTCCGATGTTCGGATGGGATGTGACGAAGTCGGCGATGTTTCTAGTCTCGGGTTCGGAGAGGGGATACGGGCCAGAGCCTCGCTGTCCAGCTTCAGGCTCCCAGTTGGC
>DYEQ01000039.1 GCA_020725645.1 Candidatus Fermentithermobacillaceae bacterium | reverse complement strand
GTGGGCACGATCTCCCCTCCTCTTGTCCAGATTGATTATCCAAATTGACCGGGCCGAGGTTAAACCGATCTCCCCGACCCGCGTGAAACCGGCTAAACTGTCTACCGGTTGCCGTTCTCTTTCAAGAGACACGCCGCGGCGGAACCAACCCGCAATTTACAAGCTTTTCCCAGTTCCGCCATGGTATCCACGAAAACGACCTCGACTCCCTTTTCTTTTGCGAGGTCGAGCAGTCTCCGCACGACTTTCGGGTCCGCGTCCTTAGCTACGTATAGCCTGAGCGCAGTCCCGGAAAGGAGAGCTCTTTCCGACTGTCTTGTGCCACAAACCATCTTGCCGGGCTCGAGCATACGGTTCCTCCTGGAAGCAAGAAAAAAGGCACGTTTATGAGTTTAGCACCCGCTCATAAACGTGTCAACGAAAACCAGCGGGTTGGGATGGCGCTTTTGGTCCTGCGGCAAGTTCACTTAACGGTGATAAGGAGTCGCCGGGCACACCCCGACACCCACGAAGCCTGTCACGGGAAAACGGCTTTCGCCAGAGTCCCGCAAGACTGGGCGCACGCACTCTTATTGGACCGTGAGCCTTTGCTTTGTATACAGGGAAGCGAAAAGGCCATCCTTTCTACGAGCTCGGCGAACGTCCCTTCCTCAACTATGCGGCCCTCGTCCATCATCAGTATCTGGTCCACCCAGTCGAGATGCACCACCCTGTGGGTAGCCATGAGGACCGCCATACCACCTTTTGCCTGACGAATCGCCTCGTAGACGACCTCCTCGCTGGAGACCTCGAGGTGGCTGGTGGGCTCGTCGAGCAACACGGCCGGGAGTTTCTTAGTACCAGGGTAAGCTGCCCTCTCTTTTCGCCTGTCGATACAATAGGAAGAACCCTGCACCACTCAGGAAGATGATAACCAGCGTTGCGACACCAACATATAGAAACTGAAGCGCCGGCGACCATATGGTGGGTATACCCAGCACCGAACTCCGGATCAGGTCGACGAAGTGGGTCTGGGGTATAACGAGGGAAATCGCTCTGATCGGTTGGGGCAACACCGACACGGGGTAGGTGTAACCCGACAACGTCAAGACGAGGCCGTAAATGGTTATAGGAAAGGTCTTACCTCTGGACAGCATGCGAAAACCTGCCATCAAAGTACCGAGGGCGGCAAGGTAGATGACGTATAAAGTCAAACTGCCCGCGAGCTTCACTAAATCAAGGTTGAGAACCGGGCGCTCGATGAGGAAAACGACACCGAGGGCAGCGAAAACAGCCAGGCTTCTCTTGACCATGCTATACAACAGATATCCCATCAAAATCTCGACAAACGACGAAGGCGCCGCCAGCTGGATTTCAAGGGTTCCCTGCATGCTCTCGTCTTCGACAAAGCCGTCGGCCCCGAAGTACAACGTGTCGGAGACGTCCAGAAGGATCGTCCCGATGGCATAATAAGTGAGCAGGTAAGGCGTCCCGACGGCCTGGATAAACCCGCTTCGGGACCCTCCGACAAAAGTGAGCCCCATGAGGACCAGCGGTAGGGCAAAAAGCAACGGGAGCACGATCTCCGAAACCAGGCTCAGCTTTCTCCGGCGTTCCTGCCGCCACTCCTTCAGGAACGACTGGGCAAAGCGATGAATGCGCAAAACGGGTTCAGCACCTCCTAAAATATGCGAGCGGCGGCCCCGCAGAGATTTGCCCGGCGCATTTCGGTACCCGTTCTTCATCCCGCATCAGTGGAAAACAGCGGGCTAGAAAGTGGACAGGGTACCCTCGGTCTTGGCTTCCCTCAGCAACCGGCGCAAGACCCACAACCCGAAAGACGAAAGCACCCCCGCTTCGATGATCAAGACCATGATCCCCCTGACGCTGCCAAAAGCCCCGGCATTCAGGAAAGCGCGTCGCGTGAGATCGATGACATAAGTGGTAGGCAGAAGAGCTGCCACCACCTGCAAGTAGCGAGGGAACACGCTCAGCGAATAGGTCGAGCCGCTCAGCACCCAGAAGAGAGCTCTGAGAAGGTTGCCGAAGGCGCCCGTATCTTTGTACCGGATGATAATACCTCCATAGGCCAGGCCAAGCCCTCCCAGAGCAACGGAGCCTATCACCGCAGTGACGAATACGAAAAGCCAGTTGACTTTCAATAGACTGATGCCCGAAGCCACGGCAATTATCAAGACGTGCAACATGACCGACGGTGCGGACAGGGCCAGCCGGAAGACGGAGACCGAAAAAGCCCACACAAGTATGGAAACGGGGCTGGTCAAAAGTACTTCCAGTGTTCCCTGCCTCATTTCCGTGCGTAACACCGATCCGGTGCTCCACAAGGCCGAAATGAGCCACAACCAGACGGAGGCACCGGCAGCGAGATAAGCTTCCGGAGACGTGGTCCGGGTCAACGCCTGGAACTCCTCGGTACCCACAGTGGAACGCAGCGCATAGGAGGCCAAAATCAGAGGGAGGGTAAAACTCACGATATCCTCAACCGTGGAAATGACCCACGATTGATACTTGTTCACCTGCCGCCATTCCTTAAGAAAGATACCGCGAACAGCAATCCACATGATTTCAAATTCCCCTTCCCTCGACTCCCCGCGATACCTCCTGGGAGTCACCCCAGCACTGGACTATTCCGGACCAACCCCATCAGGCTCCCAATATCTACCCGTCGCCCTCCAGAACACTCCGTCGAGGCCGGGCTTGGTCACTTCCATCCGTAGGAGCCGCGTGGATGTCTGACGAAGGATCGCGAACAGAGCCCCGATGGTCTCATCGGGGGAGGAACTCCAGAGTCTTACCTCCCCTTCCACAACGTCCACGGGGCCCAGTTGCTGCCGGGAAATACCTTCGATGACCTCGTCGGGGGATCCGTCGAGCGCGAACCGGATGAGGGCTTTCTGGCCCATCTCCGCGATGAGTTCCGCCGGTGAACCTTGGGCCACAATCCGTCCGGCGTCGATGATCAGCACCTGGTCAGCCAGACGCTCCACCTGGGGCATGTGATGGGTGGAAATGAGGAACGTAACCCCGCCTCTGGCGAGCTTCGTCAGAAGCTCCTCCATCTGGTTTTTGGCTATTGGATCCATCCCCGAGGTGGGCTCATCCATCAGGAGAACTTTCGGCGCGTGTAGCAGCGCCCTGGCCAGCGACAGCCGCTGACGCATGCCCGTGGAGTACCGCTCTACCGGCGTTCTGTAAAAGCCTTCAATTCCGGTAAGCTCGACAACTTCGGTGATCCGCGTTGTGAGTTTGCGGCCGGACAGTCCATACAGCGAACCGAAAAACTCGAGGTTTTCTTCACCCGTCAGCTTCCAGTACAGATTCCGTTCTCCCGGGAGGACCACCCCGACGACACGCTTGATATCGGCAATGCGGCTCGAATCAATCCCGGCGATCTTAAATGACCCGGAAGAGGGTTCGAGCAGGCCGCAGAGCAACCTGATCAAGGTGGTCTTACCGGCTCCGTTCGGGCCAAGGAGAAAGGTTATTGTGGAAGGGACCGCGGAAAAGGTGATCTCTCGCAAAACCGTCTTTTCGCCGAAGTTCTTGGAAAGTGAGAGGACCTCGATCACGTCGTTCCCCCGCATCGTGCAACCCTTAGCAATGGAAACCAATGCACCAGGTTAAGCGGGACGTACCAACCGACAGGTAACTTTCTGCCGGCGG
>DYEQ01000038.1 GCA_020725645.1 Candidatus Fermentithermobacillaceae bacterium | reverse complement strand
TGGATGCGAAGGTGAAAGAATGACGTCTGATAATCTTTCTCCCGGTGCTAACTACTGCTTCGGTTGCGGTCCTTTGAATCCGCACGGACTGCACCTGAAAGTAGAAGAGAACGACGGCACGTGGGAAGCTCCGTTTGTCCCCCAAGACTACCACTGTGGTTGGCCGGGCGTAGTCCACGGCGGCGTGCTTTCGACGGCCCTGGATGAAGTCATGAGTTATATAGCCTATGGAAAGGGACTTATGGCGGTCACGGCACACCTCGCCGTCGAGTTCAAACATTCTTGCGCCCCCAGAAAGCCCCTCCTGATCAGGGCTTGGCCTCTTAAGGTATCAAGGCGCACCATTGAAGCGCAGGCCGAGATACGCTTTGAAGATGGAACAGTAGCTGCCACCGCCACAGGTAAGTTCTTGGTACTCTCGGAAGAGCAGAAGAAGGCTTTTGGAGCGGAGAGCGGCGTTAGCAGGGGTTTCAAAGAAGCCTGGTGAGCTTTGCACCTGACGGGATGCTTTCATAACCCCTCTTAAGCACCCTTATCGGTAGCGCAAGCTGTGGTCCGGATGATCGTTTAACAGGTAGCGCAAAACCACGTTTACATCCAGGTATGCTCCTTACTCTATGTAGTCGGCCGGCCTTGATTTGGCAAGGATACATTTCGAGTTAGCGCACCGAAATTCAGTCTTACTGATAATTCCGAATGACCAGCTCCGTTATTGGTCCTCTCCGATCAGCTCTGCAGTTTATGGCGCGTCTCGCATAAACCACTTGAATGTCGTACCCGGAATATAGCTGCCGTATGAAAGGTGTATCCGAATTGCTCAACATCACGAGACAACCTCTCCTATCCAGCTCTCTAAACACACCTGCCAAACGCTCCTGATCCTGAGCCCCGAAAGCATCCGCAGTGTAACCCGTGAAATTGGCCGTATCTGAGAGAGGGTAATAGGGCGGGTCCAGATACACAAATGTACCTGCTCGCGCGAAATCAAGCACGCGGCTGAAATCGTCACAAAGTACGTCCGCGGCCCTCAGGGCCTCTGATACTAACCGGAGGTTTACCTCGTCCACGATTTTCGGGTTTTTGTATCTTCCGAAAGGTACATTGTGTTTGCCTTGGCTGTTAACTCTCCACAAGCCGTTATACGCTGTTTTGTTGAGATACAGGAACCTGGAAGCCCTCTCTACCGGTGATAACGCCTGCGGATCTAGTGCCCGAATGGAATAATAATGTTCTTTCCTGTTTTTGTGGTTTTTCAGGTCAGTCAGTAGCTCTTCCAGGTTGTCACGCACTACCAGATAGAAATTGATAAGCTCTTCGTTGCTGTCGATGAGTATCGATTTAGAAGGTAATAAGTGGAAGAAGACAGCGCCGCCTCCTACGAAAGGTTCTGCGTAAAGGGTGAATTCTTTCTTGGGGAATAGCGGCTCGAATTGCGGAATGAGCCCGGTTTTACCTCCCGCCCATTTCACGGGCGGCTTCGGATTCGCCTTCTGCATAAATGTCTGGCATCTATCTAGCACCGACTTTCACCCCGGGCTGAGTCCTCACCGCCCTAAGTATTCGGTTGGTGAGAACAAATCCCTCCTCGTAGTTCCTACTCGGTCCGGAGGATTTGGACACCGTTAGAGTTTGCTCAGAGACCGCTCCTGGTAAGGATGCAGGCAATCGTCTTGCAATTATACGCAATACCAGCAGGATCCTGTAACGGACGAGGCGAATAGCCGAGACGGTATGCCTTTATGGTCGGGGGAAGCAAGATGGCGGGCTACGTAATGAATCTTGATTCTGAAACCTCGCTCAGATTATACGCAGAGCGTTAATCAACGATGGCTTTGTCTCTTCCGACCGAGTCCATATTCCTTCCAAAAAGGCGTCGACATGGATGATGTTCTGGTTTCAAACCCTTCTGCGTTTAAGATGTTGAGGGCCTTTCGGAAAGTATCGTTCGTTAAACTCGATGATGACGAAAATCAGGCCTTAAAGGATATCATCCTCCGCGGAACGAAGAAACCCTGGCGGGACCAGCCTGGGACGTTTTTGAGTCGCGATACGAGCAGTATCACTCCAGAATTTGTTAAGTGCGCACTACGCATTGGAACCATCCGAGATCCTGCTTAGGGCTTCACAATGTGGGTTAATTACCCACGAAATGGCCTTGGAAGCCGGATTGTTACATCGACTTTCCAGGAAGGACCCTGATGCAGTTCCGGTATTTGGGAAATGGGACTGTTTGTCACATCAAGTAGTTGCTTCGCCGTTTAAGCCCATCGATTACATGGATAGAATGGACGTGTTTGGGTATGCGTACGTACCAAACTTCCGACCAACAAAGTCAAGGTTCTTAGTGGTGGAAATAAAGACGGATGCTGCCACCGCGGACGATATTGATCAGGTCATGAAATACGTAGATTGGGTCAAAGACGAATGGACGGTATTGCGAACGGGTTCAGGCCTGGGGACCAGCCGGTCCCCGGCTTCCAAACCGACCCGTTGACTCCCTTCAGAGCAGTCATATCTCTTGTTTTTAGGACAACTCCGGCCGCTTGGGGTTCACCTTATGCGTTTCCTCGTTTGCCGTGCCTGAACCACGTGAAGCTCTCGGGGGATCAGTTATATTCTTCCCGGTGCATGGCAGCACTCTACCTCCTCGGAAGGCAACTTTGAACCGCGCCTACAGAGAGACCCACGGACTACGTCCTGCTTATCGAGGAGGTAAGAGAGCGAGGAACCGTCATGCAGCTGAGCAGGAAAAGGAGGTATCCGCGCGGACATGTAGAATAGCTCGCGAGGCCTGGACGCATTCCGGCCCAGGGCGACTACACATGGTGGATGGAGGCCAGGATAGAGGGACGCGCCATGCAGGTAAAGGGAATTCTCTTCGACCTCGACGGCACGCTCTGGTTTAAAGGGAAGATGACCAAGGGAGCAAACGAGTGCCTGGAGTGGGCCAGAGGACGCGGACTGAAGGTCAGGATCCTCACCAACGGAGTACGCATCCGGTAAGACAGCTCGAGTACTGGGCAAACCCGAGAAGAAGTTCTTTTCCGCCTGTCTCAGCGAAATGGGACTGTGCGCCGACGAAGTCGTCGTGGTCGGTGATGACGTTACGACGGATATCGAGGGTGCGGTCAGGATAGGAGCCATGGGCATACTCGTAAAAACGGGCAAGTATCAGGCAGGCGATGAAGCCCGGCTGGCCGCCCTGCCGCGCTCGTTCGAGGTGATCGTTTCGGTCAGGGAGCTACCCCAGGTCCTTGAGCGCGCCATGAGGGAATAGCCTGCGGAACTACCCTGCTCCGTACTTGTTCCTCTTCCTTGCATGGCCCTGTGTCCGGCTCTCCCGTAGCCAACAGCAACATGAACGGGGGGAACCTATTCCCTGTCAGCACATCATGTTGGGATAAGGGGGCGGTTAGATGACAAAGCGGGTTCTCTCACGGCTGCTGACCGTAGCACTGCTCATGGCGGCGTGCGTCTCGAGCGCGTGCCGGCGAAACATACAACAAGGGCCGGATGTTCTCCGGATGACAGTGAGTTTGTACAGGACTCCGGCTGCTGAGGAGCTGGCCGGAGGGGAGACCCTCCAAGCCCGAGCGAGAGTCAGGGTCAAGTCGAGGCGTCCCCCCTGGGTGCTCGTCGGTCTCGGCGAGGTTGAGGGATGGCTCCCGGAGTGGTATCTAACCTGGGAACTGACAGACGACGTCGTTGAAGATTTCGAGCCGTACTGCATGGTGGTCAAAGAGGAAACTGACGTCAAACTCTTTCCGGACGAGTCAGCGGACACGATACTGGATTTGCAGGCCGGAAAGGTTGTTCGGGTCTGCGCCGAATTCCAGAACTGGCGCTACGTGCGGATAGCTGTGTACGACATCCCCAACATACTGCGCGGGTGGGTGAACCAGGACTCGCTCGTCGATCTGGCGGAGGGACACCCCATGGAGGGGAAAATCCTCCCGGGGACTACCGTGTTTTTCGGGGACCCTCGCTCCCAGGGCTTCGATACGATGGTCAGGGAGAGGATTTCACAGGTTATGATAGTGTACCTCGGGGAAGAGATAGGGGACATGGTGCACGTCTCAGCGGCTGGCGGTTGGGACGCATGGGTATCCAGGAGCAACATCGTCTTCGAGCCGTTTGACAAGTAGAGTCCGGTCCTAGGCGGACTCCCGGACGGCCCTGGCGCCAGCTCACGGGCGAATAACGGTACCGGTAGACGAACTCGGCGGCGCTTGACTCGGATACCAAAGAGCGCAAGACTGACGTTGGGTCGATTTGATTGCCGCTGCTGCGGATACGCCCTCCCACGTGCTCGCTGCTGACCGGAGTCCTGAGACAACACATCGCGATTACAGGAGGCTGGGAATCGTGCCTGTAGCGGAGTCCAGACCAATCCGGGCCGTTCTGTTCGACCTCGGAGGAACTCTTGTCCGGTACTACGAGCGCGAGGAGTTTCCTGTGATCCTCCGGGAGGCCATAGCCAGCGTAGCTCGCTACTTGCAAGAGGAGTCCCTCCCCATACCGCCGACAGACGTCGTTATGCGAGCCACCACCGAGGAGAACCATGAAGCACCGGATCACTCAGTGCGCCCGATGGAGCTGCGGCTGACCCGCATATTCCGTCTGGACGACCGGCTGGAGACTCTGCGTTCGGGTCAAGACAGAGAGCGGATCATCTCGGGGATGTGTCGGGCCTTCATGGAGCCGATCTTTTCCCGATCGTCCGTCTACCCGGACGCCCGGCAAGCGCTGGAGTGGGTTAGAAAGAAAGGCTACGCCACGCTCATCGTCTCCAATACGTCCTGGGGAAGCCCGCGCGAGGTCTGGGAAGAGGAAATCGCCCGGCACGGACTTACCGGTCTCGTCGACGGGTTCCTTTGTTGTCGCGATGTTGGTTGGAGGAAGCCTGCCCCTGCCATTTTCCACGAAGCCCTCCGTCGAACCGGGGCCGCTCCGACGGAGGCTGTATTCGTGGGGGACGATCCCAGATGGGATATCGCGGGTCCGCTAGCTTGCGGCATCACCCCCGTGCTGGTAGACAGAGACGGAAAACACTCCGGCGCATATGAGATTTCCATAAGGACACTGTCGGAGCTCCCTGAGGTGTTGAACCGCTTGCTCCGGGTCTCCTGACGCCGCTTGAACGCACTTCTCACGTGCCCGCCGTACCCGTACCCTTACCCCAGAGAATCCAATATCTCCTGGGTGACACCTCTGTTCTTCGAGACCTCCGCATAAAACCCGCCGCTCGGCCGCAATGTGCGCTTCTGAGTCTGAAAGTCGGTTTCGTACAGGCCAAAGCGAGCGCTGAACCCTTCGAGCCATTCGAAGTTGTCCATGAGGGTCCAGTGATAGTAGCGCTCCACCTTCACGCCGTCATCGATTAACCGCTTGATCTGCCACAGGTGGTCGTAGATGAACCGCGCCCGAATCGAGTCGGACGCGTCGCACGTTCCGTTCTCGGTGATCCATATGGGAACCCGGTACCGCTCCCAGTACTTCTTGCAAAACCTGTAGAGCCCCTCGGGATAGATTTCCCACCCGAGATCGTTCACCGGCGCTCCCTCGTTGCGTTCGAGCTTCACAAACAGCATCGCAGGATTGGACGAAAGAGAGATCATCTCCCGCGAGTAGTAGTTCACTCCAAAGTAGTCGAGGTACCTCCCCTTCCCCACCGGATAACCCCAGCCCAGAGGCGGTAGGAGTTTCCCTTCCGAAGTACCCACTACGAAGATCTCGTGGAAAAGGTAGTCCGCCAACCGGGCCAATAACCTCTCGGGCGCCGTGCGGTGTTTCGGCTCGAGTATCCTCAGGTGGTGAGCGACCCCGACCATAGTCCCGCTAAGCCCCATCTTGGAACGGACCTCATGGACCTTCCGGTAAGCCCGAAGATGTCCCACAATCATGTTGCGGGAGACCTTGAGATAATCGGCGGTGCTGGACTTCCCGGGGGGCCACTCCGCGGTCACGTAGCCGCTAAAGGCGTAGACGTTGGGCTCGTTGATGGTCACCCAGTCCGCGACGAGATCCCCGAGGTTCTTCACGACATACTCCACGTACCGCTCGAAAAGCTCCACGGACTGGGGATTGGCCCAGGCTCCCGCGTTCTCAAACCACAGGGGATTTGAAAAGTGGTGGAGTGTGACCAGAGGCACGATCCCGGCGGCGGTCAACTTCTCTATCTCCCACCGGTAATGCGCCATTGCCTCATCGTCAAACTTTCCCTTTTCCGGTTCGATCCTGCTCCACTCCATGCTCAAGCGGTAGGTGTGGGAATTCAGAGCTTTCATGAGTTCGATGTCTTCCTCAACCCTGTTCCAGTGGTCACACGCCACGATGCAATGAGAACCGTCTTTTATGTGCCGCTCCTCTGCCCACCGGAACCAGCTGTTGTTCCGGTCGCCGCCTTCGATCTGAAGGGAAGCTGTCGCGGTGCCAAACAGAAAGTCATCAGGGAGCTTGAAAGGTTCCATGCCCACCGCCTCCTTGTCGACAGTCTCCGATAGCAGCCCGTAGCCAGCTAACCCAGAACCACCCCGGCCGACTTCAGACTCACCGGGTCTCCGTCTGCATTGATTCCAGAATCTGAGTTCGCTTTTCCTGAAGATGACGCTTCAGGTTTTCCAGATCTCCCATGATGGTGAGGGCCATGGCGCCGTAGAGGATCGCACACGGTATCCACATATACACGGAAAAGAGCATGGCGTAGGTGTAACCGTAGCTCCGGATGAGAAGGCCGCCGATGGCGGGCCCGATCCCCCTCCCCACGCTGTCCGTAATGTTGTGAACCCCGAACACCGAGCCCCTGTACTCGGGCGGGTTCACATTCAGCAACATCGCCTTTATATTCGCCGAAGGCAGGGTCACTATGATTCCCGTCACCACGCAGAAGACTATCGGGAATACCCAGGCAAGGCCGCCCAGGTTGGACGAGAACTCCATGGTCATGAGGAAATACCCCGGGATTATCCCGACCGCGACCGCGACTGCACACAGTACCGGCACATACCGCGGCGATTTCCGGTGCAGCCTGTCGCCGAGCCACCCTCCGAAAATCCCTCCCAGGGTAGCACCGATGCCCAGGACGAGGGTCAGCGTCGTGGCGAACTCTTTGGTGAACCCCTTGTTCTCGTAGAAGGGGACCAGGAAGAACGGTATAAGCCCCCACGGTATCGATCCGGGAATGCCCTGGATGAAACCGAGAACATTCGTCTTGTTCTTAAAGATGTGTTTGAGGTCGGCGAGCTTGATGGTTTCTCTGTACTCGATACCTTTTTCAACCAGGTCGCGGAGTTCGTCTTCCTTTCCACCGCGCCTGGGCTCCCGCGCGACCATGAGGAAGATGGGCACGAGAAGGAAGTTCGGAACGGCCACGGCGATGAAGGGGAATCGCCAGCCAAGAGGCCTGGCGACGAAGCCCGCCAGCACCTGCCCGAGCATTTCCCCGACACCCCACGAGGCCGTTATCAAAGCGTTTATCGTACCCCTTTGCCGCTGGTCAAAGTAGTCGCCGACGAGCGAGAACGTAATCGGGAAGATTCCGCCAACTCCTATGCCCGTAAGTATCCTGAGGAATAACAGCTGTTCGTATGTCCGCGTGAAAGCCGGGATTCCCGTGAGAAAACAAGGGATCTCTCCCAGCAACACACTGGCGGCAAAGAGAGTCTTCCTCGAGAACCTGTCGGTGTAGTAACCGAAGAAGATACTGACAAGCGCACCGAGGACGATGAAGGCCGAACCTATGAAGCCTACTTTGCTCTCGTCTATGGAATATTCGGCCATGATCTCCTTTACCACCGGATTCATGGCGTTCTGGTCCGCCATCAGGAACACGGACACGAGGACGAGGATCACCAGAGTCCATCTATCGCGAGACGCGGCGCTGAGTTGCGTTCTTACACTGCCATCCCCTTGCCCTGGCATACACAAACCTCCTTTACGTAACTTCATCCCGCTACTCGGTCGGCCAGGGGCTCTTCGAGGTACACGGATTCGTAAGCCCCCAACCGCACGCTGCCCAATTTCGAAAAGGTCGCGACAAACTCCGAGTCCAGTCCGATGAAGGACTCCGGTCGGAGGGAAACCTCCCGGACTGTACCCGTGAGGTTTGCCAGGAGAAGTTTCCTCTTCGCCCCCGCCTCGAAGCCCACGTAAGCGATTCCGTCGCGGATGTTTGAACCGGTCACCCGCCTTGAGCCCTGTTCCAGCAGGCACAGATAGTTTTGAAGTTCGCGTTCGCCGTACTCCGAAGGGGCATCGGAGGTCAGCACGATACTTCCCAGAGATGCGTTCACCCGGAAGAGCGTCATCCTCTGTGACGGCGTGAGCTTATTTCTCTCAGGCCTGAGTATGATGACATCGGGATCGTTGTAAAACGCCCGACCGTCCAGATGATGCCTTCCCACCGTGCTCGCGATCGAGTTCACCGTGGAAACCCGCTCCCTGTAGCCGACCGCCTTTAAGAGACGATCCTCCCACGTGAGCGAAACGTCGCTGCCGATCCTGCAGTACTCCACGAGACCGAACGCCGGACCGAGCGGAACGCCGCAACCGAGGATCGTCTTCGTGCCCACCAGATCCCTGAGAAACCGCATCGCCTCGCACATCACCTGTCCCCTGGTCTTCGTCCTGCGCGGCAACAGGGCGGCGGCGTAGAGAAAGTCGAGCTTCACGACGTCAAAACCCCACTCCTCCAGAACCTTCTGGAACACCTGTCGCAGGTATTCCCGGAAGCCTTCATTGTAGATATCGAGCGCATAAAACCACCCGCTCCAACCCGGATTAAACCCGGCCTTCACGGGCCTCCCCCGTGCGTCCCTCAGAACCCAGTCGGGATGCTCCTTCCACACCCGCGATTTCCTCTCGCATATGAACGGCGCAAGCCACAGCCCGGCCACGTACCCCGCTTCCTTGATCCGCCGGACGATCCCAGGCATTCCGGTGGAAAACTTCTCCGGAGAAGGAGCCAACCAGTCGCCGATCGCCGGTTCCCACCCGTCATCTATTTGAAATAACCCGATGGCGACGTCTCTTTCTTCAAAAGCAGCAAGATCCCTGAGTACGGAATCAGAGGTGACCTTGGTGTAATACTTGTACCAGCTCGTCCAGCCGGTGAGCGGCGACTGCGCGTCCAAACAGCGGTGCACCGGAACCGGGGACAGGGGTTCACCGGTCCCGCCGCACGTATCCGTTTCTGCGCTGTTCGTGCCCTTTGACGAAGGCGCGGTGTCGCAGGTCCGCCCGGCCCGAGTCCGGTACATCAAACCGAAATAGAGGTCGAACACGTCGTCTTCCCGGCCCGCGGCTACGACGAAATCGAGAGCTTTGTACCCGCCGAACGGTGCGACGCCCGCGCAATCCCTGCATACCGCGAGCAAACCGCGGGCGACGTCGAACTCAAACAGAGTGTAGCCTTCCATCTCGGAAAGGGATCCGAAGAGGGTGATCTCCTTTCCGGACCTGCGGATGTAGGAATAGGTCCAGCCGTGGAACACCCCTCGCCTGCCGGTGTACCGGTAAAGCTCGTAATCCCCGTATCTCTTCAGGAGCGCGCTGGCGGGCCACTTAAGCCGCGGTATCCTCTCATGTTGCTCAAACTCCCTGCTTTCGGTCCAGGACTGAAAACCGTTTACGAAGATGCGGTCCGAACGGGCGAGATCCAGCAGTATCTCGGCGCGGACCTCCTGGAGGACGATCTCCTCGCCGGGATGAACCATCAAGAGGAATCTCCAGACCGCCGGAGGATGTCCCTGGTTTCCCCGACCGGTAGCACCAGACCCCGTCCGTTTCACCTCCGGCCGGTCCACGCAGCTTCGGTCTATGGAAATTTGGTCCGTAGAACTCCGGTCCGTGGAACTCGGAACCATGCAGCTCTGGTCCAGGGAACTCTGGTCCAAGGAGCTCCGACCTATTGGACTCCGGCGCATGAACTCCAGGTATTGTTCGATTTCGCGGTCGGGGATCTCATCCCAGTCCGCCCGGAGCGAAGCCCCATCCGCCACGTGCTCTTTCCCCGGCTCCAGCAAGACGCTGCGTTTCGCTCCGCAGTACAGGTAGGTCACCTTGATTGTCGAGACTCTCATCATCTCGGATTCCGCCACCCCCGACAGGAGCCGGCTCAAGACACCTGACCCCGTCAACGATTGAACACGTGTAAAAGTACGGCTCAAGGCCGGTCCGGGCGCGGTACGAACGAGACACCGGCGCCAGGAATTCCTCAACTCGTCCCTTTTCTACGAGGGCGATCGCGCACCCGCCGAAACCCGCTCCCGTCATGCGGGCACCCACGCAACCTTCAAATCGCAGAGATTCCTCGACGATGGCATCGAGCTCACGACCGGTGACCTCGTAGTCGTCCCTCAACGATTCGTGGGACTCGATCATCAGCCGGCCGAACCGGCGGACAGATCCCGCCGGAAGACACCTCGCAGCTTCCAGCGTCCTCTTGTTCTCCGTTATCACGTGCCGCGCTCGTTTAAAAAGGACCTCGTCGTTCAGATACCGCTGGGCCTCTTCCAGCGGAACGTGGGCCAGTGCCCGGTACCGGCCGGGGGCACGAGCCCTCCCGGCGGCACGCTCGCCGCGGTTGATGACCTCGAGACACCGCTCGCACTCGGCCCTTCTTTCGTTGTATTTCGATTCACCCAGCGCCCGCTTCTTTGCGGTATTCATGATGACGAGCTGGTAATCTCCGAGCCTAACCGGCACGTAGCGGTAATCCAGCGTCGCGCAGTCGAGGAGGATGGCCGAATCTCTCTTCCCCATGGCCACGATGAACTGGTCCATGATGCCGCACTCGACTCCGACGAATTCGTTTTCCGCCCGCCTGCAGAGGGTCGCAAGGTGGATACGGTCGGCGGAATCACCGACAAGAGGATAGAGGAGAAGATATGCCGTGACGAGTTCAAGGGCGGCGGAGGACGAAAGGCCCGCACCCACCGGAAGATCGGCCCAGTACAGCACCTTGCATCCACGAAGATCAAACCGCTCTTCGAGTATGCACTTCAAGACCCCTTTAGGGTAGTTCGCCCACCCGTGGGAAGGGTCGAAAGACGCCTGTCCGCGCACGGGGACGGTCACGCTGCCCGGTTCGTTGAGAGATGTGAACGTTATGGAGTCACCGCCATCGAATCTGACCGCCGCGTAAATCCCCAGGGAAATGGCGGCCGGAAGCACCAGGCCCCCGTTGTAGTCGGTGTGCTCCCCGATAAGATTCACCCTTCCCGGGGCGAAAAAGACCCACACATCCTCCGGCGGCCCGCCGTAGACGTTCACGAACTCCTGCCTGAGGTATGCTGCGACTGAGCCTCCGCGAATGTCACAAAAGTCGCAAGCGTTGATAGGTGGCCCACCTCCTCGTGACCCGAGCTCCCTACCCCGCCCCCTGCACCTTCCCATCACACGAGCTATGCATTTTGCGAAACCGTACGAACGCCTCGCGGAGCTTTGGCGCGGTCTCCTCCACGCACGCAGGGTTACATGCAGCCCACGCTCCCATTTCCGAAGACGCGTAAAACTTTATCTTGTCCGCATCCCTGAGCGGCGGATAGAACTCGATGTGAAAGTGGTAGTAACACCCGGCGTAGTCGTACTCGGGCGTGTTCACAGGAGCCTGATGGAAGCTCATCATATAAGGAAACGGCCGCGCAAAGAGACAATCGAACGCACCCACGGTATCCCTGAGGGCGGCGGCAATGGAGTCTCTCGCCCGCCCGGTCAAGTCGGTGATGAGGGTCACGTGCTCTTTGGGCACGAGGAACAGTCCGTAAGGATAATCCGTGAAATATGGAATGTAGCCTAGGAAATCTTCGTTCTCGTAGACAACCCGCTTGCCGAAGCTACTCTCTTCGCGGTTCATGTCGCAGATGAGGCACCTGCCGGTCTCCTGCCAGTAAGCTTGACAGCTCTCGAGCTCGGCCTGGATCTTGAGAGGAACAAACGGGTACGCATATATCTGCCCGTGAGGGTGGTGTATGGTCACCCCGACTTCCGGACCCCGGTTTTCGAATATGAACACGTACTTGATACGTTCGTCCGAAGACAGTACGGAAAACCTCTCTACCCACAGGTCCACAAGTTTCCTAACCTGCTCCAGCGGGAGCTCCGCCAGAGTAGCTGTGTGGGAGGGTGAGTAGAGTATCACCTCACACTTACCGTAGGCGGGAGCGGAGCGATACAGAGAAGAACGGGTTACGGGCTCGGGGGCATCTTTTGAGAGCGCCGGAAAATCGTTGTCGTACTCCAGGACATCGTAGTGGTGGGGAACTTTCCCCGAACCCGGGCAAAACGGACAACTGGAGCTGTCACCCTCAATGACGGGGCGGCTCTGCCTCCCGGGCGCTACCATAGTCCACGTTCTGAGAAGAGGATTCCACCTGAGCTCGGCCAACAGCCCACCTCCACACCCGGGCGGTATCTATTGGGACTTCCAAAGACTCCCCCATTACCCGCTACGTACCCGCGCATGCGCCGGACGCCCGCCGGATTCACTCCTGAAAGACGAAGGCACGCCACCAAGCACAGCTGTTTCTACGCCCGGTAGCATCGTTCCTTCACCGGTACCTGGAAGCCGGAAGTGCAGCCCTGGGCGTGACGAGCTCGCACCGGGACACGGCCAAGAGCGCCCGACAGAAACATGCCGCCAATTAGAGGACAGCGGCGTTGGAGAAACCAGAGGTTTTGCCCTACGCCCGTCTTGCTTTGGCACGGGGATTCTGACACGGAACCCGGGGCCCAGTGCCCGGGCACCTAAAGACAAACCGCAGGAAGAGCCCGTGGGGCTGCCCCGTGGGCCTTTCATTGATGCACCATATGCTGTATGCTACCATTGTTGACGGGTGATGGAACATCGTCCACCTGCCGATTGACCTGATAGTCAAAACGGTCACTCCCGCCCTGGCAACCCGGGAGGAAATAGCTGCTGCTTTTCTTTTCGGTTCGGCTCTCGAGTTATGCCGCCCAGATAGCGATATTGACATCGGGCTTGTGGTAACCCCCCTTAACGGGCTCCCGGAGCACGAATATGAAAGGATCGCCAATGCGATAAGTGACGAGCTGCCGAAGCTCGACGGTCACCCTTTCGATGTCGTACCCTTAAACACGGCAAACAGCATCTTCGCCTTCAAGGTAATAAAAGGCGGCCGTTTGATTTACAACCGCATGCCGTCGGTGATTACAGATTTCATCGAAAGAATTAGTCGCCTCTACGGCGAAAACTATCCGCGCTATCGGGAAGCGCTGAGGATGATCACGGGGGTATAGAGTGTGACCATAGATGAAGACCGCATTTTGAGAAAGATCGCCTACATTCGTCATGAAGCAGGCGCGATTCGAGAGTTGACAAGAACCTTCTCCCGGGAAGAAATACTGAACGATCCCTGGAAGATGAGAGGAATACGGTATTCCCTGCAGACAGCTATTGAGGCCATGATAGACATAGCTTACCACTTGGCTGCGAAAATGTATAACTATCCGCCAGTGGACGCCCGCGACGCTTTCCAGACACTAAGACATAACGGTGTCATTTCGAGCGCCGATTTTGATGACTACGCTGCTATGGTCGGTTTTCGCAACCGCTTAGTGCACGGTTATCAGGAGATATCACCTGAAAGGCTATATGGAATAATCACTAGTCGTCTCGGTGATTGCGATAAGTTCGTGGAAACGGTCACATCGTTGGTCAGCAAGAAGCAAGGCGACGCCAACATGGTCCAGCATTATCGCTAGTTAGATGCGGATTCGATGTCCTGCGACCGGAATCTGGCTGGGCGTTGTGTTCGCTTTCATGCTATCCAAAGCAGAAGTCCGCAAGTCGCTTATCGCCCTGTTTGTGCTATCTTTTCGTCCCAAGGTTTTCGTGCCTATAGCATGCATGGCGCTGTATACAGCGGGGATAGTCCAGATTCTTTCTGCGCTCGGACTTTGGAGTAAGGCGTTGCAGCTATCACGGGTATGTTATCTACCGCATGAACCTCTTTTTGCCCGGCATCTTGCCCGT